>CALFYS010000153.1 GCA_937952245.1 uncultured Alphaproteobacteria bacterium | reverse complement strand
AAAAGGGCAAGGTTTCGATCTTGCCCTTTTGTTTCAATAACAGCCTTTAATCGCCGAAATGTTCCAATGTATCGCTGTCGCTGTCTTTGATTTGATCCGCCGCCGCTTGCAGGGCTTTGGCCACATCTTCCAGCCGTTCCGCGTAACCAAAGCGATTGTTGGAGAACCCATCTTTGGCAAAGACATCATCGAGCATCCGCTGTCCTAAAATGGCGATATGGCGGCTGTATTCAGCGGTCACCACATCTTCAGGATCAGCGAAACGCAGTTGATCATAGCGGGTGAAATCAGGGAAATGCGGGTCTTTCGGGATATAGCCATTGACCATGGTGATACGCTCCCCGGGGGCGGTCAGCCCTTTGGCTTGATGCACCACCATATTGCCCTGTTGCATGATGGCATAGCCCGGCCCGGGCATTTCAGGGCTAATGATTTTTTCAGGGTTTAGCGGTTTGCCGTCTTTGTGAAGCGCTTCGACCTCATGTTTCGTGCCGCGGTAATATTGAAACGCGCCGCCTTCGTTTTTCTTTGGGTCTGTGACAAACATGACATAATCATACCGAAGGGTATCCACGTGCCATTTATCAACATTATCCCCTACGGTTGTAGGGGCGTAATTGAGATGCCCCATCTGATGGGGGATGGTATGGGGCAATAACTCAACCCCGCAAATGTCAGAAATAAAAGCCGTGACATCAGGGCTCATGCAAAGATCACGTAAGAATTTTGACCGATACACCCCGCCTCGCATATTGCGCTGGATGCGCGGGTTGCTGGTGGTAAACTCTTCTAATTGTTTGCAGACCTCATAGAGACAGGCCGCGCCTTCTGGGCTGAGGATACGGAAAATATCAGTGGCGGCGAAATCAGAAGGGCAGGCGGCAATATCATCTTCGCTGTAACCAAATTCAGAAAGCGAAATGATCTCCCCCGGCTTTTCCAAGGCGAGATGCAGGCTGGGGTTAAATTCAGGCTCATCAACAAGCGGTTCAACCCCATGGGGGCGATGGTCAAAATCAATGGTAAAGCGCGACATTATGAATCCCTCGTGGATTGGCTTAAAACAACGGCTGTTATGAAAAGAACGTCCTTGTTCTAATTTTCAGTTGTCCTATAGTAACTGTCAATTGGAAAGGACAATACCATGGCAAAAAAACGCGTGGCAATGGAACTGGGGATGGGGTCATCCCTGCGCCAGCATGATTACACCAAAGCCGGCATCAGAGCCGTTGAAAACGCGTTATGGCATAATTCGCTTAATATGGCGGATGCTTTTGGCTTCCCGAAAGAAGCCATGATCATTGATGTTGATATTGCCACCCAAAAGCCAGCAGAGGTGGATCGTGATGCCATCGCCGCCATCTTTCCTTATGGGCAGGTGACGGTCACGGCATCCGAAGGCGGGTTGGATGTTCCCAAACCTGATCAATCGGGCGCAACAATCATTGCCCATGCCGCGATTGTGGTGTCTTTTGACCTTGAGCCAAGAGGAGAAGCGAAATGAAACGCATGATCCTTGAAATGGGCGCGGGCAATGATCTTTACGGTGAGGATTATACGAAAGCCGCCCGCCGCGCGGTGCAAGATGCTTTGCATCATTCGTCTTTAACCTTGTTCCGTTCGCTTGGGTATCGCCATGAAGATATGCAGGTCAAGGTCACCATCGGGGTGCAAAAACCTGAACAGGTTGATGCGGATGTGGTGGCGGCGGATCTGCCGCGGGGCAAGGCTCATGTCAATGTTGTGTTTGGTGGGCAAAATGTTGTTGATGAAGACAACGGGACGGTCAGCGTGATCGCAACAGCGGCGGTGGAAGCGTGGCTTGATATTGACCCCAATGATTGGCAGTTAAGCCAGCAATAAGCCAGCAAAAATAAGGCGATGGTCAAGGGTACATCAGGCCAAAGGCCTGATATGATATATTTTGTTTTCCTAATATTTTTTTGCATAAATACTTGACAGCAAAGCCATCACTTGCTGAAGTCTTTCAATCGGAAAAATTATAATCCGTTTAACTAGTTAAAGATTGGGAGAAATGATCTTGAACATTACCAGTAAAATTGCACTGGCGTCTGCAGCGCTTGTGTCAGTATCATTGACCGGTTCAGCGATTGCTGACGTCAATGTCGTTTCTTGGGGTGGTGCTTACACCGCTTCTCAGCAAAAAGGTTATGAGCCAACTTGGACAGGCGAAAAAATCAACTGGATCAACTACAACGGTGGTCTTGGTGAAGTTCGCGCTCAGGTTGAGTCAGGCAATGTCCAGTGGGACATCGTTGACGTGCTTCCAGGTCAGGCGCGCACAGGTTGTGACGAAGGTCTGTTTGAAGAAATTCCAGATGAGTATCGTCTGCCAACACCTGATGGCGTTGCCTTCGAAGACGATCTGATGGTTCCACTGCCAAACAAATGTGTTGTTCCACAGATTTGGTGGTCATACGCCGCATTCTTCAGCACAGAAGATTACCCTTCAAACGGTAAGACAAAGCACCAGTCAAGCTTCGGCATGCAGCCTTCAACAATCGGTGACTTCTTCGATGTTGAAAAGTTCCCTGGCAAGCGTGGTATCCACACTTGGGGTAACGCTCTGATCGAAATGGCACTTGTTGCTGACGGTGTTGCTATTGACGAAGTTTATGACGTCATGGACACAGAAGAAGGTATCGACCGCGCGTTTGCTAAGCTCGACACCATCAAAGACCACGTTGTCTTCTGGTCATCAGGCGCCAAGCCGCTTGAATTGGTTTCATCAGGTGAAGTTGTCATGTCATTGGCATACAACGGCCGTATCGGTTCAGCTGTTCTGAACGATGGTCAGCCTTTCGTCACCATCTGGGACGGTCAGGTTCTGGAAGAAGAATGGTTGGTTGTTGTTAAGGGCGCTCCAAACAAGGAAGAAGCCTTTAAATTGGCTGCCCATATGTCTTCAACAGAAGCACAGGCAGAGCAGGCTAAGTACATCAACTACGGCCCAATGCGTAACTCTGCTCTGGACATCATCGCTGCTGGTGAACCATGGTTCAACACAGGCGATTACATCCTGAAGCATATGCCAAACCGTGCTGAAGTACAGGACCGTACCGTCATCGCTGACCCAGATTGGTGGGCCGATAACGGTGCTGAAATCTCCGAACGTTTCAACGCTTGGATGGCTCAGTAATCGTCCTTACGGATAAGCATTTTGGGGAAGGGCAGAAATGCCCTTCCTTTTTTTATGGCTGTGTTTTGGATGGTCATGTTATTCGGATGGCGATTTGGCTTTAAATCGCATGGCAATAATCACCAGCACCGTCACCAATACCGCGGTCAGAACGGTTTCAAGGCGAAGCGGGTCATGATTGATCACCGCCGCCATCGCCAGCGTCACAAAGACTTGCAAATATTGCAATTGGCCAATCCGTGCCACCCCGCCAAGGCTCAACCCCATATTCCACAGCCAATAGCCCAACAACATCGCGCCAAAGCCTGAATAGAGCATCCCTGCCCAAATCATCAGCGTTGATGTGTTGATGCTGGCCACAGGAAGGCCATGCCATGTCACGATACTGCCAATAAGGGAAAGCGGTAAGGTCAAGGTCAAAGCCCATGCGATCACTTGCCATGATGGCATTTCATGGGAAAGCTTGGCGCTAAGGTTATAGCCCAATGCCGTGCAAAACGCCCCGATCAGCATATAAATATCACCGCTGGAAAGGCCGGTGCCGCTGGCATGAAGGGCAAAACCCATGACGATGATGCTGGCGGTAAAGGAGGTGATCCAAAACCCCAATGGCGGGCGTTGGCCAGTGATAATCACCGAGATGATGGATGAAAAAATCGGGATTATGCCCAAAACCACCGCGCCATGGGCAGGGCTGACGTTCTGAAGGCTTAACGCCATGAATCCGGGGAAGGCAAAGGCGATCATCAAGGCGATAAAGATCAGCCTTGGGATATGCTGGCGGGGCAGGGGGGATCGCATGACCAATAAAAATGCCGCCGCCCCAATACTGGCCAGAAATGCTCTGAACAGCGTGAAAAACTCCGCTGAAAACCCTTCAAGCGCTAAGGCGGTGGCGGGGATTGATCCCGCAAAGATCACCATGCCTATAAATCCGATGATGATGGCCAGCATGGGGGTCTCCTGCTTTTGGGTTGGTGGCGCGGTTATCGCCGCGTTAAAAATACTTGCATCATGGGGCAATCCGTGGAAAACAGCATCATCAATCCATGAAAGACATCACAGTTTAAAATGACCAAATCACAAATGCAAAAAATCTATATCGGCGATTCACCTATCCATGGCCAAGGCGTCTTTGCCGCGGTTGATATTAAAAAAGGTGAGGTGATTGAACGCTGCCCTTATTTGGTGATTGATGATGATGATCTGGCCGATGAAAACCGCTTGAACGATTATCTGTTCACCAGCCCTGATGTGGCGACGGATTATCTGGTGATCATGGGGTATGGCATGATGTATAACCACGACAGCGATGCCAATGCCGAATGGGAAATTGACGATGACAATCGTTTTGTCAAATTTTCCGCCGCCAAGGATATTAAAGCGGGTGATGAAATTTTTCAGGATTACGGCGAAGAGTATTGGAAGACCCGCGAATAATTGAGGGTGATTACCCCCGAAGCCTTGGAAGATTTGAGAATATATTTTCAAATTTTGTTTTTAAGGTGAAAAAACCTGATTAATCCTTGGCCTTTGCCTATCTGATTTAAAAAATATTCCTAAAGATGCCCTCAAGTGACGTGAATCGTCACAACGCGAGCCGTG
>CALFYS010000152.1 GCA_937952245.1 uncultured Alphaproteobacteria bacterium | reverse complement strand
TTGATCCGAATAAAGCAAGCTGAACGCCATAAACGCCGCCAGCGCCAGCAACAACACCGCCCCCGCCAGCACCGACAACACCCCCATCAGGCAGAACCCCGCAAACAGCAGGGTTGCGCCCACCATCACCCCGCCTTCCCGCCAGACAATGGCTTTCGGGACAGTCAGGGGAAAGATGATGGCCGCCAGCGGCAACACCAGCATCATATTGGCGATATTGCTGCCGATAATATTGCCCAGCACCAGATCACCGTAATCGTTCAACAACGCGTCAATCGTCACCACCAATTCAGGGGCAGAGGTGCCAAAGGCAACGATGGTCATGCTGATGACAAGCGGCGACAGCCCCAGTTTTTCGGCCAGCAAGACCGCGTGCTGAACCAAATAATGCCCCCCTAAAAACAAGAGCATCAAGCCAGCCAATATCATAATCGTGATGAGCATGACCTGTATTTATGCAACCCGCTGATGATGTTCAAGGTGATGAAAAGAATAAATATTTCGGCTTGGTGGCATTAACGAGATGTTAACTTTTTTGGGTTATGGTTGGGGGATAGCCCTGATGGACGGTGAGCCTTAAGGAGGGAGAGATGACAAACTTTAACGACGCGGTGAAATTGCAACCGCAAGAGATGAAGGCCAATATCCCCGGGTCAAATGGGGAGCGATTTCATATCGGCTTGCAGAGAGGTGAGTTGCTCGTCGAACTTTATATGCCGCAAAACGAAGACCTTCAACAACCCCACACACGGGACGAGTGATATGTCATCATAAAGGGGGCGGGTCAATTTCAAATGGGCGATGACGTGACCTCATTTGAAGCGGGTGATTTTCTATTTGTTCCCGCTGGCATGGAGCATCGGTTTTTTGACTTCGGCGAAAGCCTAGAGGCTTGGGTGATCTTTTTCGGGCCTGAAGGTGGCGACAACCAGAAATAAGGATTTGTAATGCCGCTCAAACGCCCGAAGCAGCCCATGCCTGCATTTGTATTAGATGCATTGAACCTACACGCCCTTAAAAAGGCATATGATCTGCGTCCGCCATATCAACGCAACGATTACTTGTTGTGGATCAATTCCGCCAAAAGAGATCAGACAAAACAAAAGCGGCTCAACCAAATGTTGGATGAACTTAAAAAGGGGGATGTCTATATGAAAATGGCTTGGCGGAAATGGCGGAGAGAGGGGGATTCGAACCCCCGAGGGGCGTAAACCCCAACACGCTTTCCAGGCGTGCGCCTTAAGCCGCTCGGCCATCTCTCCGCAGGTCTTGTCTATTTACCACGATCCCCGCCAATTGCAATCACGAAAGCGCATCCGCCGCCCATAATGGCAAATCCCCTAGGGCAAATCCTCAACAGCAAGCCCCCAACGGCATATCCCTGCCCTTCACTAAATTTTGAAGATTAGTTTTGCGTCATAGGATAGACAGAAGCCCCGCTTATCGGCATAATCCAGCCCATGAGATATATCGCAACCATTTTCGGCATCATCATCTTCGCCCTTGGGCTGGCCGCCAGTTACAAAGATGTCATGGCATCTGACCGCCCATGGCACGTGATTGGTGAGGTATGGTTCCAATGGGCGCCGACATCCCTGCAAGTGTCGGAAAGCATCATCAGCCGCTATATTGACCCTTGCGGATTGATCGTATCCTTGGATTGCGCGCCGTTTTTATGGCACCCCGTCATCTCCACCGTCTTGCAATGGTATGCCGCCCCGGTCTTCTTGCTCTTGGGCTTTTTATTGATGGTCTTGGGGCGTTGGTTGGGTCAGCGCAAAGGCAAAAAGGCGAAGAAGGCGTAAACCGCCCTATCCTTCGCCCTGAATTTCGCCCAATACACGAAAATAATCTTTAGTTATCGCCCATTTTGAGGGCTTCCAGAAACGCGGTTTGCGGAATATCAACATTGCCGAACTGGCGCATCCGCTTTTTGCCTTCTTTCTGCTTTTCCAACAGTTTCTTTTTCCGCGTAATATCACCGCCATAGCATTTCGCGGTCACATCTTTGCGCATCGCCCCCACGGTTTCCCGCGCGATCACCTTGCCGCCGATTGCCGCTTGCAGGGCGATTTTAAACAATTGCCGCGGGATCAAATCTTTCAGGCGTGAACAAATCTGCCGGCCGCGATATTCGGACTGCTCCCGATGCACGATCATGGCCAGCGCATCCACGGGATCCGAATTGACCAAAATCGACACTTTGACCAAATCGCCTTCGCGATATTCGGAAATCTGATAATCCAAAGAAGCATAACCCTTGGTGACGGATTTTAACCGGTCATAGAAATCAAACACCACTTCGTTGAGCGGCAAGCGATAGACGACCATGGCGCGACTGCCCGCATAGGTCAAGTCAATCTGCTCCCCTCGCCTTTCGGTGCAAAGGGTCAAGACAGGGCCCAAAAATTCATCAGGGGTCATGATCGTGGCTTCAATCCACGGCTCCTCAATGGATTTGATCTTGGTGACTTCAGGCATATCCGCAGGGTTATGCAATTCCAGCGTGCTGCCATCGGTCATGTTGATTTTATAGACCACCGAAGGCGCGGTGGTGATCAGCTCAAGATTAAACTCACGGGTCAGGCGCTCACGGATAATTTCCATATGCAACAGGCCTAAGAACCCGCAACGGAAACCAAAACCCAAAGCGGCGGATGTTTCGGCTTCAAACGAAAATGAACTGTCATTCAGGCTGAGTTTTTCCAGCGCATCACGCAAATCGCTAAACTCCCCGGCATCGACAGGGAACAACCCGCAGAACACAACCGAAATAGAAGGTTTAAACCCGGGCAAAGCTTCTTCGGCGGGGCGGCGATCATCGGTGATCGTATCCCCGATTTTGGCATCAGATACGGTTTTAATGCCCGCGTTGATAAAGCCCATCTCCCCGGGACCAAGGCTTTCAACCGCGGTGGGTTTCGGGCCAAAGACACCCACACGTTCAATGGTATGGACCGCGCCAGAGGCCATCATCCGCACTTTCATGCCTTTTTTCAGCGTGCCGTCTTTGACGCGAACCAAGGTCATGACCCCCAAATATGGGTCATACCAGCTGTCCACCAGCATGACTTTTAACGCCGCGTCAGGATCACCTTCGGGGGCAGGCAAGCGGGTGACCAAGGCTTCCAGCACATCTTCAATCCCAATGCCCGATTTGGCGGAAGCTTCGATAGCATCAGAAGCATCAAGCCCAATAACATCTTCGATTTGCGCCCGCACCCGCTCCGGTTCAGCGGCGGGCAGATCAATCTTATTCAGGACAGGGACAATTTCATGGTCAACATCAATCGCCTGATACACATTGGCCAAGGTCTGGGCTTCCACCCCTTGTGAGGCATCGACCACCAGAATTGACCCTTCGCAGGCCGCCAATGACCGCGAGACTTCATAGGCGAAATCAACATGGCCGGGGGTATCCATCAGATTGATGATATAGGTCTCCCCATCTTTGGCTTTATATTCCAGCCGCACGGTTTGGGCTTTGATGGTGATGCCGCGTTCTTTTTCAAGTTCCATGTTATCCAGAACCTGATCGGTCATCTCACGGTCAGACAAGCCGCCGCAATGCTGAATCAAACGATCCGCCAGCGTGGATTTACCGTGATCAATATGCGCAATAATTGAAAAATTCCGAATATTCTCAATCGCTGACATCGACGTGCCTCAATAAAATTTCCAATAGGAAAAAACTAAACCGCAGAAGACTTCTGTTAAGTACTGATATAAGACGCATTCAAGACTTGTGCAACAGCCCAATTGCCACACCGCCAATTAATGCTGATCATGATGGTGACGTTAAATGTCACATTGTCCTGATCACCGCTGGTGTTGACCGATCTTTCAATATGCAATAAAAGATAAACATGATGTTTTTGTTGAACAATCTATGCCTACGACTTTGATGCCCGGCTCTTGCTGCTGAAAGGGGCATGGGTCGGGATATTGCCTTCGATGCATCACCACAAATGATTGTTGCATCTCTGTTCTAACATCACTCACCTAGAGAAAAATTATGACCACACCGCAAGATCGTTCACCTTCTTATGAGGCTTACAAGAAATACAAGCCTTTCCCCGCCATTGACCTGCCGGATCGCACCTGGCCAAGTCAGCAGATCACCCAAGCACCGATTTGGTGTTCCGTTGACCTGCGCGATGGCAACCAAGCCCTGATTGAACCCATGGATAGCGCCCGCAAGATGGCGATGTTCAAACTTCTGGTGGAAATGGGCTTTAAAGAGATTGAAGTGGGCTTCCCTTCTGCCTCTGAAACTGATTTTAACTTCTGCCGCGAATTGATCGAAGGCGGGCATATCCCTGATGATGTCAGCATTCAGGTTTTGACCCAAGCCCGTGAACATTTGGTGGATGCAACATTTGATGCGCTGAAAGGCGCGAAAAACGCCATCCTGCATATCTATAACTCCACCTCAACGCTTCAGCGGCGGGTGGTGTTTAAAGAAGACAAAAAAGGCGTGAAAGAGATCGCCACCGCTGGCGCGAAAATGGTGGCGGATCGGATTGGCCGTCTTGATGGCACGAATTTGCAATTGCAATATTCGCCGGAATCCTTCACCGGCACCGAATTGGATTACGCGCTTGAGGTTTGTGAAGCGGTCTTGGATGTTTGGCAACCTACGCCTGAAAACCGCGCGATTATTAACCTGCCCGCCACGGTTGAGATGACCTCGCCCAATATCCATGCCGATCAAATCGAATGGATGAGCCGGAATTTCACCCGCCGCGATAGTTTGATCCTTTCCTTGCACCCCCATAATGACCGTGGGTCTGCCGTGGCGGCGACTGAACTCGGCTTGATGGCAGGGGCTGACCGTGTTGAAGGCACACTCTTTGGCAATGGGGAGCGGACAGGCAATGTTGACCTGATCACCTTGGGGCTGAACATGATGACCCAAGGGGTGAACCCGCATCTTGATTTCTCTGACATCAATCGCTTGATCGAAACCGCGGAATACTGCAACCAATTGCCGGTGCATCAACGCCATCCCTACGCAGGGTCGCTGGTGCATACCGCGTTTTCTGGCAGCCATCAGGATGCCATCCGCAAAGGGATGGACGCGCTCAGCAGCGCGAATGAGCCGTATTGGGAAGTGCCGTATCTGCCGGTTGACCCTGCTGATATTGGCCGGACATTTGAAGCGATTATCCGCGTCAATTCGCAATCGGGCAAAGGCGGCGTGGCCTATTTGCTGGAAGCTGATCACCACATCCGCCTGCCACGCGGGGCTGAAGTGGAATTGAGCCAAGCGGTGCAGAAAGTCGCCGATACCACCGGCAAGGAAATCACCTCGCAGGATATTTTTGATATTTTCAGCGCTGAATACGTGACCCCATCAGGGCCGTTTGAACTGGTCTCTTTTGAAAGCCAGAAGGTCAGCCGCCAGAATGATCTGGAAATGGTCAACGCGGTGGTTAAAAAAGATGGGGTGGACCACGCCTTCACCGCCCAAGGCAATGGCCCAATTTCGGCTTTTGTTGATGGGCTGAGAGAGGAATTTGGCCTGAATTTCCGTTTGGCGGATTTTGGCCAGAACACCCGCAGCGCGACATCAAAGGCGGAATCCGCATCCTATGTTGAGCTTCAAGTGCCTGATGAAAACGGCAAGAGCGTCTATGGCGCGGGGATTGATACCTCAATCACCAAAGCCCCGATCAAAGCGGTCATCGCCGCGGTCAATCGGATGGGCTAACCGCCTGATTTCATGCAGATAAAACGAAAAAGGCTGGGTCACCCCAGCCTTTTTTATATCCAGAGGAAAACTGATTACCCCCGCAGGGTGCCGCCGCAATGTTTGGCGACAGCGTCAATAATCGCTTGTGAGGTTTTTTCAATCTCATCTTCGGTCAGGGTCGCTTTGGTTGGCGACAGCGTCACGCCCACGGCAACCGATTTTTCATCATCGGCAATGCCTTTGCCCTGATAAACATCAAACACCACCGCGTCAGAAACCAGCGGTTTGCCCGCGCCTTTGATCGCCCGAAGCAGTTTTTCCGCCGTCACATCACGCTTTAGCATGAAGGCGAAATCGCGGCTGACCTGTTGATACGGTGACAATTCAGCCAGTGGTCGTGCGGGGCCTTTATTCTTTGGCAGGTTGACATTTTCAAGGATAATCTCAAACCCAGCCGCCGGGCCTTTCAAGTCAAATTCAGCAAGCACAGCGGGGTGGATGGCCCCAAAATGCGCCAGCACATTGCGCCCTTGGCATAACGCGCCGGACTGCCCGGGATGATACCATTCAGGGGCTTCAGCAACGGTTTGCAGGCTGGCGGTATTGACCCCAAGGGCGGCCAGCACCGCCATGGCATCACCGCGCGCATCCGCCCAATCAACGAGGCGTGCCGTGCCTGTCCATTCGCGATCAGCCGTCATGCCGTGGCGCAAGCCGGTGGCGCTGGTGCGTTGGTCTTCTGCGCCATCACCGGGGAAGATTGGCCCCACTTCAAAGACAGCGGCATCACTTTCACCGCGGGCGGTATTGCGCATCAACGCCGCCAGCAAATTCGGCATAATCGTGGGCCGCATGGTATCAAGATCAGCGCTGATGGCATTGACCAAGGTCAAAGAGGCATCACCGCCGCCAAAACGCTTTGCTGTCTTGGCATCAAGGAATGAGAAAGTCACCGCTTCCATCATCCCGCGGCTGGCCAAAAGACGGCGGATGGTATGGGGGCGTTTTTGCGCCGCATCAACCGCGGGGGCCGATACAACCGCAAGACGCGGCAGCGGCACTTCAGGGATCGCATCAAACCCATGGATACGGGTGATTTCTTCCACCAGATCAGCCGCGCCCACAATATCCCCGCGCCATGGCGGCGGGGCGACTGTCCAGTCATCGGCGCTGTTCTGGGTGATGGTGAAGCCCAAGATTTCAAGCGTCTTGGCTTGTTCGGCGGGGTCGATTTCAACCGCGGTTAATTCCGCTGTTCGAGACGGACGGAAGGCGATGTCACGCTCCCAATCCGCGCCTTGGCCAACACGGTGAATTTCACTGGCTTTACCGCCGCAAATCTCCAGCACCATGGCGGAGACATAATCCATCGCGCCATCAGGAGACGTCACATCCAAGCCACGTTCAAACCGATAACGGGCATCAGAATTAAGGTTCAGCTTACGGCCTGTGGTGGCGACATTAATCGGGTCAAACACCGCGATTTCCAAGAACATAGTGGTGGTTTCATCGGAAACCCCTGTCCGTTCGCCGCCCATAATCCCCGCCAGATCATCCGCGCCATCAGCATCCCCAATGGTCAGCATCGTCGCGTCCAGCGTGTAGGTTTTTTCATTGAGCGCGGTGAACTCTTCACCATCTTTCGCGAGCCGGATAATCAGCTCACCACCATTGATTTTATCCGCATCATAGGCGTGGAGCGGCCGCCCCAGATCAAGCATGATGTAATTGGTAATATCCACCAGCGCGGAAATCGGACGCTGCCCCACGGCTTCAAGGCGTTGCTGCATCCATTTTGGGGAGGCGCCATTCGCAACCCCTGAAAAACACCGCCCCGCCACCAATGGCGCGAGATGCTGATTTGCATCATCAAGATCAATCTTCCATTTAATCGGGCTTTCGCCTTCGGATGGAACAGAAACATCTTTTAAAGGTTTCAGCGTGCCCAGCCCTGCCGCCGCCAGATCACGGGCAATCCCGCGAACACCCAAGCAATCCGCGCGGTTTGGCGTGATGGCAATCTCAATCATCGGGTCATCAAGCCCGGCGTAAGCGGCAAAACCCGCGCCCAATGGCGCGTCATCATCCAGTTCAATAATGCCGTCATGTTCATCAGACAGCATCATTTCACGTTCAGAACACATCATGCCATTTGAGGTCACGCCTCTAATCTCAGCTTCGGTTAAGGTCAGGTCAATCCCCGGCACATAAGCACCGACCGGGGCAAACACCCCCACAAGACCCGCCCGCGCGTTTGGCGCACCGCAAACAACTTCGATTGTGCCATCACCTGTATCAACCGTGCAGACCTGCAGGCTATCCGCGTTCGGATGCTTTGAAGCCGCGGTGATTTTGGCAATGGTGAACGGTTTCAGGCTTTCGGATTTATCGACAACATCTTCAACCTCAAGCCCCAGCATCGGCAAGGCATCAAGGATGGTGGCCATATCGGCATCTGTATCCAGATGATCGTTCAGCCAAGACCAAGTAAACTTCATTTACGCCCCCAGCCCCAAATGGATTGATGGTGGATCAAACGGCATGAATCCGTAATGACGCATCCAGCGCAAGTCACTGTCATAAAACGGGCGCAGATCAGGAATACCGTATTTCAACATGGCAATCCGTTCCAGCCCCATGCCAAAGGCAAAGCCTTGGTATTCATTGGGGTCAATGCCGCAGTTTTCCAAAACTTTTGGATTAACCATGCCGCTCCCTAAAATCTCCAGCCAGTCGTCACCCGCGCCGATTTTAAGACCGCCGCCTTCACGGCTACAGCCAATATCAACTTCAGCAGAAGGTTCGGTAAACGGAAAATAAGACGGACGGAAACGAACCGGCAGATCATCAACACCAAAGAACGCCCGACAGAAATCAATCAGACAGCCTTTTAAATGCCCCATATGAATATCTTTGCCAATCACCAAACCTTCGCATTGGTGAAACATCGGCGAATGGGTCGCGTCATGGTCAGAACGATAGGTGCGCCCCGGGGCGATAATACGGATCGGCGGTTCAATCTTTTCCATGGTGCGGATTTGCACCGGTGATGTATGGGTCCGCAGAACCTTGCGCTTGCCGTCTTCATCAGGCGGCAGATAGAACGTGTCATGTTCTTGCCGTGCCGGATGTTCAGGCGGGATATTGAGCGCGGTGAAATTATAGAAATCACTTTCAATATCAGGGCCTTCGGCAACGGTGAAGCCCATTTCGGCGAAAATCGCGGTGACTTCTTCTAACGTGCGGGAAAGCGGATGAATCCGGCCTTCGGCTTCGGGGCGGGGGGATAAAGTAACATCCACCTGTTCCGCCGCCAGCCGCGCATCAAGAGCAATTCTGGCCAAATCATCTTTTTTGGCTTCAATCGCTGATGCGATTTCATTTTTAAGGGCATTAAGCGCTTGGCCAGCTTCACGACGGGCATCGCCGTCCAACTGGCCAAGGTTTTTCATTGCCGTGGAAATATTGCCTTTTTTACCAAGCGCATCAACGCGGATCGCATCAAGGCCATCAAGCCCATCTGCCTCAGCGATTTGAGACAGATAGGTCGCTTTGAGTTGATCGAGATCAGGCAACATGACCAACCTCGCTTATTTAGAAGCGGATTTGGCTTGTTCCACGATGGCGGCAAATGCTTGCGGTTCACGAACCGCCAGATCAGCCAACATCTTACGATCCATTTCAATACCAGCCATTTTCAGGCCATTAATGAATTGTGAATAGGTCATGTCATGCAGACGAACCGCGGCGTTAATCCGCTGAATCCAAAGCGCACGAAACTCACGCTTGCGGACACGGCGGTCACGGTAAGCATATTGACGGGCTTTATCAACAGCCTGCTTAGCAACGCGGAAAACGTTCTTGCGGCGGCCATAATAACCTTTAGCAGCCTTGATCACCTTATCGTGACGGGCCTTGGCAGTAGTGCCAGAAGTAACTCGAGCCATGATAAATCTCCTCTAGGCGTAAGGCAGAAAACGCTTAACGATACGGGCATCAGCATCACAAAGGATCATGGTGCCGCGCGCTTTGCGCTTCATCTTTTGGGTACGACGACGGAGATTATGCTGAAGGAAAGCTGCGCTACCACGCACCTTGCCTGAAGCGGTCAGACGAAAACGCTTTTTCGCCCCGCTTTTGGTTTTCATTTTGGGCATTTCAACCTCTTTTACTCTAGGGTGGGTGGCCAATAATCTGGCCGATTAATCCGGTCGGGCATGCCCTTTTAGCCCGAGCGCGGAACGAAGTGGTTTTATAGCCATGACAACCCCCTATGGCAAGCCTTTTCCGCATAAATTTGCTTCAGGGCAAGATCGGGGGTGTTTTTGTTCAGAAGGCTTGAAAATCAAGCCGGAGCGAGAACCATCACCATTTGTCGGCCTTCCATTTTTGGCATGGCTTCGACTTTGGTCAATTCTTCCATCTCTTCACGGACACGGGTTAAGACCTGCGCGCCTAATTCTTGGTGCGCCATCTCACGTCCTCTGAACCTTAAGGTGACTTTCACCTTATCACCAGCGCTGATGAATTTTTTCACATTCTTCATCTTCACCTGATAATCATGTTCATCAATATTCGGACGCAGTTTGATTTCCTTCACATCAATGACTTTTTGCTTCTTACGGGCTTCGTTGGCTCTTTTCTGAGCTTCGTATTTGAATTTGCCGTAATCAAGAATCTTGCACACAGGCGGATCGACATTTGGCTGAACTTCAACCAAATCGAGGCCCACATCCGCGGCACGGTCAATTGCTTCTTGTGTTGAAATCACGCCCAACTGTTCACCAGTTTCGTCGATACAGCGGACTTTAGGGGACGTAATGGCACCGTTGACACGGGGACCAGAACGTGCTGGAGGGGCTTTCATCCCCCCTGATGGTGGTCTTGCTATGGAACTGTCTCCTATATGACTATTTATCCATTAATATAATATACTCAGCATTTGCCAGCCTGACAACAGGACTTATGCTTGATCAGGTGGCAAAATCTCTTGGCCCAGTTGCGCCAGCGCGTCATCAAGGCTTAATGTTTCTTGCTTATCGCTTCCCAAGCGGCGCAGTGCAACCGAACGGCTTTCCGCCTCCCGGCCCCCAACCGCGATGATAAACGGCACTTTGGCAACGGAATGTTCACGGACTTTATAGCCAATCTTTTCATTGCGCATATCGGTTTCAACCCGCATCCCAGCGGCTTTAAACAATTCCGCAACTTCATTGGCGTAATCATTGGCCACTTCGGTAATCGGCGCGACAACACATTGCACCGGCGATAACCACATCGGCATTTTGCCCGCGTATTGTTCGATCAAAATCCCGATCCAGCGTTCCAATGACCCCAGAATGGCGCGGTGCAACATCACTGGACGTTGGCGGCTGCCATCTTCGGCGACATATTCAGCATCAAGGCGATCCGGCAAGACAAAATCCACCTGCAACGTGCCGCATTGCCAATCACGGCCGATGGCATCGCGCAAAACAAATTCAAGCTTCGGGCCATAGAACGCCCCTTCGCCAGGGTTTAATTCGGTTTCCAGCCCGGCGGCTTCGGTGGCATCTTTCAACGCGGCTTCGGCCTTATCCCATGTCTCATCACTGCCAGCGCGAACCTCAGGCCGATCGGAAAACTTCACCCGAACTTCTTCAAAGCCGAAATCGCGGTAAATATCCAACAACAGATTACAAAACTCAACGGTTTCGCTGTTGATCTGGTCTTCGGTACAGAAGATATGGGCATCATCTTGGGTGAAGGCACGAACCCGCATAATCCCGTGGAGCGCGCCAGAAGGTTCATTCCGATGGCAAGAGCCAAATTCAGCCATCCGCAACGGCAAATCACGGTAAGACGTAATGCCTTGGCGATAAATCTGCACATGACCCGGGCAATTCATTGGCTTGAGCGCAAGCGTGCGATCATCTTCGGAGGCGGCGGTAAACATATTGTCGCCAAACTTATCCCAATGGCCGGAAGCCTCCCAAAGGCTGCGGTCAACCAATTGCGGGGTTTTAACCTCACGATACTGCGCTTGATCAAGGCGGCGGCGCATATAATTTTCAATCTCACGATACAGCACCCAGCCCTTTGGATGCCAGAACACAGACCCTGCCGCTTCTTCCTGCATATGGAAGAAATCAAGACTGCGGCCTAATTTGCGGTGATCCCGCTTTTCGGCTTCTTCAAGCATGGTCAGATAGGCTTTTAAATCTTTTTCCGAATGAAAGGCCGTGCCGTAAATCCGCTGAAGCATGGGGCGGTTTGAATCCCCCCGCCAATAGGCGCCAGCGGTTTTCATCAATTTGAACGCGTGGCCAAGCCGTCCGGTGGAGGGCATATGAGGCCCACGGCAGAGATCAATGAAATCGCCCTGACGATAGAAAGTCACGGTTTCATCTTCGGGGATGGCATCAACCAATTCGACCTTAAAGGGTTCATTGTTTTCTTTGTAAAACGCCACCGCTTCATTGCGTGTCCAGACTTCACGGCTGATCGTCTCATCGCGATCAACAATATCATGCATCCGCTTTTCAATAGCGGCCAGATCATCTTCGCTAAACGCGGTTTCACGATAGAAATCGTAATAAAATCCGTTTTCGATAGAAGGCCCAATGGTGACTTGTGTTTCAGGGAATAATTCCAATACCGCTTCCGCCATCACATGCGCCGCGTCATGGCGCAACAGATCAAGGCTATCGGTATCCTTTGCCGTCACCAAGGCCAGATTGGTGTCTTTTTCCAGCACACGGTTTAGGTCAATCATCTGGTCATCAATACGCGCGGCAAGGGCAGCTTTCGCAAGGCCGGGGCCAATATCAGCGGCAACATCATACGGCGTTACAGGCTGGGCGTATTCGCGGGTTGAGCCATCAGGCAAAGTTATGACAGGCATTCTGTTCTCATCTTAAGCAAAACGATGCTTAGGTTTAAGTTATCTTCAGATTGGGGTTGTACTTGTTTAACCCCATTATTTCAAGAGATCGACATAAAGGCTGATGGTCGATTGGCACATTTTTTCAGAGGTGAAATGTTTTTCAACATAATTCTGAGCATCAAGGGCTAATTTTTGACGTTGTTGATGGGTCAAATTCAACGCTTGGCCAATGCAATCCGCCAAATCATCAACATTGCCCGGCTCTGCCAGCCATCCGGTTTTGCCATGAACAATGCTTTCAGACGCGCCGCCATGGTCAAACGCCACCACCGGGCATCCCATGGCTGAAGCTTCAACCGCCACCCGGCCAAACGGTTCAGGGGTAATCGACGGCATGACCACAACATCCGATAACATCATGGCCGCGGGCATATCAGAAACCGACGGGCTGATCCGGCATTTTTCGGATATGCCGACTTGTTTGATCTGCTTGGTCAGGGTGGCGATATATTCATTGGACCCATCACCCGCCCCCATCAACACCAAGACATAATCGAAATGGATCAGCTTGCTCATGGCGGCGATTAAAATAGAAGCCCCTTTCCACGCGGTCGGGCGAGCGGGCAGCATCACCACCGGCACGCCATCAGGCAAGGATAGTTTTTCCGAAACATTGATCACCCGCTGGGCAGAAACCGCTTGCGGGTTAAACAAATCAACATCAACACCGCGATGAACAACCGTGATTTTATCACTGGCTTTTGGAAACTGGCTGGTGGTCAAGGCTTCGATGTAATCCGAAATCGCAATGATATGATCCGACTTGATCATGACGCTGTTATAAAGCCGCTTAAAGACATGGCTGGCTTTGAACCGCCCATGGATGGTGGTGACCGTGGCGAGCCCAAGGCTTTTCGCTACTGATAAAGCGATCCAAGCGGGCGCCCGTGACCGAATATGCACCAGATCAGCCCCCACCGCTTTCAACGCATCGCGGATTTGCCGGCGAATAAAGCTCCATTTCAAGGGGTTTTTTGTGGCGACATTCAAAGAGATATGTTCAGCTCCGATGCGCTGCAATTTGCTTTCCAGCAAGCCGCCTGTGCTGATCACCACCGCTCGCCCACCAGCGCGGACAATCGCTTCCGCCATTTCGATCGTGCCGCGTTCAACCCCGCCATTGTTTAACGCGGGCAGAATTTGGACAATCACCTTGCCTTTTAACCTGTCGGATTTCGCCTTCGGTGCGCTGACGGCCATGCCAAATGGCGACTTAACAAATGATTTTTGAGGCATAAGACAAGACGCCATGGTTAAGGTTAGGTTTCTTTATATCAAATCGTGAAACTTGTGCAATTGAACAGATCAAACTTACAACGATTTTGGGGTTTTGCAGACAAAATTTCATCTTCAATTTATGGAAAAATCTTGAAATCACCATCAAGAGATTGAAAAAACAAATTCTGCCCGTAATCTGAAGATAGATATGATGAAGAAGGAACAGGTCATGACAGACGATCAACATCCGGTCAATTTTCTTGAAACAGCCCATGGCTCAACCATCGCTTGGACAGGGTGGAAAATGGCTGAGGTCAAAAACACCGAACCTGTATTCCCCGCAACAGAAAGTGATCAAAACCCATCACCGGAGATCACAATCGTCTTTTTCCCCGGGCATGGATCGGATATGGATGGCACAAAAGCCATCGCCACCGCCGATTGGGCGCGTGAAAACGGATATGGCATGATGCGCTTTGATTATTCAGGCCATGGTCAATCGTCAGGCGACATCATGGATGGCACCATCGGGCTTTGGCGGGATGACGCGCTGGCAGTGATTGACCAATTGACCACGGGCAAATTGATTTTGGTGGGGTCATCTTTGGGCGGCTGGCTGATGATGCTGGCGGCGCGGGCGCGGCCTGAACGGATCGCGGGGTTGATCGGCATTGCCGCCGCCCCTGATTTTACCGATGACCTGATTTGGGATCACCTAACGCCTGACCAGCAAGCCGCCATGGCGAAAGATGGCCAGATTGCTTTGCCCAATCCCTACAGCCCTGAAGACGTGATCTACCCCTATCAATTGATCACCGAAGGCCGAAACCATTTTGTCCTGCGGGATCGCATGGCCGCGCCTTATCCCGTGCGCTTACTGCATGGGATGGATGATGAGGAAGTGCCGTGGGAAACCGCGGAAAAACTTGCCGCGTCTTGTGATGGCCATGATATTAACACCATCCTTGTGGAAGGCGCAGGGCATAGGTTTTCCGAAACCGAACAGATTGATATTTTGTGGGCTAATTTAGGGGAAGTCACCCTCACCGCATCAAAGACTTAATCAGAAATTCTAAAGGGATCAAAAACCCCTAAGGGATTAAAAATCCAGATCGGTGTAATGGGCGGGCGGTTTTAAGCCTGTGACGTTATCGGCCAAAAGGCTGCGGAAACTGGGGCGGG
>CALFYS010000151.1 GCA_937952245.1 uncultured Alphaproteobacteria bacterium | reverse complement strand
TGAAGCTCAACATGATCGGCCTGAAACCAATTGTTATTCCCGAAGACTGCTATAGATTAATCATCAGGTTTTATTCAAAAGGATATTGAAATGTTGCGCCGTGCTTCTTCATTCGCCGCTGATGATTACAACAGCTGGATTTTTGATCTGGACAATACGATTTATCCTGCTGAATCAGGCTTGTTTGATCAGGTGTCCATCCGCATGACGTCTTTTATTCAAGAAAAGTTTAATCTTGATCGTGAGGGGGCGTTTGCCCTGCAAAAAGATTTATTCCGCCGTTATGGCACCACCGCGCGGGGGTTGATGGAAGACCATGATATGGACCCACAGGATTTTCTATCCTATGTCCATGACATTGATCTTTCCGATGTCACCCCTGATCCAGAACTTAACGCGGCGCTGGCCAATCTGCCCGGCAAAAAAGTGATCTTTACCAATGGCACGACCCGCCATGCCACCCGCATTTTGGATGCTTATGGCATCACTGATCATTTTGATTATTGCTATGATATTATCGAAGCCCAGCATCGCCCGAAACCGGATCCCTTGATCTATGATGAATTGCTGGAACGTGCTGGCCTGACCGCATCAAAAGCGGTGATGGTTGAAGACATGGCGGTGAATTTAAAACCCGCGGCAGAACGCGGCATCACCACCATCTGGCTTGACCATCAATTTGATTGGGGTAAGCCTGAAATGGCCGAAACACATATTGACTATATCGCCCGTGACCTGAAAAGTTTTTTCAGAACATTGGGTTAAAATCAACACAACGAAGACTCATATAGAAGATTGAAATAAAGGAATTGACCATGACTGATCTTGAACAAACCATCAACGCCGCTTGGGATGACCGCGATAATGTTGATTTCAACACCAAAGGTGAAATCCGCGAAGCGGTGATGGATGCCCTTGAGATGCTTGATAGCGGCAAAGCCCGTGTGGCTGAACAGCGCGGTGTTGGCGATTGGCAGGTGAACCAATGGCTGAAAAAAGCGGTGCTGTTGTCTTTCCGTCTGCAAGATATGGAAGTCATCCCCGGCGGCGGCAATTTCCCCGGTGTTGGTCAATCCGCGTGGTGGGATAAAGTGCCGTCAAAATTTTCCGGATGGGATGAAGCGCGCTTCCGTGACGCGGGCTTCCGTGCTGTGCCGGGCTGTGTTGTCCGCAAATCAGCCTATGTTGCCCCCGGGGTTGTGATCATGCCGGGCTTTATCAATCTGGGCGCTTATGTCGATAGCGGCACCATGGTGGATACATGGGCGACCGTGGGGTCATGCGCGCAAATTGGCAAGAATGTTCATCTTTCTGGCGGCGCGGGTATCGGCGGCGTGTTGGAACCTCTGCAAGCTGGCCCTGTCATTATCGAAGACAACTGCTTTATCGGCGCGCGATCAGAAGTGGTGGAAGGCGTTGTCGTTGAAGAAGGCGCGGTGCTTTCCATGGGGGTCTTCATCGGGGCATCGACCAAGATCATCAATCGTGAAACAGGCGAAATCCACATGGGGCGCGTACCGGCCTATTCCGTGGTCGTGCCGGGGTCAATGCCGGGCAAGCCTTTGCCGGATGGAACGCCAGGGCCAAACCTGTCTTGCGCGGTGATCATCAAGCAAGTGGATGAACGCACCCGTTCAAAAACATCCATCAACGATTTGTTGCGCGACTGATGACAAACGCTCCTGTCCATGATTTAGCCGCCCGCCTGATCCGCTGTCCATCCGTGACACCAGCGGAAGGGGGGGCGCTTGATCTGCTGCAGGATGAATTAACACGCGCGGGATTTATCTGCCACCGCCTGCCTTTTGGCGAAGGGGCGGAGCGCATTGACAACCTGTTTGCGATTTACGGCACTGAAGGCCCACATTTCTGTTTTGCTGGCCATACCGATGTCGTGCCCGCCGGTGACCCCGCGTCATGGCAAGAAGGCCCGTTTGATGGCGCGATCAAAGACGGCAAACTTTATGGCCGTGGCGCGGTGGATATGAAAGGCGCGATTGCCGCTTTTGTCATTGCCGCCCGTGAATATATCGCCGAAACAACAAATGGAAATGGCCGCATCAGCCTTTTGATCACCGGAGATGAAGAAGGGGATGCCGTTTACGGCACCAAGCCTGTGTTGGCATGGCTTGATGATCAAGGGTTAATGCCAACGTCTTTTCTGGTGGGCGAGCCGACCAACCCTGATGCCATTGGCGATGTCATTAAAAATGGACGGCGGGGGTCTTTATCCGGTGAGCTGACTGTTTCCGGACGGCAAGGTCATGCCGCTTATCCGCATCGCGCGGATAACCCTTTGCCGCGCTTAATGGCCATGCTGGCACCATTGGCGGCGGTTGAAATCGACAAGGGCAATGATCATTTTGACCCCAGCACGGCGGCGATCACCAGCATTGATACCGGCAATCCAGCCCGCAATGTGACGCCTGAAACCGCCACGGCAAAATTTAACATCCGCTATTCATCTGATCATTCCGCCGACAGCCTTAAGGCATGGCTGACCGATCATTTCAATACCGTCGGCGGGGCGTGGCAGGCGGAATGGTATGCCAGCGCGAACCCGTTCATCACCACCCCCGGGGATTATACGGATCTGGTGGCCGAAGCGATTGCCAGTGTCACCGGCAGAACACCTCAATTATCAACTTCCGGCGGCACATCGGACGCGCGGTTTATCGCGCCTTATGCTGATGTTGTTGAGTTTGGGTTGATTGGCCAGACCATGCATCAGGTTGATGAGCATACCAACCTTGATGATTTGGATAAATTGACTGAAATTTACCGTCAAATCCTAGCCAAGTATTTTGATCAAAGGTAAGTTTATGATCCCTTCACCCCCTGGATTTTCAGCGATTATCAATGGCATTACCTATGGGCTTAGATTGGCGATCCGCTCTGCCCATCCGCTTGATGGCGCCAATCACCCGAAAGGCCATGCCCATGATGCCACCGCCATTTGGCAAGCCTTGTGGTTCCGGCTGCTGGTGACTTTATTCAACGGCGTGATGATCTTAGGCTTCACCGAAGTTTCCACCATGATGATGTTCTTTTTCATCACCGTGATCGACACGCTGTCTTATCCTGTGGTCAGCCACGCGATTTTGAATCGCACCAGTTTACTGGGGCGTTATCCCGCCTTTATCACCGCCTTCACATGGGTGGGGAATTTGCGGGTGCTGCTGATGATGAGCATCACGCTTTTTGCGGGATTGGTGGATGATCAAACCTTGCAAATTATGATCTTCCCCATCGCGCTTTGGATGATCTGGGCGGCGTGGTCGGTCGCCACACAATCCTTAGGGCGCGGCGGTGTTGTCGGCGCGGGTATGGTGTTTTTGGCCTTGGTGCTGGAATTGATTATCGGGGCGATGATCATCACCTTTATTCACCCAAGCTTGCCGACACCAAGCTAAGCCGCATCAGGTTTCTTAGGCTCTATTCATCTTCTGTTTTCGGCTCACCGTCATAGGAAACAGAGGTCAAGTAAAGACCATCTGGCGGGGCGGTTGGCCCTCCCGCGGCCCGTGATTTCGCCGCCAGCGCATCGCTGACATCATCGGCTGTCCATTTGCCCAAACCAACTTGCACCAATGTGCCGGTGATATTCCGGATCTGGTGATGCAGAAATGACCGCGCTTCGGCGATCACCGCCAGCCCTTCGGCCTCTTCTTCGATCCGCAAAACATCAAGCGTTTTGACAGGGGACGCCGCCTGGCAATGGGTGGCGCGGAAGGTTGAAAAATCATGGCAACCGATCAGGCGATCAGCCGCCGATTGCATCGCCTCCCGATCAAGGGGTTGATGGATATGCCAGACAAAGCCGCGCTCAATAGCAGAAGCCACCCGCCGGTTTAAAATGCGATACCGATAGGCGCGTTGTGTGGCCTGAAACCGCGCGTGGAAATCATCCGCCACTTCTTCGGCATCGGTGACCCTGATGTTATCCGGCAAATGCGCGTTAAACGCCAATGGCATCCGATAGGCATCAAAATCTTGCGGCAAGTCAAAATGCGCGACTTGCCCCAACGCGTGAACGCCAGCGTCGGTTCGCCCTGCCCCTTGAATCAAGACATCACCGCGGTGGCCGGTGAAGGCGGCGGCGGCTTGTTCCAATGCCGCTTGAACCGACGGGCCGTTGTCTTGGCGCTGCCAGCCCACCAAGCCTGTGCCATCATATTCAATGGTGATTTTAAAACGTGGCATGGCTCATTCCCTAATTGCTCTCAATGGATTGGTTCACCCGCGTGATAGAAGACGGCATCTCATAGCCGTTCAAAAAGTCACGCCCCATCATCACCGGTTTGCCCGCGGGCTGAACCCTCACCAATTCGACTCCGCCATCCTTACACGCCACAACAGGCCCGCCATGCTCACCTTTGCCCATGACCTGGCCGAATGTTTTATTGGAAATCCCTTGCAATGGCGCGGGGGCGATCTCTCTTATCTTTAACCGCAAGGCGGGCGCGCCATCGCCTAAAGACAGCCATGACCCGGGGAACGGTGCAAAGGCTCGCATCCGACGGTCAATCACCTCATAGGGTTGGGTGAAATCAATCTCGGCTTCTTGGGGGGTGATTTTCTCCGCCCATGTCACGTCATCTTGGTCTTGGGGGGTGGGCGACAATTGGTCAAAAGACAGTAGCGTTTCGGCCAAAACATTTGCCGTTATTTCGGCCAGCCTGTCATGCAAACTGCCAGTGGTATCGGTATCTTCAATAGGTGTTTTTTCAATGGTCAACATAGGCCCTGTATCCAGCCCCGCCTCCATCACCATGGCGGTTACCCCTGTTTCAGCATCGCCATGTTCAATCGCCCGATGGATGGGCGCCGCCCCCCGCCAACGTGGCAGGATCGACGCGTGGCCATTGATCGGGGCTTTTGACGGAATATCCAACACCGCTTGCGGCAGAATCATGCCATAGGCCACCACCACCAGAAATTCAGGGGCAAGGCTTTGCAATTCCGCAACAGCCTCATCATCAAATTTTAACGGGCAACGCACCTCAATCCCAAGGTCAAGGGCGGCTTGATGGACAGGCGATGGCCGTTCTTTCATCCCGCGCCCTTGGCGGCGGGGCGGCTGGCAATACACCGCCAGCACATCATGGTCTTCAGCCAGCCGTTTTAACGACGGCACGGCAAATTCAGGCGTTCCCATAAAAACAACTCGTGCTGATGGCGGCAAATCCTGCATCCGATCACGCGCCTTTCAAGCGGGCTTCTTTGGTCATTTTCCGGATGATCATATCGCGCTTTAACCGAGACAAATAATCAATAAACATCACGCCGTTCAAATGATCGACCTCATGCTGGATGCAAACCGCCAATAAACCATCGCAAGACAATTCCTGTTGGGTGTTGTTTTCATCCAAATACCGCACGGTGATGGCGCTGGGGCGGGTGACATCACCACGCTGATCAGGGATTGAAAGACAGCCTTCTTCCATGGTGCTTTTTTCTTCCGACAGGCTGATAATTTCTGGATTGGCCATTTTAATCGGCTCAGGCTTGTCGTCATCATCACTGCAATCCATGACAATCACCCGCTTGGAGATCCCAACCTGCGGCGCGGCCAGCCCGATCCCCGGCGCGTCATACATGGTCTCAAGCATATCATCCATCAATTGACGGATGGCATCGTCAACGCCATCAACAGGGGCAGCCTTTTGCCGCAAAACAGGATCGGGGATTAAAACAATTGGCATGATCGCCATCAGACGCGCTCCATCAATTCTGTGATCATGATGCTATAAACCTGAATTATTTATGCTAGGATATAACCATCATAAGGTCTTATTCATTGGGTAGAGAAACCATCACCAGAGGTCAAGCCTGAAAGACTTTAGCAACCGATACCCAAGAAGGATACCATCATGGATATGCTGACGGTGATTTTGATCATTTTGACGCTTGGCCTCATGGCTGTTGTCATGGCGTTGGTGTTAAAAGGACAAAAGCCACAACAACCACAGGATCAAGACTCCATTGGCGCGTTAAAAGGGCAATTGGATCAGATCGCCTTGATGGCTGGAAATTTGCAACAACACGTCACCACCCAATTGCAAAATCAGGAACGTAATCTGAATGAAAACCTCCGCAAGCAAGCCGAGGTCACGGGGCAAAAATTAGGCGATTTGCAAACGCGCCTTGCGGTGATTGATAAAGCGCAAGCGTCTTTAAATGAATTATCGGCGCAAACCACCCGCCTTGAAAATGTGTTATCCAACAAACAAGCCCGCGGGGCTTATGGCGAAATGCAGCTTGAAAATCTGGTGCAACAGGTCTTGCCGCCCAATGCCTATCAATTCCAAGCCAGCCTTTCCAATGGATCACGTCCCGATTGCTTGCTGAACCTACCAAACCCGCCGGGCCCGATTGTGATTGATGCCAAATTCCCCTTAGAAGCGTGGTATGAATTGGGTGAGGCGCGCGATGAGGTTGAAAAAGCCGCTGCCCGCAAAAAAATGGCGGCCGCGCTTTCAAAACACGTCAATGACATCGCCTCAAAATATATTATCACCGGTGAGACCGCGGAAAGCGCCATTCTGTTTCTGCCCTCGGAAGCGGTGTATGGTGAGTTTCACACCACCATGACAAAAGCGGTTGAAGATAGTTTTAAAAAGCGCGTTTATATCGCCTCCCCCACCACATTGATGGCAACGCTGAACACGGTTCGGGCCATTTTGCGGGATGTCAAAATGCGCGAACAAGCCACCGTCATTCAAGCCGAGGTTGGCAAGTTGATGGAGGATATTTTGCGGCTGGATAAACGGGTTTCTAACCTCAACCAGCATTTTAATCTGGCGCAAAAAGATATTCATGAAATCACGACATCGACCCAGAAAATCACCCGCCGAAGCGAGACCATCGAACAGGTTGAAATGGCGGATGAACCGGTGGAGACCACACCATCTTCACCGCCTGTTGGCGCGACCCCTAAATTGCCGTTGGATGATTAATCGTCAATCTGGCGGCGGGCGCGCATGGCTTGCGCCAAGGTGCCATCATCGAGATAATCCAATTCACCGCCAACCGGCACCCCATGCGCCAATCGCGTAACTTGGACTTTCGCCGCTTCTAATTTTTCAGCGATATAATGACCCGTTGTTTGGCCATCAACCGTGGCGGAAGTGGCTAGGATGACCTCTTTCACCGGATCAGTTGCCGCTTTATCCACCAAATAGCCTATGCGCAATTGTTCAGGGCCAACGCCATCAATCGCGCTCATCACCCCGCCCAGCACATGATAGCGACCGGAAAACACGCCCGCCCGTTCCATCGCCCAAAGATCGGCGACATCCTCAACAACACAAATGCGGGTTTGATCACGGTCAGGGTTGCGGCAAATACGGCAGGTATCATCGGTATCAAAATTACCGCATTCGGCACAGGCGCGGACGTGCCTTGCCACCTCAGCCATATCATTGGCCAGCGGCAACATCAGGCTGTCGCGATTTTTCATCAAATGCAGCACCGCACGGCGAGCCGACCGCGTTCCAAAACCGGGGAGTCGCGCGAGGCGGCGAATCAATTGATCAAGAGGATTTTCAAAAGCCATGGAACGCTCAACAATCGTGGTCTTGCAACAAGTTAAATCGGCAAATCTAGCCCAGGGGGTAACGGCAAGCCGCCGGTGATCTCTTTCATTTTTTCAGCACGGGCTTCTTCGGCTTCGGCGCGCACTTGATTAACCGCGACCAAAATCAAATCCTGCAACATTTCCACATCATCGGCGCTGTTTAATCCAGCCACTTCAGGCGATAATTTCAGGCTTAAGAGATTGCCTTTGCCATCGGCTTCGACTTCGACCGCGCCGCCACCAGCAGAGACATGAAACCGTTGTTCCGCCAATTCTTCTTTTAATTCAGCCAAGCGCGTTTGCACTTCTTTGGCTTTTTGCATCATGCTGGCAAGATTACGCATTGGGCGCGCCTCCTTCGTTATCACCATTAAGATGGCTGACCTCCCGATTAGATTCAAGACCATCGGTTTCAAGATCATCTTTCTCAACAGGCTCAGGGGGCAGGCCATCAATAGGGGTGATGGAGGAAACCTCCGCCCCGGGGAAACGCTCTAAGGTTGCGGCGACCAACGGATGGGTTGAAATGGCGTCAATTTCCGCTTGTCTCTGTTCCTGATCACGTTCATCTAATGTCCGGCCGCCTTCGGCTTCCTTGGGCGTGATCAACCATTTCACCGATGTCCATTGGTGCAACAGACGACTGACCTCAGCGATGGTGTTTTCAGCAATCGGACTGGATTGATCGTAATCAATCACGCCTTCATCAAAGCGGACGATTTTTAAATGCAGGCGGATTTGATTGGCGAGGATCAGCTCCCCTTGATGCTCAAACAACAAGACCAATTCGCTCAAGTCATTGGGCATGGCGATAGGCGTAGATTCAGGAGCAGGCGCGGGTTCTGGCGCGGGTTCTGGCGTGAGTTCCGATAAACCCGCAGGCTCAGGTTCTGGATCAGGCTCGCTTACCGCCTCGGCTTTTGGGGTTGATGGCGCTTCCATCCGCCCTTGTGTGTCCTGCCGTGGCATTGTGTTGGCCTGAACATTCGTCTGGGCATTGGCTTGGGTATTTGCAATCGCCCCTTGGGGGAGTTGGTCAAGTTTTTTGACCAATTCCGCCGGTGTTGGCATCGGCGCGACATGGGCCAATCTGATCAACACCATATCCGCGGCGGCATGGGGATTGGGGGAAGATGAAACCTCACCATGGCCTTTTAACGTGATTTGCCATGCCCGCCCCAATTTCGCGACGCCTGTTTGTTCCGCCAAGGCGGTCAGTTGTTCACGTTCGCCTTCAGGGGCATCATCCAAATGCCCGCCAGCCGCCAGCCGTGTCGCCATATGCAGCAAATCCAGCATATCATTGATCACCATCAGCGGTTCCGCCCCGCGGCCAACAGCTTGCGAAAGACGTTCCATCGCCCCTGCCGCGTCACCCGCCAGCGCCATGCTGACCATATCAAGCGATTGCCCCCGTCCGGCCTGCCCCAACATGGAGGCCACCGCATCATCGGTGATGTGATCCGCGGTTAATGCCGCCGCTTGATCCAATAAAGACAAGCCATCACGAACAGAACCTTCGGCGGCTCTGGCGATCCGTTCAATGGCGGGGGCATCTGTTGTGATATTTTCTTTTGCGCAAATTGATGTCAGATGATCGGCCATCATGCTGTTTGGCACTCGCCTGAGATCAAACCGCTGGCAACGGGAAAGAACGGTTACCGGCACTTTCCTGATCTCGGTGGTGGCAAAAATAAATTTCACCGCTTCCGGCGGTTCTTCCAATGTTTTCAACAGCGCGTTAAAGGCGTTTTTCGACAGCATATGGACTTCGTCAATAATGTAGATTTTATAGCGGGCGGATAATGGCCGATAACCAACACCGTCGATAATCTCACGCACATCATCAACGCCTGTATTGCTGGCCGCGTCCATTTCAATCACGTCAACATGGCGGCCTTCGGCGATGCCCGTACAAGAAGAACACACCCCACATGGCGTTAATGTTGGCTCACCCGTGCCATCCGCGCCCGTGCAATTCAGCCCTCTTGCGATGATTCGCGCGGTGGTGGTTTTGCCAATCCCGCGCAAACCCGTGAGGACAAAAGCATGGGCCAATCGCCCCATTTTCAGCGCGTTGCTCAAGGTCTGAACAAGGCTGTCTTGGCCGATCAATTCATCAAAATTAGACGGGCGGTATTTCCGCGCCAACACACGATAAGCGTTTTCTGAAGATGTGTTTGAAGGTGCTGCACCAGCGTGATCTGATGTTGAGCTATCGGCATGGTCAGTCATGGTGATATGCTCCAGCACTAGGGATTGATAAAGCGGAAGACTGGACAACCCGACCAGACCTTAGCCTTGGCTGCTGCCTTTCGGCCCTGACCGGTTAAACCAAGCGGTCGTCCGCCAGCCTTCCTCTATCGTGTATGGGATAATTGGCGCAAAAGCGCAAGCCTGAACTGCTTTTTTATCGAAAGAAAGCCTAGCCCCGCCGATTGGCATCCGCGGGATATGTCCCCAGAATTCGTACCGCGCCTTCTTCGGTGAAGAACTTCAATTCTTCCAAGGCAAATCGAAAGGCATCGCTGTCTTGATGGCATTCCGCATCAATATAAAACTGGGCGGCGGAAAAATTGCCATCCAGCATATAGCTTTCCAATTTCGTCAGGTTAATGCCATTGGTGGCGAACCCGCCCAAGGCTTTGTAAAGCGCGGCGGGCACCGACCGAAGACGGAGAATCATGGTGGTGATCACCGGGCCATTATCAACAGGCGGCATGATGGGTTCACGCGCCATGATCAACATTCTGGTGGTGTTATGGCTTTGGTCTTCGGCATTTTCTTTCAGAATATCCAAGCCGTAAATTTCAGCCGCCAGCCGTGATGCAATCGCCCCAACATGGGGATTGCCTGCCGCCGCTATATCCGCCGCCGCCCCCGCGGTATCTGAATGCATGATCGGCTGCAGGTTATGTGCCGCCAGCGTGTTGCGGCATTGCGCCAAGCCTTGGGCATGGCTATGCACTTCTTTCAGCCCGTCAAGGCTTGCGCCTTTCACCCCCAAGAGGTGATGGTTCACCTTCTGGAAATGTTCGCCAACAATATAAAGACCTGATTCCGGCAAAAGATGATGAATATCAGCAACCCGCCCCGCCACTGAATTTTCAACAGGCACCATGGCGTAGCGCGCCCGGCCTTCTGAAACCGCCGCCAACATATTTTCAAACGACGGGTTGGGCATGGCTTCCATTTCAGGAAAACACGTCTGGCACGCCAAATGAGAATATGCCCCGGGCTGGCCTTGATAGGCGATGGTCTGGTCAGGTGATGGTGCGGTCATAATGCCCTCTTATCATTGCTTCATGCGGCGGCGCGCGGCATCAAGATCTTCCGGAGTATCAACACCCCCCGGCGCGCTGTCAACCACTAGGGCTACGATTGACATCCCATTTTCCAACGCGCGCAATTGTTCAAGTTTTTCTGTTTTCTCCAGCGGCGACGGTGGCAAGGTTACAAATTTCGCCAAGGCTTGCCGTGACCACGCGTAAATACCGACATGATGCCAAATTGGCATATCCGCTGAACCGCCACCATGGGGGATCGGCTGGCGGCTGAAATAAAGAACTGGCCCCACCGCTCCAGCACGTGACGATTGATCGTTAGCTTCCGGCAAGGCCACCACCGCTTTCACCACTTGCGGCAACGGGATTTCATGGTCATGGGCAGGGGCAACAGGGGTGGCAATATCAGCCTTGTTTTCACGTAAAGCCATCACCAACGGCAGCAAGATTCGCGCGTCAATATCAGGCAAATCACCTTGCAGATTAATCACCGTGTCAATCGCGCCTTCCGGATCAATAGCCATCAAAGCTTCATAAACCCGATCAGAACCTGAAGGGTGATCAGGGTCGGTCAACACCGCTTCACCGCCATGTTCTGTCACCGCGTCAGCAATGCGCTGATCATCACAGGCAACAATCACACGGCTTTGATGGGTATCTTGGCCGAATCCCGCCTCCCATGCCCGCCGCATCACTTGGACGATCATCGGCGCGTCACCGATCATCTCAAGCGGCTTCCCGGGCAAGCGCGATGCCGCCATCCGAGCTGGAATAATCACCGCAACACCTTTAAGCGCCTTCGCTAATTCAGGGGCAGAAACATCATTGGTGGGGACATATGGTCGCATAATTGGTGAACCGGTCATGTTAGGACGTGAAATAGACGATAATTTTCATTATAGTCTGTTCCATTATCACTTGTGAAGTCATGTTGATTTCGCTATGACAATGGCGTGAATGCAACGTGAATTCACAATGCTCTTTTTTGATTATAGAGCAAATTTAGAGGCTAAAGTACGTCTTAAGAATCCGGAAGGATTGGGGGAAGGCATAACATGAGTGATCTGACTATCAATAAAATTTCAGCAGGCGTTTTATGTGGCGCTTTATTGATCATGGGAAGCATCAAAACTGCCGATGTTTTGTTGCCGCATCAAGACTTGGCTGAAAACGCGTATCCGATTGAAGTGCCTGAAGTCGCGGCAGCGGCATCATCCGCGCCGGCGGCTCCTGCTAAGGCTGAACCTATTCTGGCGATGCTGGCATCGGCTGATATTGCCAAGGGTGAAAAACTGGCCAAAAAATGCACCGCGTGTCATGGCTTTGATGCGGGTGGCGCGGCTAAGGTTGGCCCGAACCTTTATGACCTGATCAACGCCCCGCAAGGCCGCGATGGCGGGTATTCCTATTCAGCGGCATTGGCTGGCTTGGGCGGCGAGTGGAGCTATACCCAGTTGAATGGCTTCCTGCATAAGCCTAAGACATGGTTAAGCGGCACAAAGATGAACTTTGCTGGCCTGAAGAAGCCGCAAGATCGCGCTAATCTGATCGCGTGGATGCGGACATTGGCGGCATCACCTGCCGCGCTTCCGACTGCTGAAGAAATCGCGGCGGAAGAAAACTCCTAAATCAAATGACGGGGCGGGATTACACGGCTGTTGCTGAACTGGCAGCGGCGCTCGTATCAAAAAGCCGCCCCATCATCGGCCAATATTTCCGCCAAACCCCCGACATCAGCCAAAAAAGTGACAAAACCCCTGTCACGATTGCGGATAAAGAGGTCGAGCTGGCGCTCCGCCAAGCGATTACCACCCGTTTCCCTGACCATAATATTATCGGTGAAGAACAGGATAATATTGATCAATCGTCATCCATGACATGGGTGATTGACCCGATTGATGGCACCCGTGCTTTTAGTTGCGGCAACCCCATGTTTGGCACGTTAATCGCTGTTTTGGATGATGGCGTGCCGGTGGTGGGGGTGGTTGATTTGCCCATGCTGGATCAAACATGGCTGGGGGTTTTGGGGCAAAACACTGTTTTAAACGGCAAGCCGATCACCGTCTCCGGCACAACTGAGATTGAAAACGCCCGCCTGACCACCACCTCCGGCCATGCTTTGGGGGATGATTACCCAAGATTTAAACAATTATCCGATCAGGTGATGGTCACCGGCTACGGCGGGGATTGCGCCAATTATGCGCATCTGGCTTCCGGCTGGTGTGATCTTGTGGCCGAAAGCACCCTGAATGCCTATGATATTATGGCGGTGATCCCTGTTATCCAAGGCGCGGGCGGCGTGATTACCCAATGGGATGGCAAGGCCATTACCCTTGATGATTATGATGGCACAGCCCTTGCATCCGCCTCGCCAATTCTCCATGATAAAGCGCAAACCGCTTTGGCAAGATAGCCCGTTTGATACTGGAAATCTAAAATTCTGAATTTGGAGAATACGTTCATGACAAGCCCCATTTATATTGTCTATCATTCCGTCGATCATGAAATGCAATTCTGGCAGGATGCCCTCACCCCGCTATTGCCCGGGATTACATTGGTCACCGCCGATATGCCCGAAGCTCAAGACGCCGAGGTGATGATCACATGGAATCCGCCGGAAGGCATGATCGCGGGGCTCAAAAACCTCAAAGGGGTGGTGTCATTAGCGCAAGGCGTTGACCATGTCCTGAACGGCAAGACTTTTCCGGATCATTTGAAATTTGCCCGTCTGATTGACCCATATATGTCCGAAGCCATGGCGGAATGGGTGATGCTGACCACCTTGGAATATCATCGTGATGCCATGGAATATCGTGAAGCGGAAAAACGCCATGATTGGATCCGGCTGTCGCCGCGAATTGCTGGCCGCACGACGGTGGCGGTCATGGGGCTGGGGGCGATTGGCAGTGTTGTTGCTGAAACCCTGACCCATCTGAAGTTCAATGTCATTGGCTGGTCACGAAGCGAAAAATCCATCCCCGGGGTGACGTCTTATCATGGCGAAGATGGCTTTACATCTTGCCTTAAAGAGGCGGATATTCTGGTCTCCATCCTGCCGCTGACCGATGCCACTGAAAATATTTATAACGCTGATCATTTCGCGCAAATGAAACAAGGCGCGGCCTTTATCAACGCGGGACGGGGCAAGCAAGTGGTTGAAGATGATCTGATCCGCGCCATTGACCAAGGCCACCTCAGAGGCGCGACCCTTGATGTGATGGTGACCGAACCTTTGCCCGAAGACCATGGGTTTTGGGCGCATCCCAAGATCAACGTCTGGCCCCATGTTTCCGCCCAGACCAACCCTGAAAGCGCCGGCGAACAAGTGGCAAAAGCGATCACCGACATTCGGGAAGGCCGCGACCCTGATAACAGCGTCAATATCGCCCGGGGGTATTAAGCCAGTTTCGCTTACGCGTTAATGCGGTTTTCGATCAATGCTAAGGCGGCCCTTAACCCCATGGCCTCACCACCTTTCGGGTGGCCGGGGCGCGGGCCCAAATTCCATGCCATGACATCAATATGCGCCCATGGCACAGGCTTTTGTAAAAACCGTTGCAGGAACAACGCCGCGGTGATCGCCCCGCCATATCGTGACGTGCCGGTCGATGATAGAGCGGCATACCCGCCATCCAAATAACGGTCATATTCAGGATGTAGCGGCAAGGGCCATAACGGGTCGCCTGCCTCTTGGCCAGCGGTCATAAAATCACGGCTCAACCCGTCGTCATTTGAAAATAACGCGGGCAATTCTGTTCCCACGGCCACCCGCGCCGCGCCGGTCAGCGTCGCGAAATCAATCATCAACAGCGGGTCATCCGCTGTCGCCAGATGAATAGCATCAGCCAATACAAGACGGCCTTCGGCATCGGTATTGCCGACTTCAACAGGAATCCCCGCGGCGGTATCAATCACGTCAAGCGGCCGCATGGATAAAGCCGAGACCGCGTTTTCAGCCGCCGGCACCAAGACCCGCAACCGCAGGTTTAATGCCATGGCCATGATGACTTCCGCCAAGCCCAGCACATGCGCCGCCCCGCCCATGTCTTTTTTCATCATTTCCATGCCGCCGGATGGTTTCA
>CALFYS010000150.1 GCA_937952245.1 uncultured Alphaproteobacteria bacterium | reverse complement strand
ACAATCCAAAGGCGATAAATCCAGCGGTTGAATAAGGGATCAACTCACCATAGGAAAAATTCCATTCATGGATCAGTGATAACGCCGCCGCAGTGGCAAAGATCAGCAGGAAAAAGTGATCGAGAAAGTGACCAATGTTCAAGAATAAAAAATGTCTTCTATCGCCCAATTGCTTGCCACCTGCTGATGAAATCCATATTCAGGATTTCACGTGTTCAGGCGCTCGTCAAGCATGGGGAGTCCCCATAAACTTGAGTCCCCCGATCAACACGTGGTTTTAATCAACCGCTTCCCATTTGCTGAATTTTGATCCGCGTGAAAATAATTGGATAACCTTATATTCTTGGCCATTAAACCGGAACAACATAACCAATTTCGATTTCAGACCATCTGAACTTGCGGCGTAATATTTCGCTGAAACTTTGTTATCAAGGTCGATAAAAGCGTTTAAACCTTTGTTATGGCGCGTCAAAAGTGGTTTATCAATAATATCGGATGTGTTGTTCGTGGCATATTTATAGACCTTTTTAGCCATTTTAAAGAGTGGCTCATTCTGGGTTTCTAACTTCGCCATGACATCTGAATAACTTGCTTCTTCATAGGAAAAAGAAGGGGTAGCCCAAAAGATTAATGTTGTCAGCACGGCCATGATCACTGGTGCTATTTTTTTCATGTATCACCTTTTATTTTGATCACAAATACACGCCCATGGCCGTGTTTTGTGGGTTATTGCATTTAAAAAAATGGTCTGGATGAACAACAGTTTTGGTCAAACAAATCCAAATTTCTTAACTGATCTTATGATGGACTTTAATGCACGGGTCAAGAATCTGAATTTGATCATTCGGGTAAATTACCAGAAGTTATTGGTCTTCCCAATAAAATGAGCGTAAAATAAAAAAATAGCATAATGAATGGAGGCAAAAATGACGAAGTTCTTATCAGCAATTTTAATATCAACAGCGATGATTTTCCCCGCGTCCGCCCTTGAAAAAGAGTGGAAGATGGTGGTCAAACATTATGACAGCATCGCCGAAACATCCCATGAATTGATGACCAACGTGACCTATGATAGCGGGCGGAAATGCCACCGTGAGGCGTATCTGATGAACATCAATTCCGCGAAAGGGAATTTCAGCAACCTGACCACCAGTGATATGGTGCGCTATTTTTGCATCGCGTTGCCGAAACAAAGCTAAAGCCCCTTTGATTAAAGGGCAGGAATTGAAATGCTGAGAATAACCTTACTGCTGGCCGTGTTGCTGGCGCCCGCCTTGGCGACAGCTGATGCCCATAAAAACAATGCGCATGAAAGCGATGCCCATAAATTGGTCATCCATGTTAATGAGAATGACCCAAGGTTGTTTCATGAAATCCTGACCAATATCAACAATCTAGAAGCGCATTATCAAAGCCTTGATCAAGATATTATCTTTGAGGTTGTCGCCTATGGCCAAGGGCTCAATATGCTGATTAAAGATGAAAGCCCTGTTGAAGACCGTGTTGAATATATGTCTTTTGCTATTGAGAACATCACCTTCACGGCTTGCGGCAATACGCTGGATGCCCGTGAAAAATCATCGGGGGAAAGACCTGAATTGATTGATGAGGTGACGATTGCCCAAACCGGCATCGCGCGGATTATCGCCTTGCAAGAGATGGGGTATAGTTACCTGAAACCGTAAGGGGGCGTGACGCTCTATCCCATTATAAATGGGCGATCACCCAAGCCAAAACATCATCAACGGCGTAGTTTAAAATCACGCCGTCCTTGCCATAATCGCCTTGTGGGATAACATCCAAATGGTGGAGGTCTTTAACATACGTCAGCGGTGGAGATTGAGAAAACAGCCCCAAAGATGGTACCCCTAACACCCCTGCGATATTCAATAAACTGGTATCATTGCCGACATACCCCCCTGCCATGGAAAGCACGGCCATCGCCTCTTTGAATGGCAGGAAAACCTCTTTGACCTTGTGATCATCCAAGCGGTTTTGAATATCATCCGCGATTGGTTTTTCATCAGGCCCACCCATGATGACGGGCGTTAAATCTGGCCTTTGTTGTTGGATCAACGCGATCAATGCAGCAAACCGTTCCGCTGGCCAAATCCGTTCAGGGTGCATCGCCCCCACCCCCAGAACAAGAAACTGATAGGGCGGGATATTCTGTTCATCAAGCCAAGCGGCGGCGGAGCCTTGATCTTGTTTTTCGATCGGAATATGCCAGCCTTGTTGCGGGGCAGGCCAGCCGTTCAGCGCCCAGAATTTAGGGAGTTTTTCTAAACTGTGGATAGATTTATCCGATGGCTCAAGCATGACAGCGGATGATTTGCCCTCGCCATATCCAAAGCCAGCAATAGTTTTAATCCCCGCCAGTTTTGCGGCGCGATGATAACTTTGGGAATGATGCAGGATAAGCGCGCGTTTAGCCCCGGTCTGGCGAAATTGTTGCGCCAATCGCCATTGGCCCAAAACCCCATCATGTCGGCCTTTTTTGCCGCGAATTTTACGCTCAATCCATATGAAATCTTTTTCGCTTAACTGTCCACGGAATAAATCTTGAGCACGAGACGATTTTTTCACCGCAAGAACCACATCATTCGTGGCGATCAATTGGTCAATCCACGGCTTATGCCAAACCATATCACCAATACCCACCAGCGGCTGAATAACCAAGAGTTTATCGTCACCAGAAATTTGCACCAAAACACCTCGTTATGGAATTTCCTTTGCCATGGCAGCAACGATCATGCTCGCTTCGGTGGCCATGGCAATTTCCTTTTGCTATTGTTGTTTATGTTTAACGCAAATAAGACGATTTTTTAAGAGGATAATATGGCACTTCAAATCTATCTTTCCGGTGAAATTCATACCGATTGGCGGGAACAGATTATCGCCGGCGCCAATGGCATGGATGTGGCGTTTTCATCGCCGGTCACCGACCACGCCGCCAGTGATGATTGCGGAGTGGCGATTATGGGGGAAGAGCCTGATAAATTTTGGCATGATCACAAAGGCGCGAAATTAAACGCGATCCGAACACGCAAGGCGATTGCCGATGCTGATATTGTGGTGGTGCGCTTTGGTGAAAAATATAAGCAATGGAACGCTGCTTTTGACGCGGGCTATGCCGCGGCTTTGGGCAAATCGCTGATTGTCATGCATGGCGCCGACCATCAGCACGCCTTGAAAGAGGTGGATGCCGCGGCCTTAGCCGTAGTGGAAACTCCAACCGAAGTGATCCAAATTCTGCGCTATGTCCTCAATGGGGAATTGCCGCAATAAGGCTGATCTTTCTATCAGAATTGTGGGGCTGACTGCCGCCGTCCAAATGGCATCAGCCCTGCATGGGTGATCTTATAGCCAAGGATATAGCCAACGATTGCCAAGCCCACGCCCAAATGCCCCGTGGCGGCGTTATTCAACATCCAGCCGATGGTGCATCCGCCTGAAACAACACCGCCGAACCCCATCAACAATGCCCCTGAGAGATATTGCAACGGGTGGGGGGCGTTTTCAAAACTTTCAATCTTACTGCGCCCGGAAATAAAGGCGGAGACCGCCGCCCCCAATACCGTGCCGCCAACAACGCCCAAGCCAAATTTTAACGGTAAGGCAGAAGCATAAGCCCAATAGGACAGCGTTTCTGTCAACGGCTGAAGAAACCGCAAGCCTTCAACAGGAACAGGGTCAAAATCATCCGCGCCGATCACCGAGGTGACAAAAAACCCGGCCAGCACCAATCCGCCGATCACCAAAGGAGCGATCGCATCGGAAAGTTTAAAATCACGGCGATAAGGCCATAGAACCACAATCGCCAACACCAGCCCAAGGCCAATAATGCCGCTGATCACATGGCCATGATTGGCCTCAAAGGAAATCGAACCCAACCCTGCTAGTGTCAGTCTTGGGGCGGCTAGCACGCCACTGATCGAAGACCACGCCACCAAGCCTAAGAAGACGATGGTGATCATCGCCCGGCTGTTGCCACGGCCTGATAACACCAAAAGCCGCGAAACACATCCCCGCGCCAACACCATGCCCATGCCAAAGAGCATTGAGCCGATAACAATACCGCCAAGGCGCAAATCCCCCTCATGGGAAACCGATTGGTCAACACCATCCATCCCCATGTAAACCGCCGATTGCACAGCGACCAATGCCGACAGCATGGCGATCAAAACAATCAATAAGGATGAAGAATTGCGCCGCCATGTGCCATCCATCAGATGCACCAGTGCCATGCGCGAACAGAAATCACTCCGTTCAGCGAATACACCAAAAATCAGCCCAATAATGCCGCCCCCCGCCAGAACCAACGGGGTCACGCCATAGTCATCACGCCACGCGATGATCAGATCAATGAAGTTTTCCATGACTGCACCTTTTATTGAAGGAATGCCAATTTAGAAGAATTTTTTAAAATTAAGAGGTTTTCCCCCTTAATAAACGGATATATTTTATATTTACTTTATGAATGAGAATAAAATTTTACCAATCTAGGGTTCTGCGAAATTTAATCCCTGCGGATACCCTGCCCTTGCTGGTCATGTTCACCAATTCCCCTAATTTAAGATCATGAGATCAAGCTATTTGTGATGAGAAACCATTATTGATGAGAGAGTTATGACGACGCCTTGTATTATTTGTGTTGCGATTACAGGCTCCCTGCCCCGCAAATCCCATAACCCTGCTGTTCCCATCAGCATAGCAGAGCAAATTGAAAGCACCCATGCCGCGTTTGAAGAAGGCGCGTCTATTCTCCATGCCCATGTTCGTAATGATGATGAAACCCCCAGCAGTGATCCCGATAAATTCGCCGCGCTGAAAGAAGGTGTTGAAAAACATTGCCCGGGGATGATCATCCAATTTTCCACCGGCGGGCGATCTGGCTCAGGTCAAGAACGTGGCGGGATGCTGCCGCTTTCCCCTGATATGGCGTCCCTGACCGTGGGGTCGAATAACTTCCCCAACCGCGTTTATGACAATGACCCTCAACTTATTCAATGGCTGGCGGCGGAAATGCGCCAATATCAAGTCATCCCCGAAATTGAAATTTTTGATCTATCCCATGTCTTTAAAGCCGCGGAAATGGCGCGTGATGGTGAGATTCCCAAACAACCTTACATTCAATTTGTCATGGGGGTGAAAAACGCCATGCCAGCGGATGAAACTGTCTTCAAGTTTTATATTGAAACCGTCAAACGTCTTTTTGGCGATGATACGCCGTGGTGTGCCGCGGGAATTGGCGCCAATCAATTGCTGATTAATGAATGGTGTGCCAAAAACGGCGGGCATATGCGAACAGGTCTAGAAGATAACATCAGGCTTGATCGTCAAACCCTCGCGCCATCCAACGCCGCCTTGGTGAAGCGAGCCGCTGATATGGCCAAACGATATGACCGTTCTATCGCCAGCCCCAGCGAAGCCCGAAGACTTTTACACCTGTAACGTAAACTTTTTATTATTGGGCGGATTATGATTGGCCTTCTTGCTGGCCAAAGAATGATGCTGTTTTCGGATGTTCGGGCAAATCCATCTGAAAAGGCACGGCACGAACCTGGCCTGTTTTCTGCCCCCGCACCATCGTGCCATCATAAATCGTTGGGATCGGGTTGGGGACAAAAGGTTGCGCGTCTTCCGCCACATAGGTCACGATAAAGAGCCGCCTTGGGTGTTGCCCCAAATTAGCTGATGAGCCATGCAGCACCGCCGAATGCATCAAGCAAGCATCACCGGCTTTGCCTGTGCAAGCGACTGAATTCTTGATCGCGTCCTGTTCAACATCATCGGCAACCGCGCCGGTGAATTTACCATCTTGCCAAAGCGAATGAAGCGGACCACGGTGGCTGCCCGGCACCAATTGCAGCGGGCCATTTTCCATGGTGACATCATCAAGGAAAATCAACACCGTCATCATGTCCATATTGGTATGGGGATCAAAGGGGAAATCCTGATGGTATTTGACTTCGGTTTTTGACCCGGGCAATTTCAAATTCACCTTTGAGGCGTAGAATTTGATATTGGGTGAGAATATCGCCGCTGTCAGATCAAGGGCTTTATTATCCCGCGCCACCGCCCAATAATCATCGTCAATTTCAACAGGGGACGCCACCCGGCGCAAGGCAGGTGTTTCTTTTGAATGGACATGAGGTTGCACATCAAACCTTGGGCGATGGTCAATCGTCTCACCATAAGGGCCTTCGTGTTGGCGGGATTCTTCTGTCCATTGATCAAGCGTTTGGCTCAGGCTTTTGACCTGTTGAGGGGTGATGGCATTTTTCAGCATGACATAACCGTCGCGATTAAAGTCATCAATTAAGGCTTGAAACGTGCTCATCATCCCCTCATTGGTGTTGGTTTGGGTTATCCCAAAGAGACGCCCCTAGGCCATCTCGATATAACGGAACTCACGTTCAGCGGCACCATCAAGGGCGGCCAACGCCTCTTGATACCCCGGGCTGTTATAACCAGCTTCAGCGGCTTCCATGCTATCCCATTCGATCACCACTGTCCGGCTTGGCTCACCTGATTCTTTCATGGCAATCGGCATGCCCCGCGCCAAAATACGCCCGCCCATGGCTTGCATCGCGGGGGCGGAAAGCTTGGCGTAAGCCGCCAGTTTTTCATCATCAGCAATGGATTTATAAATTACAATTTGAAGAACTTTAGACATCATTCCACCTATTCATTTTCGACAGTGCTAAAGGCACTGCCTTCAATCTTCATGACTTCTTCCAAATCATCAACCGAAAGACTGTCAACACAACCGATATTAAAGCCATAATTTTCATCACGGCGTTTTTTATGATGGGTATAGATGCCGCAAGTTTTGCAGAAATAATGCACCGCGGCTTTGGTGTTAAACTGATATTCCGCTAGGTTTTCAGCCCCTTTGGTAACGGCCAATTTATCGCGGTCAACCATGACCATCACCGCGCCTTTGCGGGTGCAGATCGAACAATCACAAACAGCGCCTTTGGCAAAAGGGCCTGTGACTTGATATTCAACGGCGCCACAATGGCATGATCCTAAATGTTGTTCTGACATGGGGGAGTCCTTTTTGATTCATATTGAGGAAATATTAATATGAACCAATCCCATGAAAAAGAAAGTCTTATCAGGCTTTAATGGAATTTATGTACGCTTAATGGGTTTTGCT
>CALFYS010000149.1 GCA_937952245.1 uncultured Alphaproteobacteria bacterium | reverse complement strand
GGCGTGTCATTCGCCCGTGGCAGGGGTTGCCGCCCCAAGATATGATCCGCCGCTTTTTCACCCGTCATAATGCTGGGCGCGTTCAAATTGCCATTGGTGATCCGCGGGAAAATGGAACTATCCGCCACCCGCAAGCCTTCAACCCCGATCACCCGACATTCAGGGTCAACCACCGCCATCGGATCCGCCGCATCCCCCATCCGCATCGTCCCGCAGGGGTGATACGCGCTTTCGGCATGCTCACGGATAAAGGCATCAATCGCCGCATCGCTGGTGGCATCATCGCCGGGCTGAATCTCCCGCCCGCGGAACGGGTCCATCGCCGGTTGATGCAGAATCTCACGGCTCAGGCGAATACATTTTCTAAACTCCACCCAATCGTCAGGATGGCTCATGTAATTGAATTTAATCTCCGGCGCGTCCTCGGCCTCAGCGGATTTAATCCGCACATGACCGCGTGATTTTGATCGCATCGGCCCGACATGAAGCTGAAACCCATGACCTTCGGAAGGGGCGGTGCCATCATAACGGATCGCCACCGGCAGGAAGTGATATTGAATATCAGGATAAGACACGCCTTTATCGGAGCGAATAAAGCCCAAGGTTTCAAAATGATTGGTCGTCCCCGGCCCGGTCTTGGTAAAGAGCCATTGCGCCCCAATCCGCGCTTTTGAAAACAGGTTGAGGTATTTGTAAAGCGTGATCGGCTGCAAGCATTGAACCTGAAAATACACTTCCAAATGGTCTTGCAGGTTTTCACCAACGCCGCCGCGATCAACAATCGGGGTGATGCCATGGGATTTCAATAACGCCGCGGGGCCAATGCCGGAACGTTGCAAAATCTGCGGCGAATTAATCGCCCCCGCCGCGGAGATCACCTCACGCCGGACTTTAACATCATGGGATTGCCCGCCTTTGATATAGCGCACGCCCACCGCCCGCTTGCCTTCAAACAAGATGCGATCCACACGGGCGCGGGTGATCAATTCCAAATTGCCGCGCTTCAAGGCTGGCTTCAGATAGGCATTGGCGGCTGACCACCGCCGCCCTTGATAGACCGTCATATCAGCGGCGCCAAACCCTTCTTGGCGATAACCGTTATAATCAGACGTGGCGGTATAGCCCGCTTGTTCAGCGGCTTGGACAAAAGCATCATGCAGGGGGTTGTCTCGCTTGCCGCGGGTGACGTGGAGTGGCCCTGACCGACCGCGGAAACCATCATCTCCTCCATGGGCGTGTTCCATCCGCTTGAAATACGGCAACACATCGGCATAGCCCCAACCGCGCGCGCCGCTGTCTTCCCAATGCTGATAATCCCCGGGGTTGCCGCGAACATAAATCATGCCGTTGATGGATGACGACCCGCCGATCACCTTCCCCCTTGGGCAGACCAAACGGCGGCCATCCAAGCCATCTTCGGGTTCGGCCAGATATTCCCAATCATAGGTTTTCATGTTCATCGGATAGGACAGCGCCGCCGGCATCTGGATAAACGGCCCTATATCCGTGCCGCCAAATTCCAGCACCAGCACCCGGGTTTTTAAATCTTCCGTCAACCGATAGGCAAGGGCAGAGCCTGCGGAACCAGACCCGATAATGACATAATCAAATTCAGCCATGATGCCCTCTTTTCTTTGCCTGTAATCTGGCGGTGATCCGCCCGAATATATCAGGCGCTGTTATTGAAGCCGTTCGGCGTGCCATTGGATGTGATCGGCCATGAAACTGGAAACAAACCAATAGGAATGATCATACCCGGGCTGCAAACGAAGCGTCAGATCAATGCCATTGGCCTGTGCCGCTTCCGCCAGTTTTTCTGGCATTAAATGCTCATCCTTAAACGGGTCAGCATCACCTTGATCGACCAAAATATCCCGCGCCCATCCGTGGCTTGCCATCAATTGGCAGACGTCATAAAGCGCGCCATCTTTGCCGCCGCGATATTCATCAAGGGCGCGTTGCCCCCATGGGGTTGCGGTCAAGGCGCTGATCGGGGCGAAGGCCGACACCGATTTGAACAAATCCGGATTCTTCATGGCCAGCCCCAACGCCCCATGACCCCCCATGGAATGTCCGGTGATGCCCATGCGGTTTTGATCAATCGGCGCGTGTTCCGCCACCAATGCTGGCAATTCAGCGATGACGTAATCTTCCATCTGGTAATGCGCCGCCCATGGGCTTTCAGTGGCCGCCATATAATAGCCTGCCCCTTGGCCGAGCGAAAACTCATCATCATCAGCCACCGCCGGCCCCCGAGGTGAGGTATCCGGAAATACCAGCACCATGCCATGTTGCGCGGCAAAAGCCTGCGCCCCTGCTTTCGTGGCGGCGTTTTCCCATGTGCAGGTCAAACCCGATAGGTAAAACAAACACGGCAATCTGCCGCCCGTTTGGGCTTG
>CALFYS010000148.1 GCA_937952245.1 uncultured Alphaproteobacteria bacterium | reverse complement strand
GCCTTGGAATACGGCCCGCTGATTTTATTCTTTGTGGTCAATTCTTTTTACGGGATTTATTACGGCACGGCGGTGTTGGTGCTGGCGACGGTGGTCTCACTGGCCTATTCATGGGTCAAGACCCGCACCATCCCGAAAATTCTGGCATTTGGTTGCGCGGCGGTGGTGTTTTTCGGGGCCTTAACCCTGATTTTTCAGGATGAAACTTTTATTAAGGTTAAGCCGACGGTGGTCAGTTTGATCATCGCGGCGGGGTTGATTTTTGGTCAGGTGATTGGCCGCAATCCATTGAAAGCCATTCTGGGGGATCAGATGCAATTGCAATTGCCTGACCACGCTTGGCGGCAATTGACATGGCTTTGGGTGGCGATGTTTGGGTCGATCGCCTTGGCCAATGAAATCGCGTGGCGCAGCCTTTCAACCGACGCGTGGGTGACGTTTAAAGTCTTTGGCTTAACCGGCATTTCATTGGTGTTTGGCGTGGCGATTGCCATTTTCCTGTCGCGCCATCAAGCGCCGGAATAAGCCCGTCACCATCCACCCTATAAGATTGCCTATTACAGCAATCGTGAATTCTCCCTTTGCAAACGACATAAATGCCGCCTTCAAGATAATTTTTGTCGCGGCAATAGTATCGACAGGGCGGTGTTGAGCGCAAATTATTGACAGCGATTCTATTTGACACATATCGCAAGCAATGAAATGGGAGTACGCCATGGCTGACGAAGACGATATCATCCTATCTGAACTCGATGATGACGAGTTGGTGCAACAGATCCACGATGACCTTTATGACGGTCTTCAGGAAGAAGTTGTTGAAGCGGTTAATATTTTTCTGGAACGTGGATGGGCTCCTTATCGCGTCCTGACTGATGCTTTGGTTGAAGGCATGACCATTGTGGGGATCGACTTCCGCGATGGCATTTTGTTTGTGCCAGAAGTGTTGATGGCGGCTAATGCCATGAAAGCAGGGATGACAATTCTTCGCCCGCTCTTGGCTGAAACCGGCGCTCCACAGCAGGGTAAGATGGTGATCGGCACCGTTAAGGGTGACATTCACGATATTGGTAAAAACCTTGTTTCCATGATGATGGAAGGCGCAGGGTTTGAAGTCATCGACATCGGCATCAACAACCCTGTTGAAAACTATCTGGAAGCTTTGGAAGAACACAAGCCTGACATTCTGGGGATGTCGGCACTGTTGACCACCACCATGCCTTACATGAAGGTCGTCATTGACGCTTTGGTCGAAAAAGGCCTGCGTGATGATTACATCGTGCTGGTTGGCGGCGCGCCATTGAATGAAGCCTTTGCGGATTCAATCGGGGCGGATGCTTATTGTCGTGATGCCGCGGTCGCTGTTGAAACAGCAAAGACCATGGTTGCTGATCGCACGGCAGCAGAATAGTGGCCAATCTAACCGTTATTTTCTGGCGGGATATTCCAGCGCAGGTCGTGGCCGAAGAAGGTCGCGGCCGCAACCGCAAACAGGCAAAAATTGAAATGCCGCGGCGGTTTGCGCTGGCGATTGACGAAGCCGCGATGCGTGATAACGCTGACAGCACCGATGATTATCTGGCCGAATGGCGCAAGTCCGACCCTGTTGATTTAGGGAGCGGTCTGGAGGATGACGCGTTGCAAGCGGCGGCCTCTGCCCGTGCTGAAGAACTTGACGCTGAATTCGACAAAGAAAAATTAGCCGGTCTTGTTGCTAACGGTGGCCACAGCCCCAATTCATAAACGATCAGTTAAAACGCGATCTGTCGTAAACTGAAGACTGTTTGCCGAGATAAGGCAAGTCAAAACCATTGCTTCGGGCGAGTGTGATTTACTTTTTTTTGGAGACTGCCATGACATCCCTTACTGATGCGATTAAGACCGCTGGACAAAACTGGTCAATTGAAGTCACGCCTCCTGGCGCGGGTAAAATTGAAAGCTTCGCCGAGGTTCTGGCGGAAGGCACAACGGTTAACGTCACCTTTCTGCCCGGTACAGACCCGAAAGATACGGTTGATGTCGCCGTGCGCTTGCGCGAAGACGGCATGAACCCTGTTCCGCATATCGCGGCACGTTCGCTTCAGTCAAAAGAACAGCTGGATGATCTGGTCAAGGATATGACCAACCGCGCTAATGTTAATGAAGTGCTGGTCATTGGCGGCGGTGTTGATAACCCTGTTGGTGAATTTTCAGACAGCATGCAGGTGCTGGCGACAGGTGTTTTGCAAAAATATGGCATTACATCCATCGGTGTTTCCGGCCACCCAGAAGGCAGCCCTGATATTTCCGATGATGAAATCGCCCATGCGATGGGCTGGAAGAACGATTTCGCTCAGAAAGAAGGGCTTGATCTTTACATTGAAACTCAGTTTTGTTTCGACCCTGTATCCGTGGTGAAATGGGAAGAAGCCACCCGCAAGGCTGGCAATAAATTGCCAATCCGTATTGGAATTCCGGGCCCGGCCACCATCAAAACATTGTTCCGCTTTGCCCAGATTTCAGGCATTGGCCCATCCATGCGGATGATCGCCAAGCAAGCGGCTAATGTTTCAAAACTGCTGACCGTTCAGTCCCCGCATCTTCTGATCGCTGGCCTTTCTGAAGCCATGGCGGCTGATCCTGAAAGCAATTTGAAGCATTTCCATTACTACCCCTTTGGCGGTTTTGCCCGGACATCACGTTGGGCCACCGGTGTTGCTGAAGGTGATTTTAACCTCCTGCCAAAAGGCGGGTTCAGCGTCAACGAAAGCGCATAATCCCCCATCTGTGATGCCCATGATGGGGCGGTCACAAGTTACGCATAAGGAATTGAATTATGACCAAAACACTTATCTCATCTGAAAAGCAAGAGATCACCATCGGTTTTGAACAGCCATTCTGCATTATCGGTGAGCGGATCAACCCCACAGGCCGTAAACTCTTGGCCGCGGAAATGGCCGAAGGTGATTACAGCCGTGTTGTTTCTGATGCTTTGGCGCAGGTGCAAGCTGGCGCGACTATGCTGGACGTGAACGCCGGTATCCCCATGGCGGATGAGCCCAAGATTTTGGCGGAATGTATTCAGCTGGTGCAAGACACGGTCGATGTGCCGCTGGCGATTGACTCATCCGTGGTGGAAGCCTTGGAAGCGGGTCTTGCGGTCTATAAAGGTAAGCCTTTGGTCAACTCTGTCACCGGTGAAGAAGAACGCCTTGAAGTTGTTCTGCCATTGGTTAAAAAATACGGCGCGGCTGTTGTGGCGATTTCCAATGACGAAACCGGCATTTCAGAAGACCCGAATGTTCGTTATGACGTTGCCAAGAAAATTGTTGAACGCGCCGAAGATTACGGCATCCCAAGAGAAGACGTGGTCGTTGACCCGCTGATCATGCCGGTGGGGGCGATTAACCTTGCTGGTCGTTCTGCCCTTGATCTGATCCGCCGTCTGCGCGATGAATTGAAGGTCAACACCACGTGCGGCGCGTCCAACATTTCATTTGGTCTGCCGAACCGTCATGGCATGAACGCCGCGTTCTTATCCATGGCTGTTGGCGCGGGCATGACCTCTGCTATTATGAACCCGCTGCATACAGAAGAAATGTCTGCCATTATGGGCGCGGATGTGATGATGGGGACTGACCCTGAATGCCGCCGCTGGATTTCCAAATACCGTGAGCCTGTGGCCGAGGGTGCAGAAGGCGGTCGTCGCCAAACCCGTCGCCGCCGCGCTTAGGATCATCTTTAGGAATCCTGATCGGAATAAAAACAAATAACGATAACAACCATATGAAGACGACCATATGAAGCTAAGGGGATAACGCCGATGACCACCAACCCAGACGTTAAGGATAATGACGTTAAGATTGATGACGATTCATCTGAATCAATTCATATTGTCTTTACCCCTTCAGGGCGTCAGGGTCAGGTGGCGAAAGGCACAACCGTGCTTCAGGCGGCCCGCAGTCTAGGGGTTGATATTGATAGTGTTTGTGGTGGCCGCGCCATGTGTGGCCGTTGTCAGGTCAATATTGGTGAAGGTGATTTCGCCAAACATGGGATTCAATCCTCCCAAGATTCTGTCACGGAACGCTCAAAGGTCGAAGATCGCTATGCTGAAAAGCGTGGTCTTGCCGATGGTCGCCGTCTGTCTTGCCAAGCGTGTTTGAAATCAGATGTCGTGATTGATGTGCCGGCGGAAAGCCAAGTGCATGATCAGGTTATCCGTAAAGCCGCCGATGATCGCGTGATTGAAGTTGATGCCCCAACACGGCTTTGTTTTATCGAGGTACGTGAACCGGATATGCATGAACCATCAGGGGATTTGCGCCGTGTTGTCGAAGCCCTTAATGAACAATGGCCGGATCGTGTTGATGGTGAAATTACAGCCGACCTTCATGTCATGCGCGCTTTGCAAACCACCCTTCGGAAAGGCAAATGGCAAATCACCGTTGCCTTGCGGGGCGGCAATCGCATCATCGGCGTGTGGCCGGGGCTGAAGGAAATGATCCTTGGGGCGGCGATTGATATTGGCTCAACCACCATGTCTGCCCATCTTTGTGATATGAACTCCGGTGCTGTTCTGGCGTCTTCAGGGGCGATGAACCCGCAAATCCGCTTTGGTGAAGATTTGATGAGCCGTGTTTCCTACGGTTTCATGAATGAAGGCGGTGCCGATGAAATGACGGAAGCGGTCCGTGCTGGCCTGCAATCGCTATTGGAAGGCGCGGCAAAACAGGCTGACCTGCCGGTTGATGACATTATCGAAGTTGTATTGGTTGGCAATCCGGTCATGCATCACCTTGTCTTGGGGATTGATCCGATTGAATTGGGCGGCGCGCCATTTGCGCTGGCCATGGATGAAAGTTTTGATACAACCGCCAAAGAACTTGATCTTGAAATTCACCCTGGGGCGCGGGTTTATATCCTGCCGTGTATCGCGGGTCATGTCGGCGCGGACGCGGCGGCGGTGGCGCTGGCCGAAAGCCCGGGGTCTTCTGATGAAATGACCTTGGTGGTTGATGTCGGCACGAATGCTGAAATCATTTGCGGCAACGCGGATCGCCTGCTGGCGGCATCATCCCCCACTGGCCCTGCCTTTGAAGGGGCGCAAATCTCCAGCGGCCAGCGTGCCGCCCCGGGCGCGATTGAACGCATACGGATTAATCCTGAAACGCTTGAGCCGCGCTATCGCGTTATTGGCGTTGAGCAATGGTCGGATGAAGACGGCTTTGATGACGCGGTGGCCTCAACCGGCATCACAGGGATTTGCGGGTCAGGCATTATCGAAGTGCTGGGTGAAATGTATCTGGCGGGCATCATCACCGAAGATGGTGAAGTTGATGGCAAGAAAGCCGCTGTATCACCGCGTATCGAAGAAGATGGCCGGACGTTTAAATACCGTGTTTCTGATAACGTGACGGTCACGCAGAATGATGTTCGCGCCATCCAATTGGCGAAAGCTGCCCTTTACGCGGGCTTCCGCTTATTGATGGATAAGTTAAATATTGAACGCGTGGATAACGTTGTGCTGGCCGGGGCATTCGGCACCCATATTGAACCGAAATACGCCATGGTTCTGGGCATGATCCCTGATTGTTTGTTCGACCGTGTTAAAGCGGCGGGGAATTCCGCTGGCGCTGGCGCGCGGATTTGTCTGTTGAATAAAGGTGAGCGCAACCGCGTTGAAAATATCGTCCGCGATATTGAAAAAATTGAAACCGCGATTGAACCGTCTTTCCAAGACCATTTCGTTAAAGCCATGGCGATCCCGCATAAGACCGACCCTTATGAACGCTTGTCAGAAGCGGTCAGCCTGCCGGAACGGACATTGGGTATTGGTGAGCCAAGCCTTGATGACCCGTCAAGCGCGCGCCGCCGTGGTCGCCGTCGCCGCGGTTAATTCATTGAAATCATTGGTTTAAGGCGGGGCAGATTAATTGCCCTCGTCTTTCCATAGCCCTTTATCCTTCAGGCTATCGGCAATTTCTTTCGGCATATAATTTTCATCATGCTTGGCCAAGACAGTTTCCGCCGTGAATAACGTGCCGTCATATCGGCCTTCGGCGATGATGCCTTGGCCTTCTCTGAAGAGATCAGGCAAAATCCCGCTATACGCCACATCAACGCTGGCCGCGCCATCACTCAAGCTGAACTTGATGGGGGTGGAGGCCGTATCGACACTGCCTTCCACCACTAAACCGCCAACACGGATCAAGCGATTATCCAAAGGTTTATCCGCCAAGGCCGACGGGTCATAAAAATAAACCACCGTGTCTTCTAAGGCGGTTAAGGTCAGCATGACTGCCAGCCCTAAAATCGCGCCAACAATGCCAATGCCGATGCCGCGGCGGGCTTTCGGGGACAGTTTAGCCATCAGATTTGCCCTTTTTTGATTTCATCATCATCGCATCAAGACGGTCAGTTTCAGTTTTGATGTTGCGGTCATGACGATAGCTCATGATCGAAATGCCAAGGATCACCACCACCGCGATAATCCATGACGGCCAGACAAAAGCAGCATACCCGCCCATATCAAGAAACTCAGTCATGGGCATTTGCTCCTGCGGTCTTGGCTTGCGGCGATGACGTGGATTTCGCCATCATCTGATGCCGCCGTGCCATCAATCGTCTATGCCCCAAGAGGGCGCGCATCCGCACAAGCGTAATGCCGATAAACCAAAACTTTGCCGCCGCCGCCATCAACAACAGCGGGATCAGCATTGATTGATCAATAGCAGGCCCGCCTGCCCGAATGACGCTCGCGCCTTGGTGCAGTGTATTCCACCAATCAACGGAAAACTTGATGATCGGGATATTGATCACGCCCACCAGCAACAACACCGCGCCCGCTTTACTGCCGCGGTCTTCACGGTCAAAACTATCGACCAGCACCATATAGCCAATGTACAAAAACAACAGGATCAACATGGAGGTCAGTCGCGCATCCCAGACCCACCATGTCCCCCACATTGGCGCGCCCCAAAGCGAGCCCGTGATAAGAGTAATCAGCGCAAATCCAGCCCCAGGCAAAGCCATGGAACGTGCCGCCACATCAGCCAAAGGATGTTTCCACACGAGATAAAACAGCGCCATCACCGCCATCAGCACATAGGCCATTAATGCCATCCACGCCGACGGCACATGAACATACATGATGCGCACCGTCTCGCCTTGCTGATAATCAGCGGGGGAATTGAAAAACGCGTAATAAAGCCCGGGGAGAATTGTTGCGATAAATGCCAACCACGCGATCGGTCTGATCACGGATGCGATGCGCTGAAAGCGAGCAGGATTGGCAAGATAATCAAACATAATTTTTTATACCCAAGCCTTGATATGGTCGCAAGAACTTGCGGCATCATGTCCCGTCATGGTGTCACTCCGCCGCGTGGCGCAGGCTGGTGGCTGTTGCCCAAGGGGTGACGGCCAGATATATCAGCACAATCGCCAATAAAAACCGCATGGTCGCGCTGGCATCCTCACCATTGATCGCGGCGACCGAACTGGCGGTGCCAAAGATCAAGATGGGCATGGCCAAAGGCAGCACCAAAATAGCGATCAAAACGCCGCTTCGTCTTGCGCCCAAGACCAAAGATGACGCGGTCATCCCCAATAACAGCAACCCGAAACTCCCCATGCCAAGGGCAACCATCACCATCCCCATGCCGGTTAATGGCAGTGCCAGCATCATGCCCAAAAACGGCGCGGTCAGGGTTAACGGCAAGCCGATCAACAGCCATGCCGCAATCGCTTTGGTCAATACCGTCAAGGCCAAGGGGGCGGGGATCATGATCAAATGGTCAATCCCGCCTTCGGCTTCATCACGGGCAAAGAGCCGTTCCATCTGGGGCAGGGTCGCCAGCAAGGCGGCAATCCATAGCATCGCCGGGGCGATCAGGGTTAATTGCGCTTGTTCTGGGCCAATGGCAAGCGGCACCAAAGCAATGATCATGACAAAGAAACTTAGCCCCGCAACGGTATCAGCCAAGCCGCGCCAGCCAAGCATTAAATCCCGCCGCAACACCGCCATCTGGATGGATAAAAGCGTCATCATCCTCGGCCTCCATCCTCTCTTTCCATAATGGTTTCGGGCATGATTTCTGCCATGATTTCTGGCAGTGGGGTGAGGGGCAAAACACGCATCCGCGCCAGATCAAGAGGGCTGTGGGTGGAAAGAATAACACTGCCGCCATGGTCTGTGTGGCGGTCAATCAAGCGGCATAGGTTAAGGGTGGCTTCGGTATCAATCGCGGTCAGCGGTTCATCCAGCACCCAGATTTTTTTATGGGCCTGACCGCGCATCTGGCTTATTTGGCTGAGCGCCAGCCGCACCATGCCTGATCGCCGGCGCTGGCCTTCGGAAAGGCGTCTGGCCTCGGCGTGCATCAATGTCGCCAAGCCTAAAGATTCAAAAGCATCATTAAGGTCATCATCGGTGATCGTCATGCCTTGGGATGCCGCCCAGATGGTCATGTTTTCGCAGGTGGTCAACGCCCCAGAAAGCCCATCTTTATGGCCGATGTAAATCATCCTCTCATGGTGATGCTGGCGGTCGTCGTTGATATTGACCCCATCAATATGGATCGCCCCTTGATCGAGCGGCAACAACCCCGCCAAGCCGCGCAATAAGGTCGTCTTGCCGCTTCCATTAGGCCCTGTGATCACCACGGCTTGCCCCGCTTTAACCTCAAGGTCAAAGCCAGATAATACCGGCATCATCCCGCGGCTGATGCTGATGTTCTCGGCGGATAACAAAGCGGTTTGGGCGTTTGATTTCGGATCACTCATGCCCAATTTGTACCTTTCTTTCATCAGAAACTCTACCGAAAGATGCAAATCGCGTCCTGCGGTCATATGCCCCGCCCATGGGTTTTGCCCGATGGCCTGATATGGTTGAAAATCACCCGATCTTCGCGTATATAAAAATCATTCTAGACGGAGCATCCAAAAAGATATTCCAGACTAGAATTCCAAGACTGGATTGGGGCGCACCCCTGTCAGCCGCTGGAATTTCCCAATAACGGTCTTTGCTAAGACCCATGGTGTTGGCTCAACATCTCAAGAAGCCGCCGTTATTTAATATTGGGAAAATCTGATTGAAACGCTGATGACGACATCCAAAGGGGGACAAGATGAGCTTTTATGAATCTTATCTGATCGATATTGAAAACCGTAAAAAACAAAACCTTCAGCCAAAGCCGATTGATGATGGCACTTTGCTGAAAGAGGTTGTTGCCCATATTCAAGATAACAACAGCCCGCATCGTCAAGATTGCCTTGGCTATTTCATCTATAACACCTTGCCCGGCACCACCAGCGCGGCAGGGGAAAAGGCAAAGTTTTTAAAAGAGATTATTTTGGGCAATGCCGTGGTGGAAGAAATCACCCCTGAATTTGCCTTTGAATTGCTCTCCCATATGAAGGGCGGGCCTTCGATTGAAGTGCTGCTTGATATTGCCCTTGGCGATGATGAAGCGAAAGCCATCGCCGCGGCAGAAGTTTTAAAGACACAAGTGTTTCTATATGACGCCGATACATCACGGCTGAAAGATGCCCTTGATGCGGGCAATGCCATCGCCAAGGATGTGTTGGAAAGTTACGCCAAGGCTGAATTTTTCACCAAACTTCCCGATATTCAGGAAAAGATCAAAGTCGTGACCTATGTCGCCGCCGAAGGTGATATTTCAACCGATTTGCTTTCCCCGGGCAATCAGGCGCATTCCCGTTCTGACCGTGAACTGCATGGCAAATGCATGATTTCAGAAAAGGCGCAGGCGGAAATCCAGGCTCTCAAATTACAGCACCCTGATAAACAGGTGATGCTGGTGGCGGAAAAAGGCACGATGGGCGTTGGCTCATCCCGTATGTCGGGGGTCAATAACGTGGCGCTTTGGACAGGCAAACAAGCCAGCCCTTATGTGCCGTTTGTTAATATCGCCCCTATTGTTGCGGGCACCAATGGGGTGTCGCCGATTTTCCTGACCACCGTGGGCGTGACCGGCGGCATTGGCATTGACCTTAAAAACTGGGTCAAGAAAGTCGATGGGGATGGCAAGCCGATCTTGAATAACGATGGCAACCCTGTTTTGGATCAGCAGTATTCCGTTGAAACAGGCACGGTGCTGACCATCAACACCAAAGATAAAAAACTCTACAGCGATGACGAAGGCGAAGAGCTGGTTGATATTGGCGCGTCTTTATCCCCGCAAAAAGTTGAGTTCATCAAAGCAGGCGGGTCATACGCCATTGTCTTTGGCAAGAAATTGCAAAGCTTTGCTTGTGAGGCTTTGGGGGTTGAGTTCAAATCCGCCTTCGCGCCATCCAAAGAAGTATCCATTGATGGCCAAGGCCTGACCGCGGTTGAAAAAATCTTCAATGCCAATGCGGTGGGCGTGACGACCGATAAGCCCCTTCACGCAGGCTCCGATGTTCGGGTTAACGTCAATATCGTTGGCTCGCAAGATACAACAGGCTTGATGACCGCCCAAGAGCTGGAGGCGATGGCCGCCACAGTGATCTCCCCCACCGTTGATGGGGCGTATCAATCGGGCTGTCACACCGCCTCTGTTTGGGATATTAAAGCCCAAGAAAACACCCCACGTTTGATGCAGTTCATGGCTAAATTCGGGCTGGTCACGGGCCGTGATCCGAAAGACCAATACCACCCCATGACCGATGTGATCCACAAGGTGTTGAATGACATTACCGTCGATGACTGGTCAATTATTATCGGTGGGGATTCCCATACCCGTATGTCAAAAGGCGTGGCCTTTGGGGCTGATTCAGGGACGGTTGCGCTGGCGCTCGCCACGGGTGAAGCCACCATGCCTATTCCTGAATCCGTAAAAGTGACCTTCAAAGGCAAGATGGCCGATCACATGGATTTCCGTGATGTTGTCCATGCCACCCAAGCCCAGATGCTGCAGCAATTTGGCGATAATATTTTCCAAGGCCGCATCATTGAAGTGCATATCGGCACGCTCTTGGCTGACCAAGCCTTTACCTTCACCGATTGGACGGCGGAGATGAAGGCGAAAGCTTCGATCTGTATTTCTGAAGACGCGACATTGATCGCCTCTCTTGAGATTGCCAAAAGCCGCATCATGACCATGATCGACAAAGGCATGGATAACGACAATAAGATGCTGCAAGGGCTGGTGGATATTGCTGATAACCGCATCGCCCAGATTAAATCAGGGGAAAAGCCTGCTTTGAAGCCTGATGATAACGCCCAGTATTTTGCTGAAGTGGTGGTTGATCTGGACGCGATTAATGAGCCGATGATCGCTGACCCTGATGTTAATAACGCCGATATTTCAAAGCGTTACACCCATGATACCATTCGTCCGATTTCGTTCTATATGGCGGAAAAGAAGGTTGATTTGGGCTTTGTGGGGTCATGTATGGTGCATAAAGGCGATATTAAAATCGTTGCCCAAATGCTCCGCAATCTGGAAAAATCAGATGGTGATGTTGAGTTCAAAGCCCCCTTGGTGGTGGCGGCGCCAACCTACAACATCATTGATGAATTGAAAGAAGAAGGCGATTGGTCAATCCTGCAGAAATATTCAGGGTTTGAATTTGACGATACCGCCCCGAAAGAACAATCCCGTACTGAATATGAAAATATTCTCTATCTCGAACGCCCGGGCTGTAACCTCTGTATGGGGAATCAGGAAAAAGCGGCGAAAGGCGATACGGTGATGGCGACCTCAACCCGCTTGTTCAAAGGCCGTGTGGTGGAAGATTCTGATACGAAAAAAGGGGAATCGCTCTTGGCCTCAACGCCGGTGGTGGTGCTGTCGGCTATTCTGGGGCGGACACCCACGATTGATGAATATAAAGGCGCGGTTGAAGGCATCGACCTGACCAAATTTGCCCCGCCTGTGCAAAAGCCGGAAAACACCATGTCGGCGCATTTCTAAACGCGGGTTTATATCTTGATCTTTAAAGGGCCTTTCGAGGCCCTTTTTTGATGGGGTCAAACAGATTTCGTTTTCATCCTCATTTCAGTCCATAACCCCTTTCCCCGCAAGGAAGGCTGGGGCATACTGCATTGTCTTTTGTTAGTGATGTTCCGAGCCTTCCATGCCTGCCCGCAATCCTTCTCATGCCCCGAAGCCTATCGCTGTTCTTGGCCCGACCAACACCGGCAAGACGTGGTACGCCATGGAACGGATGATGGGTCACGCGTCGGGCATGATGGGGTTTCCTTTGCGGCTGTTGGCGCGGGAGAATTATGACCGCGCGGTGGCGCGTGTCGGCAAAGACGCGGTGGCACTGATCACCGGTGAAGAAAAAATCATCCCGCCGAAAGCCCGATATTTCATGTGTACCGTTGAGGCCATGCCCATGGAACGCGGGGTTGAATTTATGGCGATTGACGAGGTGCAATTGGCGGCTGACCCTGAACGTGGCCATGTCTTCACCGACCGGATTCTGAATGCCAGAGGGCGTGAAGAAACCTTGCTTTTGGGGGCGGAGACCATCCGCCGCGTGCTGGAAGATTTGCTCCCCGGGGTTGAGGTGATGGTTCGCCAGCGTTTGTCGCGCCTGTCATGGGCAGGGCAAAAGAAAGTCACCCGCTTGCCAAGACGATCAGCGGTGGTGGCGTTCAGCGCGGCGGAAGTTTATAAATTGGCGGAATTGATCCGCGCTCAACGGGGCGGCACGGCGATTGTCATGGGCGCGCTCAGCCCCCGCACCCGCAACGCTCAGGTTGAATTGTTTCAATCCGGTGATGTCGATTACATGGTCGCCACTGATGCCATTGGCATGGGGCTGAATATGGATATTAACCATGTCGCGCTGGCCGGGGACGTGAAATTTGATGGCCGGCGGCCGCGGCGATTGACCCCTGCTGAATTGGGACAGATCGCCGGACGGGCAGGTCGTCACACCACTGACGGCAGTTTTGGGATCACCGAACACAGCACAATGTTGGAAGAAGATGTGATCGATGCGATTGAGAATCACCGCTTCCGTTTTCTGACAGGGGTCTATTGGCGCAATTCTGCCCTTGATTTTTCATCCCCTGAAAATTTATTGCGCTCGCTTGAAACAAGGCCACCATCACCCTTGATGACCCGCAAAGCTGATGCCGATGACCAACAAGCCTTAGCCGCTTTGATTGAACGTGATGATATTCGGGTGATGGCCCATGGCAACACGCAGGTGGAATTGCTCTTTGATGTCTGCCAGATCCCTGATTATCAACGAGAATATACCGATAGCCATGCCCAAATGCTGGCCAAAATTTACACCCAATTGATCGAAAATGGGCGGTTAGATCAGGACTGGGTTTCCAGCCAAATGAAGCGGCTTGACCGCCCTGATGGCGATATTGATACCTTGATGTCGCGGCTGTCACATATCCGGACTTGGACCTATATTACCCAGCGGCAACACTGGCTCAATGACAGTGAAGACTTCCAAGGGCTTGCAAGAAGCATTGAGGACAGGGTATCAGATAGTCTACACGAAGTTTTAACGCAGCGTTTCGTTGACCGGCGGGCGGCTGTGCTTTCAAGGCGGTTGAAGGAAAATACAACACTCATGTCCTCTATTAAATCTGACGGCACTGTAATTGTTGAAGGCGAAGATGTTGGCCAACTCGACGGATTTGTTTTCACCCCTCGCATTTCTGGCGGTGATGAAGAAGGCCCTGTGCTGGCCGCGGCACGGAAAGCCCTTCCTGAAGAAATCACCGCGCGGGTGAAGGCGCTGGTGGCCTCCCATGATCCGGCGTTCAAACTGGATAACAAAGGCCAGATTTTCTGGCGTGAGGCGTTGATCGGCAAATTGATCAAAGGCGATGGGCTCTATCAGCCGCGCGCTGAAATCCGCAGCAGCAATCTTCTGGAAGGTGATCAGCTGAAATCCGTGCAAGATCGGCTCAATGCCTTTGCCTTGGATTACCCTAAAACCGTGTTGGAAAAAGCCGTCGCCTTAACCGGCGAAGGGCTGACCGGCACGGCCCGCGGGATCGCCTTTCAGGTTTATGAAGCTTTAGGCACATTGCCGACGGCCAGCATTGCTGAAATGGCCAAAACATTGGATGAAGATGGCCGCCGGCAATTGGCCCTGCATGGCATCCGCCTTGGGGTGGATATGACCTATATGGCTGATTTGCTGAAGCCAGCCCAGATTGATGCGAAAGCGTTGTTATACAGCATCTATCATGATGATTTCCCACCATCGGGCCCGCCGCCCGCTGGCCGTGTGGCGATCGACCATATCGAAGGCGTTTCTGATGAATATTGGCTGGCCACAGGCTATCGCCGTCTTGGGGGGCGCGTGATGCGGGTTGATATGGCCGAACGCCTTTCAGCGGTGATCCGCGCCGCTGCCCGTGAAGGCAAATTCCAGATCAATGAAGAAATGTTATCATTGGCTGGCGCGACACGCGAACAAATGGTGGCGATTATCCTTGATCTGAATTACCTGCAGGTTGAAGAAATTCCATCCGAAGACCCTGAAAAACCAGCCATCCCTGTTTTTGAGCGCAAACGCCGCCCGAAAGATCAAGGCAAAGCCCATAAATCAGGGGGCAAGCCGCGTTCTAAAGGGGCAAAGAAATCAGGCCATGGCAAAGGCCAAGGTCAATCGGGACAGCCGCGCAAACCACAAGAAAAGCAGCCGGACCCGAATTCACCTTTTGCGGTCTTGGCGCAACTCAAATCAAAATAACATCGCCCCGATCAAGGCCAGATGAAAACAATGACCGACCAACCTAATGCTTCAATATCAGACGCGACCGAAATGCGGATTGATAAATGGCTTTGGGCGGCGCGGTTTTTCAAAACAAGAGCCGATGCGCAACGCCTGATCACCAGCGGTCGGTTGCGGCTTGATGGTGATACCATGGCCAAACCGCATCGCCAAATCAGGGCAGGGAATGTGCTCACCTTCCCGAAAGCAGAAGACATCAGGGTGATCAAAATTCTGGCCATGGCCAAAAGAAGAGGCCCCGCATCAGAGGCGGTGATGCTTTATGAAGATTTAGACCCGCCGCAACCCAAAGTGAAGATGGCATCGGATCAACCCTTGCCGTTTGAACAACGCGACCGCGGCTCCGGCCGCCCCACCAAACGTGACCGCCGCTTGATCGATGGCTTGAAATCTTGATGGGGGATGGGTTTTCGCAACGTTAATCCCGCCAGTTTACCAAATTTATTGAAAATTCAGGCAGATCGCGCAATTGCAAAAGGCCTTTGTCGCTCGTTACAAGCGTCAAATCTAGCGCTAAAGCATGAGAAACAATCAACAGATCAAGCTCAGATATTGATCGTCCTTGTTTCATTATTCTGGCTTTCATATGGGCATAGCATTCCGCGGCATTACGATCCCAAGGCAAAACATGGGTTGTCTTGAGAAAATACTCAACAACTTCAACCAATTTAGCTTGGGGATTTTTTGCGATCCCATATAACAATTCGGCTTCTGTAATGGAGGAAATAACAATGTCATGTGGTGAATGGTTTTGTAAATTGCTGACGACATTATCTTCATTTCGAAAGAGATAACTCACCGTATTTGTGTCCAGCATAAATTTCATTTTGTGTTTGTGTCATCAAGTGGATCGCGATCAATCATGGGTTGATCACGGTCACTAAGAAAGTCCTGCGGGACATCAAGGTTTTCTATCAAAGCAAAGAGTTGATCCCATTTTTCGGGTCGAGAGGATAAAATAACATCGCCTGTTTTTTTATCCCTTCTGATGAAGACCGCTTCCCCATCAAACCGATATTCTTTCGGTAAACGAACCGCTTGGCTTTGCCCATTCTTGAAAAGTTTTGCAGTTGCTGGCACGGATTCCTCCATAAAAGTATATATTATAATATATATGAAATGAACACGGTTGCAAATAAATTATAAGGGTCTTCGTGTTAATCTTGTTTGAGTTTTTCTGAAGGCCAAATCGCGATCAATATAAACATTAAGGAACAAAATTTTCCGCCTTTATCCCTTAAAATAAAAAAATCATATGCCGCGAGGGCAATCATGTGTTGCGCCGCGTCAAACCTTGCGATAGATGATTAGCGTTCTTTTATTCGGAGACCACCCATGACTTATATCGTTAATGATAATTGTATTCGCTGCAAATACACCGATTGTGTCGAAGTTTGCCCTGTGGATTGTTTCTACGAGGGTGAAAATATGCTGGTGATTGATCCCGATGAATGTATTGATTGCGGTGTTTGTGAACCGGAATGCCCCGCGGAAGCGATTTTGCCGGATACAGACCCTGGCGCGGAAGCTTGGCTTAAGCTCAACGCTGATATGGCGCAAAAATGGCCGAATATCACCCGCATGATCGATGCCCCTGCTGATGCTGATGAATTCAAAGGCGTTAGCGGCAAGTTTGAGAAGTATTTCTCCGATAAGCCCGGAGAAGGCAATTAGGCGAACGCAATTAGGCCAAGGCAATTAGGCGCTGAAACGAGGCGAAGGCAATTAGGCGCGATATATCAGGGGAAATTCACCTCATCGCAGCCCTTCACCCCTTATGAAGATTCGGAGGAAAATTCAGGGGGGTAGCCTTTTTGTCAATTTTCGTATATATTCTCATGCAAATGCCAGTTTAATGATCCTGCTTTTGTCTAGCGGCGATACATTCAACAGTTAATTCAGGCACATTTAAAGATGATCAGCGTCACGTGGCGCTAGGGGTTATCTTTATGAAAATAAATCGTTCGGGTGTTTACATTCGGGCTTATCGGCTTTGACCGATTTTTTATGATTGGGATAGATCAATGGCTAAAAATACCAACGAAAACGTTGATGATTTCAACGCGGATGATTTTGTTGTTTACCCAACACATGGCGTGGGTCGTATTTTGGGAACAGAACAAAACACCGTTGCTGGCATGAATATCGATATGCTGATCGTTCGTTTTGAACAAGATCGCATGACATTAAGGGTGCCGCTGGAAAAAGCACGCAGCCTAGGGCTAAGAACGCTTTCATCCAAAAAGCAAATGGAAGAAGCCATCACCACCCTGAAAGCCAAAGCCCGTGTCCGCCGTGATATGTGGTCAAAGCGCGCCAAGCAATACGAAGATAAGATCCGTTCTGGTGATCCTGTATCCATTGCTGAAGTTGTTCGCGATTTGCGCCGCCGCAATACACAGACCGAACAATCTTATTCTGAACGCCAAATGTATCAGGCCGCTTTGCAACGCTTGGCCCGTGAATTTGCCGCTATCGAAAAGATTGATCAAGAAGCCGCCGCGGTGAAACTTGAAAACTTGATGGACGCGGCCTGATTTTTACGTTACGATTTTCTTTAGGGTAAAATTATTTTTGGTTTGAGGGTTGACCCTCTTGTTATTTGCCCCATTTGAATAAATATAGCACTAAAAGACCAATAATAATGATGGTGTGTACTGGGGAGTTTGCGCCATGGATGAACGTAACGAAACTTTAAAATCTGATAATCGGTATATTCGCCAGATTATGAAGCAGTCTCTGTTAGAAAGAGACGATGAACATAAACTGGCGATCGCTTGGCGAGACCAACAGGATGAACGTGCCTTGCATCAATTGGTGCTGGCCTATTCACGCCTTGTGGTGAGCATCGCTTCTAAATTCCGTCATTATGGCTTGCCGCTTGGGGATTTGATCCAAGAAGGCAATATCGGCATCATGCAGGCCGCCAGCCGTTTTGACCCTGATCGCGAAGTTCGTTTTTCCACCTATTCCGTCTGGTGGATCAGAGCATCTATTCAAGATTATGTTTTGCGGAACTGGTCAATTGTCCGCACCGGCACAACATCCGCCCATAAATCGCTTTTCTTTAAACTCCGCCGCTTGCGCGCCCGTATTGGTGAGGCTGATGGCGGAATGCTGACCGATGAAGGTCGCCAGCAAATCGCGGATACTATTGGCGTTAACCTCAATGACGTGACTCATATGGAACAGCGTCTTTCAGGGGCGGATTCATCGCTCAATGCCCCTGTTGGTGAGACCAATGAGAATATGGCACAGGATTTCTTGATGGATGACCGCCCGAATCCTGAACAATCAGTGGCCACGGCTAAAGACGCGGCGACATTGTCCAAATGGCTGGCTGAAGCGATTGAAGAATTAAGCCCGCGTGAGAAAATGATCATCATGCGCCGCCGTCTTGATGAAGATGGCGCCACGTTGGATGAATTGGGTCGTGACTTTGGGGTCAGCAAAGAACGCGTGCGTCAGCTTGAATCCCGCGCCATGAATAAAATTCGTGTCAATCTTGAAGCCCGTGTGGAAGATATAGACGAATTGCCCTATTTATCATGACATGAATTGGTCATGCCTCATTCACCCTTTGCTGTAAGCGGATCAGGATATGCGATCCTTTTCTGAAAATGATGCTCTTTTTCCGCCTATAGCCCCCAATAAAACCACCCGAATAGAAGTGGGTGACGGCCATAATCTTTATGTTGAAGATTGCGGCGCGGCTGATGGCATTCCGGTGATTTATCTTCATGGCGGGCCGGGGGCAGGCATCAGCCCATTGCATCGCCGGTTTTTTGACCCTGAATTGTTTCGTGTCATTCTTTTTGATCAACGTGGCTCTGGCCAATCGCGCCCCTTTGCTGAAACAAAAGCCAATAGCATTTGGCATTTGATTGATGATATGGAGGCCATCCGCCAGCATTTTGGTATTGAGCAATGGTTAGTTTTTGGCGGATCTTGGGGGTCAACCTTGGGGCTGGCCTATGGGATCAATCACCCGCACCGCTGTCTTGGTTTCGTTTTGCGGGGCATTTTCTTAGGCACAAAGCCAGAAATTGATTGGTTCATGAAGGATATGGGGCGGTTTTACCCCGAGGCATGGGATCGGTTCATCAATGGCCTGCCGCCATCAGAACAGCATGACCCATTGGATGCCTATTATCGCCGCCTGATGGATAGCAGCCCTTCGATTTATATCCCTGCCGCGGAACAATGGTCTTCTTATGAAAATTCCTGCGCAACGCTTGCGGCGGAAATCAGAGGCGGTGGCGGCCGCATGGCCTTGAGCCTTGCTCGCCTAGAAGCCCATTATTTCACCCATCACTGTTTCATGGATGATGGCTATATTCTGAATAACATTCACCAAATCCAAGATATTCCCGGGGTCATTGTCCAAGGCCGTCATGATGTGATTTGCCCGCCGCATTCCGCCTCTGATTTGGCGAAACGCTGGCCTTCGGCAGAATTGAAAATGGTGGATGATGCTGGCCATTCCGCCCTTGAGCCAGGGATTTTGAAAGAATTGCTCTCAGCATTACGGCGGATGCCGCAATTAATCAGCAGATAATTCATGCTTAAGGGCTTGACCTTTATGCTATATGATCAATTTCTAATACTACCATGAGTTGTGGGGTAAGCCTTGCCCCCATGGGGTTGAATAGAAGTTGAATAGTTATGTCAGAGAAATCCAAAAATTTCGGTATCACCAATCATAATCCCGTTGATCGCCATGTCGGCAAACAGATCAAACAAGCCCGCATCCTAAAGGGCATGACCCAGACTGATCTGGCGGATGCGTTGAAAGTCACCTTTCAGCAAGTGCAAAAATATGAACGCGGCGCCAATCGCGTCAGCGCTTCACGGCTTTGGGATTTAAGCCAGATTCTTCAGGTTGAAATCGGCTTCTTTTTTCAAGATATGAATGACGAAACCAAAAAGCTTTCGCCACGTCTGCATCAGGAAAATGCCAAGGAATTGCCTGAAGATTTGTCATTTTTATCAAAAGACCCGATTGAACGCCGTGAAAGCCTTGAATTGCTAAGGCATTATTACTTGATCAAATCCCCCGCAGTTCGTAAAAAAATGTCACGTTTCATCAAATCAGCCAGTCAAGATAATGATGAATTATCGGAAGAAAACGCTTAAGGTGAGATACCTTAAATAAAAGGAGATCAAGCCATGACACCTTCAGACAATACCGCGCCAGAAAACCTGAGTTTTGAAGACGCGCTGAAAGAATTGGAATCCATTGTTGAAAAACTGGAGCGAGGTGAAGTGTCGCTGGATGATGCTGTCGCCGCCTATGAACGTGGGGCCATGTTGAAAAAACTATGCCAAGACCGTTTGGATGAAGCCCGCTTGAAAGTTGATAAAATCCGCGCCCAAAAAGGCAGTTCAGACATCGCCGGCACAACATCTTTTGACGCGGAATAAGTTTAATGACAACCGCCGCCCCCCAACAATTGCTTGATGACGCTGCTTTGACGGAAACAGCCTTGACCGAAATTTTTGACGGTCTCGCCAAAACAGCCGCGCCAAAGCTGGTGGATGCCATGCGATATGCCGCCATGGCTGGCGGCAAACGAATGCGGGCAGGGCTGGTCTTGGGCGCGGCGCGGCTCGCATCCGGTGAAAGCAATCCATCAGGCGCAACCCAAGTGGCGGCAAGTTTTGAATGTCTTCATGCCTATTCCCTGATCCATGATGATTTGCCCGCTATGGATGATGCGGAAACCCGCCGTGGCAAGCCGTCTTGTCATATCGCTTTTGATGAAGCGACCGCGATCCTTGCGGGGGACGCGTTGCAAACCCTTGCTTTTGAACTGTTGGCTGATCCTGATCTCCACCCTGATGGCGGTGTTCGGGCAGGTCTTGTGCATGATCTGGCGACAGCTTCCGGCATCACCGGCATGGCTGGGGGGCAGATGCTGGATTTAGAAGCCGAAACCCGCCGCTTTGACCTTGATGAAACCCGCATCATGCAGGCGATGAAAACAGGGGCGTTGATCAAAGCCTCTGCGGTCGCTGGCGGGCGTATTGGTGGGGCGGATGAACACCTGCTGACCGCACTTGCCGCTTATGCTGACCATCTTGGCCTTGCCTTTCAAATCGCCGATGATCTGTTGGATCGCCAAAGCGATGCCGCCGCCATGGGCAAGCCAACAGGACGTGATGAAACCGCGGGCAAAGCGAGTTTTGTTGAAGCCATGGGCATGGAAGCCGCCAGCAAAGAAGCCCAAAAATTGGTGGAAAATGCCAATACGATTTTGGCTGAAGCTGTTGAAAATTCAACGGTTTGGCTTGACTATATGACAAAAATATCCAGTTTTAGTATTGGGCGTTCGCATTAAACCCGTTGATAAGGTGATTTTGATACGGTCGATGCCGACCCCAGAAGGATAAGAGATGAAGACCCCAATTCTTGATAAAGCGGTAACGCCGGATCAGCTCAAAGCACTTCCTGAAAGCAGTATGAAAGCGCTGGCGGATGAATTGCGCGCTGAAATGATTGACGCGGTCTCGCGGACAGGTGGGCATTTGGGGGCTGGCCTTGGGGTGGTGGAACTGACGGTTGCGCTTCATTACGTCTTCAATACCCCTGATGATAAGATTATCTGGGACGTTGGGCATCAAGCCTATCCCCATAAGATTTTGACCGGACGGCGTGACCGTATCCGCACCTTGCGTCAACCGGGGGGGCTTTCAGGCTTCACCAAACGTGACGAATCTCCTTATGATCCGTTTGGCGCGGCGCATTCCTCCACCTCAATTTCAGCAGGGCTCGGCATGGCGGTGGCGCGTGATCTGAAGGGCGACGACAACAACGTGATCGCGGTGATCGGTGATGGCGCGATGAGCGCGGGCATGGCCTATGAAGCGATGAATAACGCCGGGGCGATGAATTCCAAAATGATCGTGGTGTTGAACGACAATGATATGTCCATCGCGCCCGCCGTGGGGGCGTTGTCCTCTTACTTGGGGCAATTGATTTCATCACGTCCTTTTCATTCTATTCGTGAATTGGCCAAACAAGTGGCCAGCCGTTTCCCCGCGGAAGTTGAGCGCACCGCCAAACGTGCTGAAGAAATGGCACGGGGATTTGTCGGCGGCAGTACGATTTTCTCGCAATTGGGCTTTTTCTATATTGGGCCGGTTGATGGCCATGACCTTGATCAGCTCTTGCCGATTTTAAAGAATCTACGCGATGGCAGTCACCATGGGCCTGTCTTGCTTCATGTCGTGACCGAAAAAGGCAAAGGCCACCCATTTGGCAAGGAAAGCGGTGAAAAATACCACGCGGTGCCGACCTTTGACGTGATTACAGGCACCCAGAAAAAGCCTGTTTCCAACGCGGTTTCCTATACCAATGCTTTTGCTGACCAATTGATCAAAGAAGCCGAAAAAGATGAAAAAATCGTGGCGGTCACCGCCGCCATGCCATCCGGCACAGGGATTAACAAATTCGCTGAACGTTTCCCAAACCGCAGTTTTGATGTGGGCATCGCTGAACAACATGGCGTGACCTTTGCCGCTGGTCTGGCCGCGGAAGGGATGAAGCCGTTTTGCGCGATTTATTCGACCTTCTTGCAACGCGGCTTTGACCAAGTGGTGCATGATGTTGCCCTTCAAAAATTGCCGGTTCGTTTTGCCATTGATCGCGCGGGATTGGTTGGCGCGGATGGCGCGACCCATGTCGGGGCGTATGATCTGGCCTATTTGGGGATTTTGCCTGAAATGGTGATTATGGCGCCTGCTGATGAAGCGGAGCTGGCGGGGTCAGTGGCCACCGCCGCCGCTATTGATGACGCGCCATCGGCTTTCCGTTACCCCCGTGGTGAAGGGGTGGGCGTGCCAATCCCTGAAAACCTGACGCCATGGGAAATTGGCAAAGGCCGGATTATCCGCCAAGGCGAACGACTGGCGGTATTGTCCATTGGCACGCGCCTTCATGATGCGCTTCTGGCGGCGGAAAAGCTGAGCGATGCGGGCATTGAAATTACCGTTGCTGATGCCAGATTCGCCAAGCCGATTGATGCGGATTTGATCGACGGGTTGATCCGTGATCACGATGCTTTGGTGATTGTCGAAGAAGGCAGTATCGGCGGGTTTGCCAGCCATGTGATGCAGCATTTGCATAACCAAGGGGCGATGGATCAAGGCCAGAAAGCCTTGCGGGTTTTGACCTTGCCGGATCGTATGATTGACCATAACAGCCAGACCAATCAATTGGCGGAAGCTGGGCTGGACACGGCCGCGATTTTAGAAGTGGCGGCATCACTGATGGATGTTGATCTGGCCAAGCGCGGGGTTGTCGTTTAATCTGACCTTCAGCAGATGAGACAGCCATGACGGACACCCCCTTAAAAAACCAACAGCCGAAAAACCAAAAGCCGAAAAAACAGCGGCTGGATGTGCTTGTTCATGAACAAGGCCATGCCCCTAGCCGTGAAAAAGCCCAAGCCATGATCATGGCGGGGTTGGTGTTAATCGGTGATCAGCGGATGACCAAGCCCGGGGTCAAAGTGGCTGATGATTCCGTCCTGATCATCAAGGGCAAAACCCATCCTTATGTATCAAGAGGCGGGTTGAAACTGGCGGCGGCTTTTGATCATTATTCGGATTTAATCGCGCCCGGGTTTATCGCCATTGATGTCGGCGCCAGCACTGGCGGCTTTACCGATGTTCTGCTTCGGCAAGGGGCGGCGAAAGTCTACGCGGTGGATGTTGGCCATGGGCAATTGGATTGGGCGTTGCGCAATGACGACCGTGTTGTGGTGATGGAAAAGCAAAACGCCCGTCATTTGACGGCAACAGAAATCCCCGATGACGTTGATATGGTGGTCTGTGACGCGTCTTTTATCTCACTGAAGAAAGTCTTGCCGGCATCCATGGTGTTGGCCAAATCCGGGGCGATACTGGCGGCGTTGATCAAGCCGCAATTTGAAGTTGGGCGCGGTGATGTTGGCAAAGGCGGGGTGGTTCGTGATCCTTTATTGCACCAAGCCGTGCAAGATGACATTAGCGCATGGCTGGCCAATGACATGGGCTGGTCGGTCAGGGGCATTGTGCCGTCCCCCATCACGGGGCCGGAAGGCAATAAGGAATTTATTATTGTCGCGGATAAGCCCTGATTATTGTCATTAGCCTTGCAACGGGCCGCATTGCGCTTCATGGCGCATCAATTGATCAGCCAGCACAATCGCCATCATCGCTTCGCCAATCGGCACGGCGCGAATACCAACACAAGGGTCATGGCGACCTTTGGTGATCACGTCTTTTTCTTCACCGCTTTCATTAATGGATTGCCGCGGCGTTAAAATCGAAGACGTGGGTTTGACAACAAATCGCGTGACAATATCTTGGCCGCTGGAAATCCCGCCCAGAATTCCGCCAGCATGATTGCTTAAAAATTCCGGCTTGCCATCATCGCCCATGCGCATTTCATCACCAGCTTCAGTGCCGGGGATATGGGCAAGATCAAAACCGCTGCCAATTTCAACACCTTTCACGGCGTTGATTGACATCATGGCTGTTGCCAAATCAGCGTCCAATTTGCCATAGATCGGCCCCCCTAATCCGGCGGGGATGCCGCTTGCGGTAATTTCAATCACCGCGCCCGTGGATGAACCGCTCTTGCGGGTTTCGTCCAAAAAGCTTTCCCATAATGGCACGGTTTCCGCATCAGGGCAGAAAAACGGATTGTTGCGGGTTTCATCCCATGACCAGCGGTCGCGATCAACCTTATGGTCACCGATTTGCACCACCGCCCCGCGAATATGGAATGCGGTTTTCAGGCGATGTTCCAAGACTTTCATGGCCAAAGCGCCCGCCGCCACCCGTGATGCGGTTTCCCGCGCTGATGACCGCCCGCCGCCGCGATAATCACGGATACCGTATTTTTCAATATAAGTGTAATCGGCATGGCCAGGGCGATAGGTATTGGCAATCTCGCCATAATCTTTTGACCGCTGATCGGTGTTTTCGATCATCAGCATGACAGGCGTTCCTGTGGTCATGCCTTCAAAGACACCGGACAGGATTTTCACCTGATCCGCTTCTTTGCGCTGGGTGACAAAGCGTGAAGTGCCGGGCTTGCGGCGATCCAGATAAGGCTGAATATCGTCTTCGGAAAGAGGCAGTTGTGGCGGCACGCCATCAACAATACAGCCAATGGCAGGACCGTGGCTTTCACCGAAAGTGGTGAATCGAAATAACGTGCCGAAACTGTTATCTGCCATGGTTACACAACCGAAATATCAGGGGCATCAACAGCCTTCATCCCCACGATATGATAACCACAATCAACGTGATGGGTTTCACCGGAAACACCACTGGACAGATCAGAGATCAGATAAACACCCGCCCCACCAACATCATCAAGGGTGACGTTGCGCTTCAAGGGTGAGTTGTATTCATTCCATTTCAGGATATAGCGGAAATCGCCAATACCGGAAGCGGCAAGGGTTTTCATCGGGCCCGCGGAAAGACCGTTGACGCGAATATTCCGCCCCCCCAGATCAACCGCCAGATAGCGGACAGAAGCTTCCAACGCGGCTTTTGCCACGCCCATGACGTTGTAATGCGGCATCACCCGTTCCGCGCCATAATAGGTCAAGGTCAGCATTGAGCCGCCATCGTTCATGATCGCCGCCGCCCGCCGTGCCAGCGCGGTAAAGGAATAGACCGAAATATCCATGGTCTGCATGAAGTTTTCGCGGGTCGTGTCGACATATTCGCCTTTCAGCTCATCCTTATCGGAATAGGCGATGGCATGGATGAAAAAGTCAATCTTGCCCCAAGATTTCTCCAATTCCGCAAAGACGTGATCCATGCTGGCTTCATCGGTAACATCACAAGGCAGAACCATGGATGACCCCACACCTTCGGCCAAAGGCCGAACACGTTTTTCCAACGCTTCCCCTTGATAGGTAAAGGCCAATTCAGCCCCAGCATCAGCCGCCGCTTTCGCGATGCCCCAACCGATTGAGCGATCATTGGCAACGCCCATGATCAAGCCACGTTTACCTTCCAAAAGATTAGATGTCGTCATAACAAGTCCTTTAACGTATTTTTGAGCCTATCCATCACATGATGGGGATTTGGCCAAAAAACTTAATTTATTTGATGTGTTTAATTTACACCTCTGATCAGACCACGGCAAGCGTGGCCTTAACCAGAGATCAAAACAAGAGGTTTAATCGAGTGAATAGGTTGTTTTACGGCGGATTTTAATCTCATCACCCTGATCAAAACTTGACGATGATTTCAACGTGACAATCTCACCATCAACATTGATTTTCAAACGATAGCCGGTGATTTCTTCAACCCGTTCTTCACGGACACGTTTTTCAATCCGGCAGGTTTCTTCTTGGCGATAGCCAACGATTTTGCCTGTTTTCTTTGTATTCTTGGCGTGTTCACGGCCAATCAACGCGCCGGTGACGGCACCAACGGTGCCCGCGCCATCGCCGCCTGAGATTTGATTGCCAACAGCAGAACCCAAAAGACCACCGATGATCATGCTGCCCAGCTCATCGCCGCCTTTAGATTCTTCATAGATCGGCACGTCTTCAACGGTGCAGACTTTTTCTTCCACTGGTGTTTTGCGAATATAAGTCGAGGTCAACACTTCTACATCTTTGACCTTGCCAATGATGGTGTTGAACGTCGTTTGATCCGCCAAAGAAGGATTGGGCATCACAACCCCAACCGCCATCACAGCGGCGGTCAACACTGAAACATGGCCACATTGTTTCGTGGTGAAAGCATTAAACATCTTTATTCTCCATTGCAGGAAACTCATAAGCGTTAACATATCCCCTGAATTGACTTTAGTCATTATTAAACAGCAGAAATAAGGGTAATTTATGGCAAAAAGCATGATCGGGCGGATGGTGATGTAAGAGAGGTTTTCCGATGCTTTGATCCGCGTCAACATCGGCTCTTGGAAAATTGTGTCATCAACCCTATTTAAAGTATTCCAGTAACCCGAACCGATACGGCCACTCAACAAAGTGGTGATGAAAAGGAAATGGCGATGTTTGACCCAACAGGTGAAAACCCTTTTGATTTGCTTGATGCGTGGATGGCGGATGCCAGCGCAAGTGAGATCAATGATCCAAACGCTGTGGCATTAGCGTCAGTTTCAGAAGATGGATTTCCTTCGGTCCGCATGGTGTTGATGAAAGGCCGCGATGATGAAGCGGTGCATTTCTACACCAATTTCACCTCACGGAAATCAGGTGAGTTGGATGCAACAGGCAAAGCCGCCATGTGTTTTCATTGGAAATCTCTTCGCCGCCAGATCCGATTGGTCGGTAAGGTTGAGCGAATTGATGATGCCACCGCCGATGATTATTACAATTCACGCCCCTATGGCAGCCGCATCGGCGCATGGGCGTCGGATCAATCCAGCCCGCTGGAAAACCGTCAAGTGCTGGCTGATCGCGTGCAAGAGTTTAGCGAACAATATCCTGAAAACCCGCCAAGACCGCCATATTGGGGTGGTTTTCGCCTGATTCCCCATGAAATTGAGTTCTGGATTGATGGGGAATCACGCTTGCATGACCGTTTTCGCTTCACTTTAAGCAATGGGGCGTGGGTATCGTCACGTCTTTATCCTTAAACCGTGATTTTATCCCTAATCATTTGTCGTTTCTGACATGATTAGGTCGGTTGATGGACGCTTTCTTGGTGTTTTAAGTCTTAAAATTGCCCATCGGCAAAGGGTAGCCGATTTTCTAATTTAAGATAAATGACCCTGTCCATTGATGGAAAGACCATCGATTGAAACCATGGGGTCATTGGCATGAAAGAGGAGTGCGTGATGAAATCTCAAGCTCGTGCAGTTGTTATTGGTGGCGGTGTTGTTGGTGTATCGATGCTGTATCATCTGGCTAAAAAAGGCTGGACTGACAGTGTTTTGATCGAACGCAAAGAGTTGACATCAGGGTCAACGTGGCACGCCGCGGGTCTGTTGCCGCTTTTCAATATGTCCTATTCCGTGGGGCAGGTGCATAAATATTCTGTTGAATTTTATCAAAGCCTTGAAGCCGAAACAGGCCTTAATGTCGGTTTCCGCAATGTCTCTAACATTCGCTTGGCATCCACTCCTGACCGCTGGGATGAATATATGCAATACGCGGGCGTGGCCGATACCATTGGTGTTGATGTCAAACGCCTGACCCCTGATCAAGTCAAAGAAGTTTGGCCAATGTGTAACACCGAAGGCCTGTTGGGGGCTATTCAGCACGTTGGCGATGGGTATATCCAGCCCGCTGATTTGACCCAAGCCATGGCCAAGGGCGCGCGTGATATGGGCGCGACCATCCATCGGAACACCACGGTTGAGAGCATTAAGCGCACCCCAAGCGGTGAATGGGAAATCACCACCGATCAAGGCGTGATCACGTGTGAACACGTTGTTTCTTGTACCGGTAACTTTGCCCGTAAAACAGGGGCGATGGTGGGGCTGAACGTTCCGGTTATCCCTGTTGAGCATCAATATATCGTCACCGAAGCGCATCCTGAGATTAAAGCGCGCCATGCCGCGGGTGAACATGAAATGGGTGTTTTGCGCGACAGTGACAACGGCTGGTATATGCGCGAAGAAGCCGGCGGGTTGATCCTCGGCCCATATGAATACGGCGCGCCTGTGTGTTATGTCGATGGCCCGAGCGCTGACAGTGAATACGAACTCTTCCAAGAAGATTTGGAACGGATTGAAGACCATATTGAATCCGCCATGTTCCGTGTCCCTGCTTTCGGTGAAGTTGGGGTGAAGAAAGTTTATAACGGCGCGATCGCCTATACGCCGGATGGCAACCCGATTATCGGTCCTGCCCCGGGGCTTAAAAACTTCTGGCTATCCGAAGGTCATTCCTTTGGCGTCACCGCCGCTGGTGGTGCAGGTTGGCAGTTGGCGGAATGGATTGTCGAAGGCGAGCCAACCATTGATATGACCGGGGTTGACCCCCGCCGTTATGGCAATTACGCCACGGAAAGCTATTTGATCGAAAAGAACGAAGAAGCCTATGCCAATGTCTTTACGATCCATTATCCCGATGAAGAACGCGAAGGCGCACGTCCATTGCGCACCGCCCCTTGCTATGATCGCATGAAAGCATTGGGCGCTGTGTTTGGGGCTAAATTTGGTTGGGAACGCCCGAACTGGTTTGCCCCTGAAGGTGTCGCCCAAGAAGACGATTGGTCTTTCCGCCGTTCAAACTGGTTTGAACATATTGGCAATGAAGTCAAAAACACCACTGAAAATGTTGGTCTTTTGGATATGTCTGCTTTTGCAAAGGCGCGTATTTCTGGGCCAGGCGCGGAAGCGTTTTTGGATAACCTGATCGCCAATCGCGTGCCGAAAAAAGTTGGCCGTGTTGGTCTTTGCCACGCGCTGGCGCCATCAGGCGGGGTTCATTCTGAATTCACCATTATCCGTGAAAACGACCAGAGCTTCTATGTTGTTTCAGCGGGGGCGTTGCAATCTGTTGACCATGACTGGATTCGCAAACATATGCCGGAAGATGGTTCTGTTCAGCTGACCAATCTGACCAATTCCATGGGTGTGTTGGTGGTGGCTGGACCAAAGTCACGGGAATTGATGGAACGTGTCAGCAAGCGGTTTGACTTCTCAAACGAAGCCTTCCCATGGCTGTCATCACAATGGATCAATGTCGGCCATGCCCCAAGTTTGGCGGCAAGGGTGAACTTTGTTGGTGAATTGGGCTGGGAATTGCACCACCCGATTGAATATCAAAACCATATCTTTGATGCCTTGATGGAAGCGGGTGAAGACCTTGGCCTGAAGCCATTTGGTATTCGGGCTATGGATTCCATGCGGATTGAAAAATCCTATCGCATGGTGGGAACAGAATTGTCGATTGAATACGCGGCGTTTGAATCCCATCTCGAACGCTTTGTGCATCCAAACAAAGGGTCATTTATCGGCCGTGATAACCTTGTGGAATGGCAGCAGAAAGGCTTTAAGAACAGCCTTGTGACGCTTGAAGTCCTGAATGTTGATGACGCGGATGCCATTGGCGGCAACCCGATTTACCATGATGGTGAAATGGTCGGCCGTGCGACATCTGGTAATTATGGCTTCCGTATTGGCAAATCACTGGCCATGGCGATGGTGCCTCCTGCCCTTGATGCTGAAGGCACACGCTTTGAAATTGATATTCTTGGCAAGCGTTATGAAGCCGTGATTATCAACGAAAGCCCATTTGACCCTGAGAATGAACGTCTGCGCGCCTAATCGCGTGGCTTTGCTCTGATTGTTATGAGGACATGACTATGACTGTAGAAGAAACACCTGTCGAAGAAAAAACAGAACGCCGGTCTCGTCGTGGCGGTGGTCGTGATGCACGTCGTGCCACCCGCGCCGCTTCCGGTACAACTTCTGCGCCTTACATCACGCGCCAAACACCGGTGATGGATATTCTATCCGATGAAGGCGCGGAGATTATTGAAAACAACGCCGAAACCATTCTGGAAGAAGTCGGTATTGATTTCAAAGATGATGCGGAAGCGCTGGCGATTTTAAAAGACGCTGGGGCTGACATCAAAGGTGAGCGCGTGCATTTCCCACGGGGGATGTGCCGCAAACTGTGTGAAACAGCACCATCAGAGTTTACCCAGCACGCTCGCAACAAAGACCGTTCTGTTCAGATTGGCGGCAATAACACTGTCTTTGCGCCGGTTTATGGCCCGCCCTTTGTTCGTGATTTGGAAGGCGAACGCCGTTACGCCACAATCGAAGATTTCCGGAATATCGTGAAATTGGCCTATATGCACCCCGGCCTGCACCATTCAGGCGGGACTGTGTGTGAGCCGGTTGATTTGCCTGTGCCAAAGCGTCACCTTGAGATGATCTACACCCATATGCGCTATTCCGATAAGCCGTTCATGGGGTCGGTAACATCTGCTGAACGCGCGCAAGATTCGGTTGATATGGCGAAGATTTTATTCGGTGAAGATTTTGTTAATCAAAATGCCGTGATGATCAGCTTGATCAACGCCAACTCACCGATGACTTGGGATGACACCATGTTGGGCGCGCTCAAGACTTATGCCCGCGCGGGGCAGGCGGTGATTACCGCGCCATTTATTTTGGCGGGGGCGATGTCACCTGTATCGGTTGCCGGAACCTTGGCGCAAACATTGGCAGAAGCCATGAGCGGGATTGCCTTTGCGCAATTGGTCAACCCGGGGACACCTGTTGTTTTTGGGTCATTCGCTTCATCCATGTCAATGCAGACAGGGGCGCCAACCTTCGGCACGCCTGAGCCTGCCAATGTCTTGTTGGGCTGTGCAAAACTGGCACGTCGCCTTGGGGTGCCGTTCCGTTCTGGCGGGTCATTGACCGGTGCTAAGACCGCTGATGCTCAAGCGGCTTATGAATCATCCCATACCATCACCCCGACTGTTTTGGGCGGCGTTAATTTCGTCCTCCATGCCGCGGGTTGGATGGAAGGCGGCCTTGTTGCCGATTACCGCAAATTGCTGCTGGACGCGGACCAGTTGTCCATGATGCAGCGCATGGTTGGCGGGATTGATCTTTCTGATAACGGTCAGGCGATGGATGCCATCCGTGAAACAGGGCCAGGCAAGCATTTCCTTGGTTCAAGCCATACACAGGCGAATTTTGAAGATGCCTTCTGGCGGTCTGATCTGGCGGATAACACAACCTTTGAACAGTGGAGTTCAGAAGGGGCGATCGAAAGCGCGCAACGTGCTGAAAATCGCGCGCGTCAGATGTTGGCTGAATATGTTGCGCCTGATCTTGACCCGGCGATTGATGAAGCCTTGCAGGCGTTTAAAGCCAAGCGTATGGAAGAATTGCCAAACGCTGAATATTAAAATCAGCATGAAAACACCAATAAAAAACTGGGGTCATGCCCCAGTTTTTTTTGTCTTATGAATGGTGATGTTTAAAGGGTAATGTTTAAAGCCTTAAGCGGCCTGATAATCATAACCATATTCAATGGATGAATCGGACAAGAGATCCAAGATATACGGCATGAATGATGTCCGCCCGATCACCATCATCTTGTCATCTTCAAGGCAAAGAATGGTTACCCCAGCGTGGGATAGCAAAGATTGCACCGCCATGCCTTTTGTAAAGGCACGGGGATGGAAATCAATGGCGCAATTCTTTGCCAGCACATCACGGGCATGAGGGCCTTCGATCGTGACCGCGCCCAAAGCATCGCTGATATTCACCACCGCGACGTGACCAGCTTCTGGCGTGTCCAGTTCAGCGGTAATATCATCAGACGCGCCGTTTTCAGCCATGATCATCCATTCATCGGGCCCCAGCCAAATAATGCTGCGGTGACCAGCTTGATTGAATGTATTGGCCGCTGTTGGAAGATCAGTCCCCACCATCCGCTTAACAGCTTTGGTGATCACCGGGTTATCAGCCTGACAGCGCAGGTTGATTTTATCGAGCAATCCCGTATCGCGGATCACCACCATTCCTTTTGACCCATCAGGTTGCGGGGATGCGCTGGCCTTAGCGGCGCTCAACGCGGAAAGACCAGGGATATTCTTTAACTTAACCATTGATCTTTTCTCCTTTCGGATCATAGAAGGCTGTGTCGGTGATCGTGGCTTTAATCGGCGGTTGACCATCAATCATGGGGAAATACACGGTTTCGCCCATCATCTTATGGCCGCCCTTTAACAGCGCCATGGCAATTGATTTGCCCAAGTTTGGTGAATAGTAAGATGACGTCACCTGACCGAGCATTTCCATGGGCATCGGCTGATTGGGGTCAAGCACGGCGTGCGCCCCTTCAGGGATAATGTCCTTTGGATTTTCCGTCACAAGCCCCACCAATTGTTTGCGGTTATCCAAAGACATGGACGCCCGCTCAAGGGCACGCTTGCCGATATAGTCATCCTTTTTCTTGGAAACGATCCAATCCATCCCCAAATCTTGCGGCGTGACCGAACCATCGGTTTCTTGACCGACAATGATAAAGCCTTTTTCCGCCCGCAAGACGTGCATGGCTTCGGTGCCATATGGGGTGATGCCAAATTCTTCACCCGCCGCCATGATGTTCTTCCACAACGCCAGCCCAAGCCGTGCCGGTGTGTTGATCTCATAGCTCAATTCACCGGTGAAGGAGATGCGGAAAATGCGAACAGGCAAGCCCGCAAGCGTGGCATCTTTAAAGGACATGAACGGGAAATTCTCATCGTCCAATGGCACGGAACAACCCAGTTTATTCATGATCTTCTTGGCGTTAGGCCCAGACAAAGTTGAGACTGACCATTGTTCGGTCACGCTTGTCATATAGACTTCTAGTTCAGGCCATTCGGTCTGGTGCCATTCTTCCAGCCAATCCAGAACGCCTGCCGCCCCACCTGTGGTGGTGGTCATATGGAAATGATTTTCCCCTAAACGAGAGGTCACCCCATCATCCATCACCATGCCATCGTCTTTCAGCATCAAGCCATAACGGCAACGGCCAACCGGCAGTTTCAGCCAAGCGTTGGTGTAAACACGATTGAGGAATTCAGCCGCGTCTTTACCGCGAATATCAATCTTGCCCAATGTTGAAGCATCGAGAAGGCCAGCGGTGGTACGAGCCGCTTTCACTTCACGCTGAACCGCGTCATCCATGCTTTCGCCAGATTGCGGGTAATACCATGCCCGCATCCATTGCCCGACGTGTTCAAAGGTTGCGCCATGGTCATGGTGCCATTGATCCATCCGTGTCCCCCGAATAGGATCAAACAAACCTTTGATCTCACGCCCCGCGATACCGCCGAACGAAGCTGGCGTATAAGGCATCCGGAAGGTGGTGGTGCCAACGTTCGGGATCTTATCGTCCAATTGATCAGCAATAATCCCCAACGCGTTAATGTTGGATGTCTTGCCCTGATCAGTGGCCATACCGTTGGTGGTGTAACGTTTGACGTGTTCAACCGAATGATAACCTTCGCGCACCGCCAGTTTAATATCGCTCGCGGTCACGTCATTCTGGAAATCAATAAAGGCTTTTGGCCCAGCGCCGGGGTTGGCATCGCTGACAACTTTCCACAAAGCCAGCGGGCGGTAATCTTGCACGGGCGCATCCACTTGGGGCGCTTTCGCATCACTGCCTTTAAACCCTGCCGCTGTTGCGGCGGCGGCACCTGCTTTCGCGCCATCGGCCATGGCATCACCGAGATCAAAGATCCCATTGCTTGCCCCAACACATTGCGCGGCCTCATGATAGGTGGATGGACGGAAGCACAACTGTTGGTCATCCCAATCCAGTTTCCCGCGCGCTTGTGAATGCAGGTTCACAATAGGCGTAAAGCCTGCGGACATCGCGACCAGATCACAATCCAGATAAAACGCATCACCGGTGATGCTGCCGTCTTTTGGATTGATCCGCGCCACTTTAGCACGGCCAACGTGACGCGTGCCTTCTGCATCCACCAAAGCATGGCTGGTGTAAACATTAATGCCGCGGCGCATGGCTTCGCTCACCAATGGTGTTGCTGGTGCGGGACGCATATCAATAATCGCCCGCAAATAAACGCCAGCATCCACTAAGGCCAACGCCGTGCGGTAAGCATCGTCATTATTGGTGACAACAACAGCACGGCGGCCAGGGGCAACGCCATAGCGGGTGATGTAACTGCGGACAGCAGAAGACAGCATCACCCCAGGGCGATCATTGCCGCCAAAGACCAGCGGACGTTCATGTGTCCCTTGCGCCAGAACAACGTGCTTAGCGCGAATTTTCCACATCTTTTGGCGTGGCATATGTTTCGGGGTTTCGCCCAGATGATCAGTCACCCGTTCCATCATGGTCAGGTAATTGTGATCCATATAACCAAAGACGGTGGTGCGCTTAAGCATGGTGACGTTATCCATCGCCTCCAGTTCCGCGACCGCATCGGCGATCCACCGGTCAGCGGCATGGCCATCAAGGGTGGTGTCGCTTTCAGACAGCAACCAGCCGCCAAATTCATTCTGCTCATCGGCCAGAATAACCCGCGCGCCAGCACGGCCAGCGGAAAGCGCCGCCATCAGACCAGAAGCACCGCCGCCAACAACCAGCACATCGGTATGGGCATTGGTTTTTTCATAACGGTCAGGATCATTATGGTCGGTCGCGGCTTTGCCCAGACCAGCGGCTTTGCGGATGAAATGTTCATAGGTCATCCACATGCTGGCCGGCCACATGAAGGTTTTGTAATAAAACGCGGCAGGCAACATCCGCGCGACAACGGAATTGACCGCCCCCAGATCAAAATTCAATGATGGCCAACGGTTTTGGCTCTCACTTTTCAGATTGGGGTAAAGTTCAATTTGGGTGGCGCGAATATTCGGCTCAATCTTTGCGCCTTCACCCAGACGGATCAGGGCGTTTGGCTCTTCGCTTCCGGCGGTCATGATGCCGCGTGGACGGTGATATTTAAAGCTACGCCCCACCAGATGCACGCCATTAGCGATCAGCGCTGAGGCCAGCGTATCGCCTTCATAACCGCCATAGGTTTTGCCATCAAATGTAAACTGAAGCGGTTTATCGCGATTAATCCGCCCGCCAGAGGCCAGACGCATATCGCCACCAGAATGGTTCTTTGAAGAAGATTTGAACATATTATTTCCCCTTCTTTGCACGAGACTTTTTCGGCATTGCGGCGGCTTCGGCCGCGGTGTTGCGGCGCCAGCACGCCTCATAGGCAGCTTTGCCTTGTTTTGATTTCGGCAATTCACCCATGGGGTAAATTTCAATAATTTCATGGCTGACGGTATCGCGCACCATGTTAAACCAACGGCGGCAACCCGCCGCGTGCCGCCAACGTTCTAGGAACACACCTTTGGTGTTGTCGCGTAAGAACAGATAATCGGCAAATTCAGCATCGGTGATTTGGTTTTCTGCCAAAGGCCGTGCGATATGAGCTTCACCACCACAGGTGAATTCCAGCTCTTCACGTTCACCGCAGAATGGGCATGAAATATTCAGCATAATCAGGTCTCCTTATTCGCGGTTAGTGGGCAACGCCAGCGGCGCCATGTTCATCAATCAACAGCCCGGTCTGGAAACGATCCAGCGCGTATGGGGCGGCGATTTTATTCGGACGATCATTGGCGATCAGATCAGCAAACACATGGCCTGAACCTGGGGTTGCTTTGAACCCGCCTGTCCCCCAACCGCAGTTGAAGTAAAGACCTTTGACATCAGTCTTTGAAATAATCGGCGATGCATCTGGGCACGTGTCAACAATCCCGCCCCAATGCCGCAACATTCTGAGGCGTGAGAGGATCGGGAACAGTTCAACCGCTGCCGCGATCATATGTTCAGGCACAGGGAAAGAGCCGCGCTGGGCATAGGAATTGTATTTATCAACACCCGCGCCAAGCACCATTTCACCCTTATCGGACTGGCTGATGTACATATGCACCGCGTTGGACATGATCACTGTATCGAGTTCAGGCTTAATCGGCTCAGAGACCAGCGCCTGAAGCGGGCGGCTGGCAATCGGCAAGCGAATATCAGCCATTTCACCCAGCACAGAACAATGCCCCGCCACCACAACGCCAACCTTTTTGGCTTTGATGGTGCCGCGGGTTGTTTCAACACCTGCAATCGCCCCGCCTTTGCGGATCATGCCTGTGACTTCACAATTCTGGATAATATCAACCCCAAGGTCATCAGCCGCCCGGGCATAGCCCCACGCCACCGCGTCATGGCGGGCGGTGCCCCCACGCTTTTGCAAGAACCCGCCCATCACCGGATAACGGATGGATTGATCAATATTAATCAATGGCACTTTGGCTTTGATTTCTTCAGGGGTCAGCACATCACTGTCAATGCCGTTCAGGCGGATGGCGTGAACACGCCGTGACATTTCACGCAATTCACCCCAGCTATGGGCGATGGTCAGCACCCCACGCTGTGAGAACATCAGGTTGAAGTTCAAATCTTGGGTCAGGCCTTCCCATAATTTCAGGGCATGGTCATAAATCGCGGCGGATTCATCCCACATATAATTGGAACGGATAATGGTGGTGTTACGGCCTGTATTGCCGCCGCCAAGCCATGATTTTTCCACAACAGCGATATTGGTCATGCCATGGACGGATGCCAGATAATAAGCGGTTGCCAAGCCGTGGCCGCCCCCGCCAATAATAATGGCGTCATATTCTTTTTTTGGTTCAGGTGCACGCCATGCACGCTGCCAATCTTGATGATAACTCGCCGCGTTCCGCGCCAGAGAAAAAATAGAATATTTTGGTTTGCCACCAGGCAGGCCTGTGCGCCCGCGATCAATACCTTGAGCCATGACACCCCTCCAAATCAAATGAGTGAACAGAAACAGATTTTATCTGATTCTCGAAATACACAACAATCTGGCTAAAAACCACCATCTTGCCTATCTTCATCACGACACGGGATTGGCCTTGGACGACAATTCCCGCCAATCTTTGTGCCAAGCCCTGTTTATAGCCGATAATGAGCGCATCTTAACATGATTTTGACCGCAGTTTTAATGGGATGCGACATTATGGCGGGCGGTTGTTGCACTCATCTCATCTTAGGATATATTAAAGTCAAAAGGGTTGATCTTTAAGGAGTTTGGGATGCCTGTTCTCAATACCATTGCAGACCGTCATGACGAGATGAAAGGCTGGAGACACGCCCTTCACGCGCATCCTGAATTGGGCTTTGAAGAAGAATGGACCTCACAGTTTATCGCCGAAAAATTGGAATCCTTTGGCATTGAAACTCACCGCGGCATGGCCAAGACCGGTGTTGTGGGGATTATCCATGGGCAAGGCAGTTCATCTGGCAAGAGTTCAGGCCGCATGATTGGCCTGCGCGCTGATATTGATGCCCTGCCCATGCAAGAAGCCAATGACTTTGCCCATAAATCTCAAATTGATGGCCGGATGCACGCTTGCGGCCATGATGGCCATACCACCATGCTGTTGGGCGCGGCGCAATATTTGGCGGAAACCCGAAACTTTGACGGCACGGTCGTGTTGATTTTCCAGCCCGCTGAAGAAGGCGGCGGCGGCGGTCAGGTCATGATCGAAGATGGCCTTTTTGAACAGTTTAATGTTGAAACCGTTTGGGGAATGCACAATTGGCCGGGGGTTGAGGAAGGCAAAGCCGTGGTTCAGCGCGGGCCCTCCATGGCGGCGGCTGATGTTTTCCGAATCACCATTCATGGCAAAAGTGGCCACGCGGCCATGCCTCATACCACGGTGGATACGATTGCCGCTGGCACAGCCTTGGTGCAATCCCTGCAGACGATTGTCTCCCGCCGTGTTGACCCGCTTGACCCTGCTGTTGTTTCGGTGACGCAATTCCAAGCCGGTTCAACCCATAACGTGATCGCGGGTCAGGCTGAAATTGTTGGCACCGCCCGTTATGTCAGCCATGAAACCGGCGCTTTTATTCAATCGCAATTGCGGCAATTTGCGGAAACCATCACCTCGGCCTATGACTGCCGTTTTGATTTTGAATGGGAGCCAGGCTATCCGCCGACCATCAACCACCCTGATGAGGCCAATCGCGCCGCCGCGGTGGTGGAAAAAGTGCTGGGCGATAACGCGGTGATTTTTGATGCGCCGCCATCCATGGCATCCGAAGATTTCTCTTATATGCTGGAAGCCCGCCCCGGGGCTTATATCTGGCTGGGGGCAGGGGATGGCAGTCCCCGTTCTGGTAGTAAGGGCGGGATGCTCCATAACACAGGCTATGATTTCAATGATGATCTTCTGCCAAC
>CALFYS010000147.1 GCA_937952245.1 uncultured Alphaproteobacteria bacterium | reverse complement strand
TTATCGGCCAATCAAGGATTTCAACACAAATTCAGGATCAGCGATTTGTTCAGCGGTCAGCGGCGTGCCTTCGGTGATCACCGTCTTGCCGATCATATAGGCTTGCGGGTCACCGATGGATTCAACCGCGGTTAAAACCCCTTGATCAAACGACCAGAACGACATTGCCCCTTCACGTTTGCCCGGGCGGGCGATGGTTTCCGCCCCTTGCGGCACCAGCCCTGCTGATTGCAATTTCTTGTCATATTGTTCGGACCAGAACCACGGCACTTCATGGGTTTTTGGGGTTGCGCCCATCATCACCGCCGCCGCGATTTCCGCGCTCATCTGGGCATGGTGAACCGATTCAATCCGCATGGCGCCATGGGTATAACCTTCGGTGGATAACGCGACATCCCCAATCGCCCAGATATTGTCCTTGGCGGTGCGATAATCACCATCGACGATAAAGCCATTGCCTGTATCCAGCCCCAAATCTTCTGCCAATGCCAGATCAGGAAGAACGCCAATCCCCGCCAGCGCCAGATCAACAGTAATTTGATCCTCACCCGATGGGGTTTTAATGGAAATCGCCACGCCATCAGCGGTCATGGCCATGCTTTCAACCGCGGCGTTGGTCATGATTTTTGTGCCATGGGCATCATGCAGGTCATGAAAATATTGTGAAGCCTCGGGGCTCGCCACCCGCGCCAATAACCGCGGTGCCATTTCGATCACGGTCACGTCAAGCCCCCGTTTGCGGGCGGTTGCCGCCACTTCAAGCCCGATATAACCGCCGCCGATAATCGCCATGCTTTTGGCATCGGTCATGGCGGCGCTTAAGCCTTGGGCATCATCAGGCACGCGCAAGACATGAACACGCCCTGATTGCTCAACATCAGATGGCATCGGCAACGCCCTTGGCACCGCGCCAGTGGCCAAGACCAGCTGATCCCATGCCAAGACCTCACCATTTGATAAAGTGATGGTTTGGTCGCTGGCATCTGCTGATACCGCTTCACATCCTTTTTTAAATTCAACCTTGTTTTCGTCATACCATTCGGGCTGGCGCATTAAAAAACTGCCCGACTTTTCTTCATCTTCCGCCGCCAGCAACCATGCTTTTGATAACGGCGGGCGTTCCATCGGCATTGAAGGTTCACGATCAATCATCGTGATCGTGCCATCAAATCCTTGCTTGCGTAATTGTTCCGCCATTGAAATGCCAGCATGGGACGCGCCGATAATGAGGATTTTTTGATCAGATGAAAGCGGTTTAACCATAGACTTTATTCTCAAAAAAGTTTTTAAGTAATCGAGGCGATAGTTTTAAGGAGATCACCATGAATATCAAACCTTTTTGGCAGAATTTTATCAATGGTCAATATGTTGATGGTGGGGCGGGTCGTTTGCCTGTCACCAACCCTGCTGATGGGTCTTTGGTCGCGGAAATCGCACTAGCGGACGCGGCGGATATTGACCGCGCGGTGGCGGCGGCGCGAGCGGTTCAAGACAGCGGTGTTTTAGCGGCGATGCGCCCTGTTGAATTGGGCCGGATGGTGCGCGCTTGCGGTGATTACATCATGGCGCATAAAGATGAGATTGCGACTCTACTTAGCCTTGAGGCTGGCAAGCCGCTTTGGGAAGCGCATATTGAGGTTGCGGGTGCCGCCCGATATTTTGAATATTACGGCAATCAAGCCGAAACCGTGGAAGGGCGGTCAATCCCCCTTGGCGCGGGCTATCTTGATTTTACGGTTTACGAACCGCTTGGGGTTTCCGCCCAAATCATTCCCTGGAACTTTCCCCTTGAAATGGTGGCGCGGTCGATGTCAGCGGCCTTGGCGACAGGCAATTCCTGCGTCATCAAAACCCCTGAATTGGACCCGCTGAGTTCTATGTATTTTGCGGATGCGGCGAAAGCGGCAGGCTTTCCTGATGGGGCGGTGAATATTCTATGTGGCTATGGTCATGAGGCTGGCGCGGCATTGGCGGGGCATCATGATATTAATCAGGTTGTTTTCACCGGTTCGGTTAAGACAGGGATTGCCGTGGCCACCGCCGCCGCCGCCAATGTGGTGCCGGCTGTTCTGGAATTGGGCGGAAAATCAGCCGCTATTGTTATGCCTGATGCTGACCTGGACAATTTGATGGAAAGCGTCCGTTGGGGGATTTTCTTTAACGCTGGGCAAGTCTGTTCCGCCATGTCGCGGGTGCTGGTGCATGAAGATATTCATGATGAAGTGGTTGAACGGGCGGCGGCATTGGCCAAAAGCCTTGATGTGGGCCCGGGGATCGACCGAGTTGAATATGGCGCCAATATGGGGGCGATGGTCTCCGATGGGCAACGCGACCGTGCCGAAGGCATGTGCCAAGACGCGGTTGCCGCGGGGGCAAGAGCCGTCACCGGCGGGCATAAATTGAACCGTGAAGGCAGTTTCCTTGAGCCAACAATTTTTGATAATGTCACCCCAGATATGACCATCGCCCAAGAAGAGGTCTTTGGCCCTGTGCTGTCGGTCATTAAAATCAAAGATGACGCTGAAGCGATTGCGGTGTCTAACGGCACGGATTATGGGCTTGTTGGCGGTATCTTCACCGCTGATCTGGATCGCGCCACGCAAGCCGCCCGCCAGATTAGAGCAGGGCAAGTCTTTATCAACGAATGGTATGCCGGCGGGGTGGAAACACCGTTTGGCGGTTACGGTAAATCCGGTTATGGCCGCGAAAAAGGCCGTGAAGCGCTGTGGAATTACATCCAGACCAAAAACATCGCCATTAAAATGTGATGGGGAAAATGTGACGGTTAAAACCGCAGCGATAGGCACGACATCCCGCCGTCAATCTTGGCGCATTCGCTATTGCCGACGGTGAGAATATCAAAACCTTCCGCCTTCAACATCGCTTCTGTTTCGGGGAAGCCCGCGGGCATGATGATGTGATCGTTATAGCGAATCATATTGGCGGCGGGTTCTTCTCCTTTAGGCACCAATAACGTTTTCATGCCATCGGTTTGCCCTTTATCAAAACACCCGCTGGCGGCCAGCCGTTCGGTTGATAGAATACAGTGATCATCAATCAAACTGCAGTCGGTTTTGAAATGCAAAACATCGGGCGGGGTTTGCAACACCCGCATGGCATAACCATGTCTGTCCAAAATCGAACGGAGTTGATCCGCCCCTGTTTGATCCGTCCGTGCCGATAGCCCCACCAGCACTTCTGATGGCGTGGTCAGAATATCCCCCGCTTCAATAAAGCCTTCGGTAATATCGGCAATATCATCAAATACCAGCGAAAGAGCATCGCGCATCGGGGCGACTTCACCGCGCCGCGTTTCCGCCCCGGGGCGCATCATAATCGCCAGCCCGGGCAAGCACAGGGCGGTATCTTCCACAAATTGAGCATCGGGAAACTCAGGCAAAGCCGGCAATTCAATCACCACCGCTCCGGCTTGGCGTAAAGCGTCTTGATAATCGCTGTGCTGGTTTGCCATCAGCTTAATATCAACCGCCCCCATATCCTGTGATGTAAGCCCATCAACCGCGGAGGCGGCGGGACGGCGGGTGATCGCCGAAGCAAAACGCGTGGCATGACTTAAAGCAGGGGTTTTGGCGGGGTTGGCAGAAAGGGTCATGGCAAAACTCTATTGATGGCGGTGATCACCGTGATGGCGCACATAAAACGTTCAGGCTTTGTTTTTTAATCAAAATCAAAACCTTGATCTAGACGCGCTGAATCTAGGTGAGATTGTAATCGTTTTTGATGCTTTGTCACCCTGCCGCTGACACGTTTGCGCCACATCCTGAAACTTGAGGGTTTTAAATGCCGCCGCATAATCCTAATCACCTCTTTTTCGGCGAAACCTGTTCGGGATTTTATTTCATCAAAACTAACCTCATCAGCCCAAGCAAGGTCAATAACAAGATCAAGGTTAGGGTCATGGGGCGGGATCATCGACATGATGCTGATATAGACCAAAGCCTTGATGGAGCAATCATCTTTTCAGAATCAATACTGATATTTTTTAATCATCATCACCGGCGTGATGGCGAAGGGGGCGATAGGCATCGGCCTTTATTTGGGCCAGCCCTTTGATCCCGAGAGCGGTGAAATCCGCATGGCCTTCTGGAGTGGTGAAATATCGGCTGATCCGGGTTTGCAGAAACGCAACCACGTCAAGCGGAGCGTGAGCGCTGGTGACAAGCGGCAATCCAGGCACCGCCATGGTCTGATCAATGACATGAACCAAGCGGGTTAATTCAGGCGCAAGGCGTTGCAACATCCCCCAAGAAATGCTGTCAATCGCTGCCCAATCCGCACGGCCACTGGACACCATTTCAACGGATCGGCGATGCGCCCCCGAAATGACAGCCCGCGGCAAATCAACAGAAAGCCCTGAGGTGATCAGGTGATGGCGCAAGCCATACCAACCCGAATAACTGGTCCAAGCGTTGACGGCAAAGCGTTGTGGCCACAAGGTCTCAAGGCGTGCTGAAGGGTCACGGGCAATGATGATTGACCTATAATACCCGTCTGGCCCGTCACCATCCGATGCGATCAATGCCCCTAATGGTTGATAAGTCAATTGGCGGTGATTGGCGCGGGCAAAGGTAATCCCGCAGACCTGCCCCAAAAGAAGGCTGCCATCTTGGGCGGCGGCGGCTAAATCTTCACCATAGGGGGATAAATTTTCGGGGGCATTAATGCCTTCTTCCCTTAGCCCATCACGGCAATCATGCCAAAGCCGTTGAAAAGCCAACTGGCTTTCGGGCCAACAATACATATCCAGACACGCGATCATGGCGTGACCATATCAAGGCGGCGATCAATTAAGATGCAATCAATCAATATATTGGTCACCCCGCAAGCCCGCGCGTTCAAGATGGATCGGCAACACCCGGCCATAGAGCTGTTTTGTCCGTTCGGGTGAGCCCACCATATCAGGGGTTTCGACATAAGAAAAAATCGCCACGTATCGCGGGGTCGCCCCTTTTAATGGCGCGACCCGATGCAGAGAATATCGGCCTTTGAACAATTGCAGATCACCGGCTTCCAGTTTCAGTGTTCGGATTTGATCAGAACAGCCATCCAACACATCCCGCACATCATCAAAATTTTCACCGTCACCCCCACTGATGGCCTGCCGGATATTAGGGGCGTATTCAAACAAGCCGCCTTCATCCGCCATTTGTATCGCCAAAGTGATGGTGAAATTATTCGTATCAAAATGCCATGGGAAGCCTTCGCCTTCATCGGCGGCGTTAATGATCACATCGGCCAATGGGTCGGCGTAGCGGTAAAACGCCTCTTGCTGAAGGCAAGCTTTGATAAAAGGATCAAACGCCGGAAAATCATGAACCGTTCGCAAGGCCCCTGATGGTTTGAAATGATCAGCCGGAATAAACGCGTTGGAGCGGTCATAAAACCGCCGCCTTGGGTCATCCTTGGGCAGGCTTGGGTCATCTTTAGTGAAATAAGGATTGGTGCGATTAAACGACCGATGGGCGTGATGCGCCACGCTTTCAGCTTCTTCTGTCAAAAGCGCGATGGCATGAGGGGTTAAAAAGCCCTTTAAAACCGCGCAACCATCATCATCAAGCTGTTGTTGAATAGAGGCGATCAGGGCATCACGTTCAGCCCCGTCTTGGTCAATCGGATAATCCTTGAGATTGATCAGTGTTTTGACGTCTATTTTGGCGTCTGTTTTGGCATCCATCATCGCATCCCCCATGACTGCCTTGCCATCACATGGCATCAACAGGAAAAGCGTAATCTGAAAAGACGTTATGGGAAAGTGTTTTGAACATGGCGAGACCATGACAAACACAAAGCATCATAATATGGAAGGAAAATGGCGCGCTCGGGAAGATTCGAACTCCCGACCCC
>CALFYS010000146.1 GCA_937952245.1 uncultured Alphaproteobacteria bacterium | reverse complement strand
TGAAAACGCCGAAGATCAAGCGGAGGCGGCCGCCCCTGATGATGGGGAGAGCTCATCATGACGCGAGTTGCGATTTACCCCGGCAGTTTTGACCCGGTCACCAATGGCCATCTTGATATTATTCAACGTGGCGCGTCATTAACCGATCGCTTGATCGTGGCGGTGGCCAAAAACGCTGGTAAATCGCCGCTGTTTTCCATTGAACAGCGAATTGAACTGTTGACCAATGAAATCAAATCCATGCAAGACAAGGGCAGAATCACCAGTGAGGTGACGGTATCCACCTTTTCGGGCTTGTTGATTGATTACGCCCAAGACCAAGGGGCATCCATGATCCTGCGGGGGCTTAGGGCGGTCACCGATTTTGAATATGAATTTCAAATGACAGGCATGAACCGCCGCATGAACCCTGAAATTGAAACGGTGTTCTTGATGGCGTCTGAAAAAAATCAGTTCATCGCCTCAAGCATGGTTAAAGAGATCGCCAATTTGGAAGGTGATATTTCAAGTTTTGTGCCGGAATCGGTGGCAAAACTGATGCTTGGGTCAAAAAATTAACATAAGACTAAAAAATAATCGGATACGGGCATTTAAGGGCTTGCATCATGGCGTGGTTTCTCCTAATTTCCCTTAAATCGTGAGGGCGGTTAGCTCAGTTGGTAGAGCAAGTGACTTTTAATCACTGGGTCACAGGTTCGAATCCTGTACCGCTCACCATTTCAAACCCCTGAAAGGCTTCGGCTTTTCGGGGGTTTTATTTGGCCAAATCTCTGGCCAGTGGCAAGATGCCTTTATCCATTGGGGCGGAGACTCACCAAACCGTTCACCCCACCAAAGCCGATGTCCCCACCGCCCAAAGGATAATCATCATTGATAGCGATAAAAACGCGGCAAAAATCTTGATAATTTCAATGGTCATGGTCATTCATAACGCTCCTTTCCTTTAAAACTTTAGGGTATGTTTCTTAATAAACCGTAAAGATGTGGGGAAATTCGGTTCACATTTTGGTGAATTCATGGCGCGGCTTGCCAGCCCCTGAAATTTTCTTCAAAGTGATCAGATCAATGCCTGAAGAAAAGGGGGAGCCTCATGACAACACTAGACCTTGATTTTATCCGCGATCAATTTCCAGCCTTTCAATCTGAATCTCTCCAAGGTCAGGCGTTTTTTGAAAATGCTGGCGGGTCGTATATGTGCCGTCAGGTCATCGACCGCTTTAACCGCTATTTCCATGACCGCAAAGTCCAGCCCTATGGATTCTTCAAAGCCTCGATTGAAGCTGGGGAAGAAATGGATCTCGCCCACAGCCGATTGGCGCGGTATCTAAACGTTCATCGTGATGAAGTCATGTTTGGCCCGTCAACCTCGCAGAATACATATGTTCTGGCGCAGGCGTTTTTGGGACGACTGAACAAAGGCGACCAAGTCATTGTTTCTGAACAAGAACATGAAGCCAACGCTGGCGCGTGGCGGCGCATGGCTGACCACGGCATCACGGTGACCATCTGGCCGATTGATCCGGAAACAGGGCGGCTCAACATCACCGATTTAATGGCGTTGATGACCGACCGCTGCCAGATTGTTGCCATGACGCATTGCTCCAATATCGTTGCTGAAATCCATGATATTCGCGCGGTGGCTGATCTGATCCATGATGCTGGCGGAATTCTGGTGGTGGATGGCGTGTCCTATTGCCCCCATGGTCTGCCTGATGTCACGGCATTGGGGGCGGATATTTATCTGTTCTCACTTTATAAGACCTACGGGCCGCATCAAGGCGCGATGGTGATCCGCAAATCCGCAAAACATTTGATCGCCCCGCAAGCGCATTTCTTTAATCACAACATCCCTGATAAATACATGGTGCCAGCAGGGCCAGACCATGCGCAAGTCGCCGCCAGCAACGGTATCTTTGACTATTTTGATGCGGTGGATGCCCATCATGGCGGCGAAGATGATGGCGGCCGACCAAAACGGATTGAAACCTTATTCCGCCAAGCCGAACAAGATAATCTGCAGGTTGTTTTGGATTATCTGTCGGCGCGCAATGATATTCGCTTAATTGGGCCTAATGATGCCGCTGTCCGCGCGCCAACGGTGGCCTTTACCTCCAATCACATGGAGGCCGAAGACATTGCCACCAAACTGGCCGATCATGGCGTGATGGCAGGGGCAGGGGATTTCTATGCCAAGCGGCCCATGCAGGCCATGGGGATTGACCCTGAAAAAGGCGCGGTGCGGTTGTCTTTTGTGCATTACACCAGCCGTGATGAGATTAACCAGATGCTGACAGCGCTGGATCAAATCCTCTGAACG
>CALFYS010000145.1 GCA_937952245.1 uncultured Alphaproteobacteria bacterium | reverse complement strand
GGCTTCGGCTTCTTCTTCGGTGGCGTTGCCATAAATACCCCGCGAAAGATCACGGTCTTCTGCTTCGCCATAATGAATTTTGCGGGCTTCTTCGGCAAAAGCATCGCCAACATCGTCACAGGTTTCGACAATTTTGTTCTGAACTTTGCGCATTTGCGCGAGCGCTTCTGCCGCCGCCTCCGCCATTTCAGGGGTGATTTGCGCCATCGCCGCCGCTTGCTTTTGCATTTGTTGTTGCGGATTAGCAGGGGCGGGCAAGGTAGACATAACCCCCGGTTGCGCCGCGATATTTTCTTTCGTGTTGGATTTCGCCGTCACATTAGGCGCCATCAACCCTTTGGCAATATTGGTATCATCGCAAATCGGGCAGGATAAAAACCCCCGCGACTTTTGATCGTCAAACTCCGCCGAAGATTTGAACCAGCCTTCAAAACTGTGGCCATGCCCGCATGTTAAATTAAAACTAATCATAACCTTGATATAATCACTTCATCTTGAGCCTTCAAGACGCGGCAAAAGAGATCAAATTGTTTGAGAAAGCCTTTTTATAAAGCCCCGTGGCAATGCTTAAATTTCTTGCCTGAACCGCAAGGGCAAGGCGCGTTCCTTGGTGTCTTGCTGTTCATGCTGGCCTGTTGTTGCGGCGGCGGTGGCGGGGTTTCTTCTTGCTGTTGTTCAGGCTGCTTAATTTCAAAATGCGCCATCACCGAAGTTGTGGTCTGGCGCAATTGATCCAGCATCCGATCAAACAAGATGAAGGCTTCACGCTTATATTCATTGAGCGGGTCTTTTTGCGCGTAAGACCTGAGCCCCACCGCTTGTTTCATATGGTCAAGCGCCAACAGATGGTCTTTCCATTGCTGATCCAATACCTGCAACAACAATGACTTTTCCGCCATGCGCATTGTTTCAGGGCCAATCCGAACCGCTTTTTCCGCCATGCGGGCATCAGCCATTTGCGTCAAGCGTTCCGCCATCAAGTCATGGTCCATGCCATCTTCGCTGATCCAATCTTCGGCGGGAATATCCAGCGCAAAATATCGGATGCCGCCCTGCCGCAAGGTTTCAGCATCCCAGCTATCCGGGAAACTGCCTTCAGGGGCGACCTCATCGATCAGGCCTTCCGCCACTTCACGGCGCATATCCGTGACGGTATCCGCGACATCATCGGCGCGCATAATATCTTTACGCTGGTCAAAAATCACCGACCGCTGATCATTCATGACATCATCATATTTCAGCAATTGTTTGCGGATTTCGAAATTCCGCGCTTCAACTTTTGATTGGGCTTTTTCAATGGCTTTATTGATCCATGTGTGGATGATGGCCTCGCCTTCTTCCAAGCCTAATTTCTGCAGCATCCCATCAAGACGTTCGGAACCGAAAATCCGCATCAAATCATCTTCTAGTGACAAGAAGAATTTAGACGCGCCTTTATCCCCCTGACGACCCGAACGACCGCGCAACTGATTGTCAATGCGGCGGGATTCATGGCGTTCTGTCCCGATCACGTATAAACCGCCAGCCTCCAAGGCTTTGGCTTTATCGGCTTCGACCTCTTTGGTGATCTTTTCAATGGTTTTGGCTTTGCCATCTGATTCAGCAATACGCTTTTCCAGATTGCCGCCCAATTGAATATCGGTCCCGCGACCAGCCATATTGGTGGCGATTGTCACCGCCCCTATTTCACCAGCTTCAGCGATAATCGCGGCTTCCTGTTCATGGAAACGGGCGTTCAACACTTGGTGGTCAATCTTGGCTTTTTTCAACGCGGCGGATAAGGCTTCTGATTTTTCAATCGTCACCGTCCCCACCAACACCGGCTGGCCACGATCACGGCATTCTTTGATCTGGCTGATCACCGCCGCGTCACGTTCAGCTGAGGTGCGATAGACTTCATCATCATGGTCGATCCGCTGGACATCGTTATTGGTTGGCACCGCCACGACATCAAGCCCATAAATTTCTGAAAACTCTCCAGCTTCTGTCAGGGCTGTGCCCGTCATGCCTGCCAGTTTTTCATAAAGGCGGAACAGGTTCTGGAACGTGATGGAGGCGAGGGTTTGGTTTTCAGGTTGGATTTCCAGCCCTTCCTTGGCTTCAAGCGCCTGATGCTGACCATCACCAAAACGGCGGCCTTCCATGGCGCGGCCGGTAAATTCATCAATAATCACCACCCGACCTGACTTGACCATATAATGGGTGTCGCGCTGGAATAACGTATGGGCTTTCAGCGCTTGGTTCACATGGTGCAATAATGAAATATTATCCGCGTCATAAAGCGTGCCGCCTTGGATCAATTCCGCTTCCGCCAGCACCTCTTCAACATGGGCAATGCCTTCTTCGGTCAAAGTGGCGGTGCGCTGTTTTTCATCAAGGTCATAATCTTCAGGCACCAATTTTGGGATAATCTGATTAACCGCGCTATAAAGTTGAGAAGACTGCTCACTTGGCCCTGAGATGACCAAAGGGGTGCGGGCTTCATCAATCAAGATGGAGTCCACTTCATCAATAATCGCAAAATAAGGCTCACGCTGAACCATATCTTCGAGACGGAACTTCATGTTGTCGCGCAGGTAATCAAACCCCAATTCATTATTCGTGGCATAGGTGACATCAGCGCTATAGGCGGCGCGGCGATCATCATCGTTGAGATCATTGGTGATGCAGCCAACCGTCAGCCCAAGAAATTCATAAATCTGCCCCATCCATTGGGAATCACGTGTTGCCAGATAATCATTGACCGTCACCACATGAACACCTTGGCCGGTCAAGGCATTAAGATAAACCGCAAGGGTTGAGACCAAGGTCTTGCCCTCACCTGTTTTCATTTCCGTGATCCGTCCTTGATGCAGGACGATCCCGCCCATCATCTGAACATCGAAATGACGTTGCCCAATGGTGCGTTTGGCGGCTTCCCTGACGGTTGCGAAAGCTTCGGGCAACAGGTCATCAAGGCTTTCACCGTTTTGATGCCGTGTTTTGAATTCATCGGTCTTGGCTTTCAGCGCGTCATCATCCAGCGCTTCTAATGCAGGTTCAAAACCCGCGATTTGTTCAATCAGAGGGTTGAACTTTTTAATCTCACGTTCGTTGGAATCCCCGAATAAAGATTTGGCCAGTGATGAAAACATAAAAAACCCTTCTCATATTCATGGGCAGATTAGGAACGCTAAACAGGACCTTTTCATGAATGCCCCATCCCATTAGGACGATGCCAGCGGGAAAGTCAATAAAATGTGCCTGAAAAGCGTTAAAATGAGCCTAATGACCCATGTTTTCTTGCAGGCTTTGTGTATACATGATAGCCCATAAACTGATTTTCAATATCAGTGATTATTGATCAATGGTTTTATTTGCCAAAGAATTGTTTCAGGAGACAATTATGCCTTGCCATTACCCAAAGCGCCCGCAACCGAAACAGCATTCCGGTTTATCCGCCAAAGCCAGATCATTTATGCCAAAAGGCATCATGATGGGTATGGGTATGAGCATTGGAATGGGCATGGGTATAGGCATGGCGATGATGACGGCGATTGCCCTGCACCCTTTCGCGGCGAAAGCGCAAGACACATCATTAGAAGTGCTGACCATCAATGGCCAAGGATACAGCCTTAATCTGGTGGGCAGCATCATCAATCAATTGCCCGAGAACGTCCGCAATCAGCCGATTGATGTGTATTACAACAGCGTGATTGACGATATTGTGGACACGAAACTCACCGCCAACGCGGCGATTGAATCCGGCCTTGCGGAAAACCCTTTGCTGAAGGAAATCGCGGAACGTGCCTATGATCGGGTGATCGCGGAAGCGTGGTTGAATGACGCGCTTAATCAGCGCATCACCGACGATATGATCAACCAAAGTTATAATGATCTGGTGGCCGATACCGAAAGCCGAACCGAAACCCGCGCCCGTCATATCCTCTTGGACAGTAAAGATGCCGCGGATGCCGCCATCAAACGTCTTGATGCGGGTGAAGATTTCACCGCCTTGGCGAAAGAATTATCCACCGGCCCCAGCGGTCCTAATGGCGGTGAATTGGGATATTTCCGCCGCGGGGCCATGGTGCCTAGTTTTGAGCTGGCGAGTTTTGCCATGGAGATCGGGTCCTATTCAAAAGAGCCTGTTCAAACACAATTTGGCTGGCACGTGATCAAAGTTGAAGATCGCCGTGTTGCCGATGCCCCGGCGCTGGCTGATGTCAGGGATCAATTGCGGTCATCCATTTCGGTGAAAATCGCGGGGTCAATCATCGCTGAGCTGCGATCACAAGCCGAGATTACCCGGCTTTCCCTTGATGAAGTCCGCGCCGCTGAAGAAGCCCGTCAATCAGGGAATTAATCCATGAAACGCTCACCGCTTGCGCCTTCATCCATGCCTGAATTGCACCCTGTTGCAGGGGTTCGGCTGGCGACCGCCGCCAGCGGCATGAAATATAAAGGCCGTGATGATATTATGCTGATGGTGGCCGATGACCACGCGGTTGTGGCGGGGGCATTAACACGGTCAAAAACCTGTTCAGCGGCGGTGGATTGGTGCAAAACCGTCTTGCAAAAAGGCACGGCGAAAGCGGTTTTGGTCAACGCTGGCAACGCCAATGCCTTTACAGGGCGGCGAGGGCTGGCATCGGTGGATCGCATGGCCAAGGCCAGCGCCGATGCTTTTTCGGTTCAACCTGATGATATTCTGCTGGCCTCCACCGGCGTGATCGGTGAGCCGATGGATGATCAAGCCATCACCGGATACTTGCCTGAATTGATTCAGAATCTTTCAGATCAATCATGGGCGGCGGCGGCGGCGGCCATCATGACCACCGATACATTTGCCAAAGCCGCCTCAAGACAAATTGAGATTAACGGTCAGGTCATCACCATCACCGGCATTGCCAAAGGGTCAGGCATGATCGCCCCCGATATGGCGACAATGCTGGCCTTTATCGCCACCGATGCCGCCATTACAAAAGATGATTTGGCCGCTATCACCCATCACGTCACCGATGAAAGTTTCAATGCCATCACCGTTGATGGCGATACATCCACCAGCGATACTGTGGTGGTGATGGCAACAGGGCAAACAGGCGCCACCCTATCGGGCGATGACCTCACTTTATTCCAAGCAAGCCTGAAAGATGTGATGGTTGACCTCGCTCAACAGATTGTTCGGGACGGTGAAGGGGCGGAAAAGTTTATCACCATCTCGGTCACTGGTGCTGAAGATGATCAATCCGCCCGCCGGATTGGTCTTGCCATTGCCAATTCCCCTTTGGTCAAAACCGCCATTGCGGGCGAAGATGCCAATTGGGGGCGCGTCGTGATGGCGGTCGGCAAATCAGGTGAGCCTGCTGATCGTGATCGGCTGAGCATTTCAATTGGCGGCACGGTGATTGCCCAAAACGGCGACCGTGTTGATGATTATGATGAAACGCCAGTGGCTGCCCATATGAAAACCCGCAATATTGATATTGATGTTGATCTTGGTCTTGGCCAAGGCAAGGCGCAGGTTTGGACCTGTGATCTGACCCATGGCTATATCACCATCAACGCTGATTATCGGTCGTGATATGAAACCCACGGTCCTTGTTTCCGCCGCCGCCTTGATTGATGTTGATGGCCGTGTTCTCTTGGCGCAACGGCCTGAAGGCAAAGCCATGGCAGGCTTGTGGGAATTCCCCGGCGGGAAAGTTGAAAAAGGCGAAACACCAGAAGCGGCTTTAATCCGTGAATTGGAAGAAGAATTGGCGGTCAACACCAAGGAATCTTGCCTCGCCCCATTAAGCTTTGCCAGCCATGAATATGATGATTTTCATCTGTTGCTATTGCTTTATGTCTGCCGCCGTTGGCATGGCACACCGACCCCAAAAGAAAACAACCCTGTGATTTGGGTACGCCCCCCACGGTTAGGCGACTACCCGATGCCGCCTGCCGATAAACCCTTGGTGGCGATGCTGCAGGATTTACTTTAATTCCTATTATTTTTCCGGATTGTTATCGTCAATATCCTTTTCTTCGGCATCCCTCTCTTCTACTCCAAGCGCTGAAGCGAGACTTTGCTGGGCGGAGCCGGGCTTGAGCGGTTGCGGCTGGCTGGCATCAGGCGCCCAGCCTGTGAGGGTGATGATCTCAAAATCAACGCTGATACGGCCATCATCAGTGCCAAAACGCTGTTGATAGATTTCAGCCGCCCGCATCAATAATGATTTACCCGTCATGCGTTTGACGCGGCTGTTCATGGCGTTGGATTCCCCCATGGCGCGCAAATCAGCCATCAAGCGAAAGAGATGTTCATAAGTCACGGTGATGGTATCGCTATCAGCAACGGGCATGGTCAACCCTGCCCGACTGATCAACCCGCCCATATCGCGAATATCCCCCATGGGCAGAACCCGCGGGGACATCCCGCCGCTGACCTCTGATTCCGCGCTTGCCATGGCCGCCCGCAATCCGCCCAGCGTCTCACCACCCGCCAGCGCGACCACCATCACGCCATCAGGTTTAAGACGTTGCCGCAATTGGATCAACACCCCGGGGAGATCATTCGCCCAATGCAACGCGAAGGCTGAAAAAATACCGTCAAATTGCTGGCCTTCAAAAGGGATGGCATCATAAGGGGCGGCAACCGCGTCAACCCCGCAACGCTGTTTTGTCAGCCGTGCCATTTCCGGTGAAGGGTCCATCGCCGAAACCGACGTGATTTTGGGTGAAGCCAATAAGGCTTCGGTCAACACGCCATTATGGCAACCAATATCCAAGACATGAGGCAAATCCCGCCGAATGGTATCAATGCGATCCATGATGCGTTCGGTGACCGCTTGTTTCAGGAAATCAAATTGATCAAAATTTGCCGCCGCCCGATCACGGTTGCGGATATGCGCCCTATCATCAATTAAGGCCTCAGGGGGGTTTTGATGCAAATCAGTCATGGCCACAGCATGGCGATTGAAGGTCAAAAGGCAAGGGTAAATTGCACCGATAGGGCTTCAAGTTCACGAAATCTTAACCTCTTTCTGTCATGATACCGAATGAATGAAAATCAACCATCAAATGAGCCTTGCTCCGATCATGTTCCGCCCCGCCTTCACCTTAACCGCCTTCAATTTAATTGAACAATTAATCGCCCCGCATCTTTGCCCCGTTTGTGATGCGATGGTGACGGATCGCGGGTTATGTTCCCAATGTTGGGTGGATTTGAAACTGATTTCAGCGCAAGCCTGCCATCAATGCGGCGTGCCGTTTGATATTCCCATGATAGATCCCTTAAAAGGGCACGTCTGTGGTCAATGCTTGATGGATCCGCCTGATTTTGACCATGCGGTTTCCGCCCTTGTTTACGCTGATCCCGCGCGGCATCTGATCCTTGCCCTGAAACATGGGGATCGGCAAGATATTGCCCCTGTGCTGGCACGGATGATGGCGCCGAAAACTCTGCCGTTGATCGACAAAGCGGATTTCATCCTCCCCCTGCCGTTGCATCGCCGGCGGTTTTTCAAAAGACGGTTTAATCAATCGGCGGAATTAACGCGGCAAATCTTGGCGATCCATGGTGGTGGCCGCGTCATGGATACGAAAATCCTGATCCGCCGGAAAGCCACCGCGCCGCAAGGGCAAAAATCCAAAGCCCAGCGGATTGCCGCCATGCGCGGGGCGTTTCATGTCCCAGAAGATCAACAGCACCGCATCAAAGGCAAACATATTTTGATCATCGATGATGTGCTGACCACTGGCGCCAGCCTTTCTTCCGCCGCCCGACGTTTAAAGCGAGCCGGAGCGGCAACCATCACGGTCAGCACCGTGGCGCGTGTGTGTTAGAACATTGATCAGCGGAGAAGACTTAACCCC
>CALFYS010000144.1 GCA_937952245.1 uncultured Alphaproteobacteria bacterium | reverse complement strand
TTTGCTCTCGCTGGCGCTTTGGATCAGGGCGGCAAAACGATACAGCCCATGGACAAATTTTGAAAACGGCAAGACCAAAAAGAATCCGTAAACAAACCCAAGATGGATCGCCAAGGTTAACCCCATCAATGATGTCTCCCGCAAGGCCAGCAAGATCAATCCCGTCAAGCTGACCCAAAACAACAAGGCGATGAACGCGTAATCCATGCCCAAGGTTTTCCAAGACTTAACCGCGGGTTCCATGCGGCGTTTTTCAACCCATAACCCTGCCGTGCCGATGCACAGAATAATCCCGCCGACCGTGCCCAACACCACCGGCAATTCAAAATACCCGTAAGGTGCTTCCCGCCCCAGCGCGTAATGATAAATCGTCCCCAATGATGTTGAGGCAAAGCACATCATGAACCCATAGAATGTCAGATGGTGATAATGTTTGCGGGCATTGCTGGAACGGTCATCCGCAGAAGGACAGCCCGGGGAGCCGCCAGCGTTATCACCGCCAAGATAGCGCAAACTGGCACTGGCGGAGACCGCGTCAACAAGGGCACGCATACCGCCAAACTTAACCCCAGTCGCGCGCCAATATTGCCGCCAACTGAGGATAAAACTCAACAGCACAAAGGAGGTGATCACCAATGGAATGCCCGCCATCACCGTATGCGGCATGATCTGATAAAACGCCCCTTCACCAAGATGCACGCCCCAGAACAACGCTGGATTGATCATGGCCAGCATCAACCCAACCGCCAGAGACAGGCTGACCACCATCACCATAGAAACAAGCAAACCATTTTTTTCAAAGACACGCCCCATGGCCGGTGGCCAAGCGTAATCGGCGTAACTATCCACCCGCCGTTCCGCCAAGGTCTTCGGCACATTCACCGCGAATTCATGGGGCGGGGCATATTGGCAGGCGTGGTAACACGCCCCACAGTTATGGCATAAATTGGCCAGATAAGCCGTGTCGCTTATATCAAACTCTCGCCGTCTTTCCATGGCCGGAAAGACCGCGCAAAACCCTTCGCAATACCGACAAGCGTTGCAAATCTGCATGATGCGGCGGGTTTCTTCATGGCTGGCATGGTCATGATGCTCATCATGGGGGCTGGCCATGTCATTCGCGTCTTTTTGGGCAAGATCAAGTAAGTTCATGGGTGTTATTCCACTGATTTGTTAAGGGTTCGAGCAGCTTCTCTGCCTGCGATACGGCCGAAAACACCGCCAATGGTCATGCCGATACCCGCCAGATAGCCCTGCCCTAAGACATTGCCCGCCATGATTTCACCAGCGGCGTAAAGATTGCCCGCGGGCTTGCCATCATTGAAGATAATCTGGGCATGGTCATTCACCTCAACCCCCATATAGGTAAAGGTAATCCCCGGCCGGAGAGGAAAACCATAGAATGGCGGTTTCATGACAGGCGCGGCCCAATTGGTTTTTTCAGGGCGCAACCCTTGGGTGGATTTTCCATCAAGAATGGATTGGTCAATCGGCCCTTCGGGGCAAGCGGCGTTAAAGGCGGCGACGGTCTTTGCCGTGGCTTTAGGGTCAAGCGAAAGCGCCTCAGCAAGGCCTTCGATTGTATCGGCGGTAATGGGGGTGAAGACCGAGGGCATAAACCGTTTCACCCCATCTGAATCCAACAGCGCATAAGCGATTTGATCCGGCTGAGCGGCCACCAAACGCCCCCAGATGGCGTAGCGTTTTGGCCAGAAATCTTCACCTTCATCATAAAAGCGTTCGGCGTTTTTATTGACCACCAAACTAAACGGCACGCCATCAATCCGGCTGGCAATCCCGCCATCATATTTTGGCGCTCGGGCATCAATGGCAACGGCGTGGCATTGATCCAATTCACCAACAGGCTTCGCCCCCTGATCAATCAAATCTTTCAGCATATGGCCTTTGTTGTAAGGCGTGCCGCGCACCAAAAAGTTTTTCGCCGCATCCCCCCAACCTTCGGCCAGCCAATCCAGATTGGCTTCAAACCCGCCGGCGGTGGTGATGACTTTCTTGGCATGAATGACGCGCGTATCCCCTTCCAGCGTTAACCCCCGGCAAAACCCATCATCAATATCAAGACTATCCACCGGCGCATCATAAATCAGATGAACACCGATTTTTTCAGCATGACGGCAAAGCCCGTTTAATAAAGCACGCCCGCCGCCCAGAAAAAACGCGTTGGTGCGGCCAAGGTTTAATGTCCCCGATAACGCGGGTTGAAACCGAACGCCTCGTTCTGATAACCATGCGGTTAAAGCGCTTGATTCCCGCAAGGTTAATGCGGCTAATTCTTGATTGGTGATGCCTTTTGTGACGCGCATCAAATCATCGAAATATTCTTCAAACGTATAGGCATCGGTCAAAACATCGGTGGGTTCATCATGCATTGCCCGCAAATTGCGGGTATGGCGGGTATTGCCGCCGCGCATATCTTTTGGAGCGGCTTCAATAACCAATACCGAACATCCGGCTTCTGCGGCGGTGATGGCGGCACAAAGACCCGCATTCCCCGCGCCGATCACCACCACATCCCAAGCGGTTGAAAAAATGATTTCTTTATTTGTATACATTTGTATACTGATACGGTGACAGTCATGATCTGTCAACCCAAAGTTAAGGATAACCCATGGTCAACTGGCCTTATTATCAGCAAGAAATTACGGCGCGATTTGGCGATAAACAGGCCATGGCGCAACGCATCCGCCATATGATTTTAGCCGCCATTGCCGCCCGTGACCTGCCCCCCGGCACGCGATTAATCGAAACAGAATTAACCCAGCAATTGTCAGTCAGCCGAACCCCGTTGCGGGAAGCCATGGCAGGGTTGAAAGCAGATGGCATCCTTGCCCATGATGATGATGGCATTCGGGTGCGGCAACTGGATTGGAGCGCGGTGAATAACCTTTATGAAATGCGCGCCACCCTTGAGGGCATGGCCGCGTTCCAAGCCGCCAAACGTGCCAGCATCGCCGAACGAAACGTCATTGATGCGATCAATCAAGAGGAAAACAGAAGGATTGATCACGGCGCTGAACCTGATCAACTGGCGGAGATTAACTCAAAGTTCCACGCCAGTATTCTGGCCGCCGCCAACAACCCCTTTTTGACCGAAAGTTTTGAACGCTTATCACGGTTATTAATCCTGCTGGGGGTGACGGCCTATTCCTTGCCCGAACGTGTTCATGACATCCAGCACGAACATAACGCCATCAACCATGCTCTGCAAAAAGGCGATGCTGAGGGCGCGGAACAGGCCATGAAAACCCATTTGATGAATGGGTTGGAGGCACGATTGCACCTGATGGCCAACCCCTCAACAAAAGACCTCGATTAATTCAATGCCCAACACGACCAATTTCAATACCATCAAAAATGATCTTCAAAAAATGGCGTTGACGTTTTTGATCGCTGGCATCACGGGATGGGTGTTTTTGAACATCAATGTCCCCGCCCCGTTTTTGATGGGCAGTTTGTTTGGGGTTTGGTTTATCGGCGGAAGTGTTAAAGGATTACAGCCTCATTTGGGGGTGGCGCGCTGGTTTCACGTTCCGGTGGTGTTGGGCTTAGGGGTTTTTATCGGCAGTTTCTTTCAAGGCGATTTGATCGCAAGAACAATCGCCTATGCCCCCACGGTGATCGCCATGATGGTGGTGACAGCCATTGTTTCCATTATCGGCTATCTGTTTTTAACCCGTATCCGGCGATACGAACCTGTCACCGCGGTGTTATGCGCCATCCCCGGGGGGCAAGCCGAAGCGATTGTCATGGCACGAGAGATGGTGGAAAAAGATTACATTGTCGCTTTGTTTCATTTGATCCGAGTGGCTTTTGTCTTTATCTCCACGCCTTTATTACTGGCCGCAATCGAAGGCGAAGACGCGGTTCAAAACTCCAATGAATTGCTCAGCTCCATGCCGGGGATTTTGGATTTAAACCATTCAGATTTGGCGTCTTTTATCTTGATCGCCCTTGGCGGGTTTATCTTGGCGCGAATGATCCGGATGCCCATGCCTCATTTGTTGGGGCCGGTGTTGTTAAGCGCCGCCTGCCATGCCGCGGGATTGGTCAATATTCCGCGGATTTATGAATTCGTCATGCTGGCGCAATTGGCCATTGGCGGCGGTGTTGGCGCGCGATTGGCGCAAGTCAAAGTGGCGGAATTGATGGTCTATTTAAAAGATGCCGCCATCAACACAACCATGATTCTGACATTGTATTTCACCGCCGCGGTGATGATCGCCTATGCTTTAGGCATTACGGTGCTGGAAGTATGGTTGGCCTTCGTCCCTGGCGGGCTTTATGAAGTCACGTTGCTGGCGGTGATCTTTGGTTTTGATATAGCCTTTATCGCGTTTCATCACACCATCAGGGTGATCATGATCTTTCTGGCCATGCCCGCGATTGCCGTCCGGTTATGGCGGAAACCTTAGATGGGATTACCCCCAAGGGTTTAATCCAAAACCTCAGGGTTGATCATATGCTGAGGTTGGCCTTGGTGAAACGCCGCCACCTGTTCAAAAATATCACTGAACTGCATATCCAGCTCATCTTCGGTGACAAAGCCAATATGGGGGGTGGCGATGATATGCGGATGACAGGCCAAGGGATCATCCGCCCATGTGATCGGCTCTTGATCAAAAACATCAACAGCGGCGCGACCCGGCCGGCCATTATTCAACGCCGCCAACAACGCTTCTTTTTCGATCAGCCCTGCCCGTGATGTGTTCACAAACAGCGCATCACGCCGCATGGCACCCAAATCTTCGGCGGTGATCAGCCCTTTGGTTTCAGGCTTCATCCTGACATGAACGCTGACAACATCAGGTTCAGCAAAGAACGCGTGGCGGTTGCTGGCAATGGTCTCACCATCGGCTTGGGCGCGGGCGCGGCCATCTTCTGACCCCCACCAGACCACCTTCATGCCAAAAGCTTTGGCGTAAATCGCGACCTGCTTGGCGATCCGCCCATAACCATAAAGCCCCAGAACACGGCCATTTAATGTTTTGCCCACGCCGATTTGCCATTCGCCTTTTTGCAGGCTGGCCATTTGCTGTGGCAGATCCCGCATCCCCGCCATGATCAACGCCCATGTATGTTCAGCGGCGGCATAAGGCGGTGTGCTGCCATGAAGGTTGGAGCAGACCAGAATCCCGTGTTTGGTGCAGGCGTCAATATCAATATGCGGGTAAACACTGCGTTGTGAGATCAATTTTAATCGCGGCAATTGTTCAACCAATTCCGCCGTTATTGCCGTCCGTTCCCGAAATAACGTGATGGCATCGTAATCTTTTAAGCGTTCCACCAAAGCGGCTGTTTCCGTCACATGATCGGTGAAGACATCAACGTCAAAACCATCAAGATGACGAAAGCAAGGCAAATGCCTCAAGGTATCAAACCAATCATCCAGAACCGCGACTTTCATTTATCCTGCCCATACTGATGATGGAATAAAAACACGACCTTCGGCCAATTTCCGGCAGGTGCGGATCAACCCCGCGGAATGATGCTTAAACACGCCATCCGCAATATCGTAATCAACCACCACATCCATCGTCCCCATGGGGTGATGCAAAGTGACGGTAACCGGCTTGCCATTGGGGATCGCCATCATCCCATCGGCGATTGTCCCCGGGGTCAGCGCGCATGAGGCCAAACACTGGCTGCCGGTAACCGCCATGGTGGGATGCGTCTTCCACGGCATGAAATATCGGGTGGTGACGTGACCGTGGTCAGGATGCGGTGCCATCAAGCCGAATTTAGGCGTCACCGATTGACTACAATCCCCCATCCCCATGGCGTGACCAGCGGCGATACGGACAGATTCCATCTTGGCAAAAAAGTCACGGTTATCATCAAGTTCAGCGGCGGATTCCTCACCGGTGAGCCCAAAATCAGCCGCCCTTGCGATCACCAATGGCATGGCCACATCCATGCAGGTCACCTCAATGCCTTCAAATTCATCAATCCGATTGCCGGTGGGTAAAAACGCGCCAGTAGAAGACCCCGCCACATCCATGAAATTCAATTCAACAGGGGCGGCGGTGCCGGGAACGCCATCAATCGCGGTCTCCCCATCATAAGTGACCTGACCCGATGGCGTGGCGACCCGTGCCAGAACCCGCGCGCCAGTATTCACCGCGCGAATTTTAATATCCGTCACATCCCCTTGCGGCGTGACCAACCCCATCTCAATAGCGGCCGAACCAACCCCTGAAAGGATATTGCCGCAGGTGGGTTTATAATCCACCAACCTGTCTTCAACGCTGACTTGGGCAAAGAAATAATCAACATCAGCCCAATCATCATCAGAACGCGATAGCATCGCGACTTTCGTGGTAACGGCATTGCCGCCGCCGATACCATCAATATTGAGCGGATGGCCAGAGCCAACAGCCGCGATCAGCACTTCTGCCAATTGATCCCGGTCTTCGGGCAAATCATGGCGGTTAAAATAGGGCCCTCGTGATGACCCGCCCCGCATGAAAAAATAAGGAATTCCTGTCTGCGTCATCTTGCAATCCTCACAACAAACACCTGATGCCAACCCTTACGTCAATGGCCATGGCAAGGTCACATAATGCTGCAACAAGCCCGGCGGGAAATCACGGTTCAACAGCCATGCCATGCCGCACATAAAGACAACGCCTGCCACCGATAAGATCACGGTTTGGAAAGGCTTAAGCTGCGCCCTGAAATGGAAGAACAACACTAAAAACCCAGCCAAGGCCAGAATAAAGCCAACCAAAGACGTTGCTAATAACAAACCCGCGAACCAGCCTAATGTTGGCCAGAGTTTAAAGCGCATCTCTTGTTCTTCGGCCTCCGCCGCGCGATCGGCAAACACCGCGTCGCCTTCTGGTTTCAGCATCATCTGCACGAATAAAATAAGCCCTGCCACAAAGGAGACAGACGCCACAAACAATGGGAAAACCGCATCAACAAAAGCATAATCGGGAATCGACGCCAGATTGACGAGCGCATAGATAATAAAGCCCATGACCGCCATCAAAAACACCATGGGCGCGCGTTTCTTGCCTGAGGTCACCGCCCCTTCCGCCATGATGCTCTTCGATTGCCTTAAACCAACCACAACAGAGATCACCGTGATCAAGATCAGCGTCAGAACAATCGGGCTGAAGATATACGCCAGCCCCGCTTCCATGCTTTCACGGAACCGTATCCCCGCGATTTGGTTGGCGTTATTGGCATAGTTTTCAACCGGATTGGCCAAGACAAAACCGATCAAAAACGCTGGCCGCGACCAATCAAACCGCCGCATCAAAATACCCAAGAGACCAATGGCAAATAACGCCACCAGATCCATCAAATTCTGGCCTGATTGAAACGCCGCAAACGCGATGATCATAAAGATAAACGGCGCGATTAAGGCAAAGCGAATGCTGGTGATTTTGGCGATTTGACCCGACAGGCCAATACATAAAATCGTCCCAAAGATATTGGCCAGCGCCAGCATCCAAACAATCGAATAGGTGTAATTGAGATTATTCTTCAGCATGGATTGGCCGACTTCCAATTCACCTGACCCCAGCAGCGATAACGCGCCAATAAAGATGGCCATCGACCCTGAACCGGGAATGCCGAATAATAGAGTGGGCACCAAACCACCGCCTTCTTTGGCATTGTTGGAGCTTTCAGGCCCGACAACGCCCCTGACTTCCCCTTGGCCAAATTTCGATTTGTCTTTGGTTGTTTGCACCGTATGCCCATAGGCGATCCAATCCACCACCGACCCGCCAAGCCCGGGGATAACGCCAACAACAACGCCAATCAACGCGCAGCGCATCGACAGCCATTTGTTCTGCCACCAATCCTTCACCCCATGCAGCCAGCCTGCCCCTAATGGCGCGCGATCAGCAATCGCTTGGTCTTTTCTTAACAACGCGACAATTTCAGGGATGGCGAAAATACCAAGCCCGACAATCACCAATTTCAGCCCATCGACCAAATACGGATAATCATAGCTCGACATCCGCAACTCACCATTAAACGGGCCTTCACCAATAGACGCCACCAACATCCCCAAGCCAGCGGCGACAAAACCTTTGAGCGCGATCCGCCCCGCCAAAATGCCAACCATGGAAAGCCCAAAGATGGACACCATCAACAATTCAGGGGATTTGAATTCCAGAACAATGGGGCGGGCGATTAAGATAAAGAAGGTCAAAAAGAACGCGCCAACCAACCCGCCGAATAACGACGCGCTGAAGGCAGCGGATAAGGCTCGCGCCGCTTGGCCTTTTTTCGCCATGGGAAAGCCATCAAGAACCGTGGCTTGCGATGCGGATGACCCGGGGATGCCCATCAAGACAGAAGCGAATGTATCTGATGTTGGCACCACGGCCACCATCCCGATCATCAGCGCCAGACCGTAAATCGGATCAAGGCCAAACATAAAGGGCAGAATCAAAGACAGGCCCGCGATGCCGCCAAGCCCGGGGAAGACGCCAATACAAAGCCCCATGACAACGCCGCCGAGCAAATACAACAAGACGGTTGGATCAAGGATCAACCGCCAAGCATCAACAAGAAAAGGGATGGCATCAATAAAAACTTGCATAAGAGAAATCCCCCCACCCGAAGGTGGAGGGACCCAAAATATTTTAGTTCAGTGAAACGCCGAACTTATCCTTCAGCCAGCCAACAACATAGGCTTTGGCATCAGGTGAGATTTGCAGCGCGCCGTTAAGGGCGGCTTGGGCATCATCACCGACATACATCGGGTATTTACCCAGACGCTTTGCTGAAATCTTAGCAAAGTCTGAACGTGCCTGAACATCAGCAAACGCGGCTGTGTAAGCATTCACAACATCTTGCGGTGTATCCCCCGGCAAGAACGCCAGTTTCTGGGCTGGGAAACCTGCGATAAAGAAGGCTTTCCATGCGTCCCATGCTTCACCTGAAGTTTCACAACCATCAGTGGCATCACAAACTTCTTTGAAAGTTGGAATGTCTGGGAAGGTTGGGTCACGAACAATATCACCATTGGCGGCCAGTGAACCCCAAGTCATCATTGGGACAGCTTTGCCTTCTTCGACCATTGGCGCAACGTTCTTCAGATATGAAGATGATGTCTGGTAATCGATGGTGGCTTCACCACTTTCAAACATCTTGCGGCCATCACCACGGCCTTTGATACCCATGACGTGCTCAACATTCATGCCCAGCATATCCCAAGCCAAGGCAGGGATCAGGTCAAGGCGAGTCGCGCCTTGGTTACCATACACAAAAGTCTTGCCTTTCAGGTTATTGGCTGTGCCGTCAAACATTTTGGCATCTTCAGGGTTCAGGTAAGCAACGCCGCCTGTACCAGAAGCCATTACTGGAATCCAATCTTTGTATTCATAGCGAACACGAGGGTCACCAAGCAGGTATGGGAACTGGGTTGAACCAGATGAACCGAACATGGTGGTGCCATCAACGTGCTTTTGCTTTTGGAACCAGTTGGCGCCTTTGGTTGAACCCGCGCCAGGCATAAACTTGACAACAACATTAGGGTTGCCAGCCATATGTTCAGAAAGAAGCGGGGCAAAGAAATTCGCCCATTTCGCTGAACCACCAGTTTCAGAGAACGGAATTGTCCATTCAACAGTCTTACCGCTGAGATCAGCAGCATTTGCAGGCAGTGCTGCCGCGGCAACAAAACCAAGAGCAACACCCGCGGTGCGAAGTGTAGTTTTTAAATTCATTTAATCCTCCATTTAGATGAGCAACCCTAGCAATAAAAACACAACGGAATCAATCACTGTGTTGTAAAGACATTGACCAATCACTTGATGACATTTTTACGAAATCACATGAAATGCAATTATCGCCCCTCAAGGCCGCTCGATTTTCTGAATTTTTGAGCTATTTCAAAGTCATGAAACCGACCCCTTTGATCATCACCGCCATGGCAGTTTTTATTTTTGGCACAGCCATCAACGCCCATGACGCGGCGGCGGATATGGCGCGATGCGATCAACTGGCGGCATTGGAGGCTGACCCTATGGCGACATCTGATCCAGTGGATTTTGATGATCTTCAAGCCGATGCCGTGATCAAAACTTGCCTTCAGGCGCTGAATGATCTTGCGGTGCAAGACCAGATCAACCAAGACCCGATGGTAAAAGGACGTTTGCTGTTGCAATTGGGGCGGGGGTATTTGGCGGCGGGTGAGATTGATAACGCCCTTGAGCATTTTAACAAATCAGCCGATATGCGCTATCCGGCGGGGGTTTTCGCCCTTGGGGTGTTTCATTTGGTGGGTGAAGGGGGCGAACAAGATTTAACAGCCGCCCATGCCGCCCTTAATCAAGCGTTTGATATGGGGGTTGTGTGGTCCGCCCGGGCCTTGGCCATGCTGCATCTGCAGGAAGATAGTGAATTTTACGCGCCCGAAAAGGCCGCCTTTTATCAACAACTTTGGGCGGATCAATAAAAGTTACGTTAAGCCTGATTAGGATGGCAGGCGGCCATCTTTATGCGCTTTCCAAATTTCCAACAGCATTTCTTCACATTCTTCGTTGGAAAGAAAACGAGGCTTATTTTCAAAAGCATCAAAGACTTTGGCCACAAATTCATCGCCATTCTGGCATTCCGGCAAATACGCCTCAGCCTTATGGAGGAAAATATGCAGGTCAGTGACACGCTTTCTAACTTCGCTATTAAATTGCATCAGGTTCACCTTTGCTGAATCAATTTCATTATTATTAACAAATTTGTGAAAATCAGTAAAGAAATATTTTTTCACAAGTTTTCATAGTTTTTTAACTCGGCTGGTCTTCGCTTCAATATTTTCCAAAACAAAGTTAAAACAACAATTGTCAGGGTTTTTAGGGTTGGTTAGGCTAAGGTTGCATTGAACAACGAGAATCATCATGGCCAGCACCGACATTTCCAGTACCGAGATTTCCATTGAAGATATTAAAGCCGCCCAGAAGGTGATCGCCGGCATCGCCGACCAGACACCATTAGTGCCGTCGCCTTTCATGACCGCCCATACAGGCGGTGATTTTTTGCTGAAACTTGAAAATATGCAGCCCATCGGGGCGTTCAAGATCAGAGGCGCCATGACCGCCATTGCCGCCCTGCCCCAAGATGTTCCCGGGGTGACGTGTTTTTCAACAGGCAATCATGGGCGCGGGGTGGCTTTTGCCGCCGCAAAACGCGGCATGAAAGCGGTGATCTGTATGTCATCGCTTGTTCCGCAAGCTAAGGTTGATGGAATTCGCGCGCTGGGGGCAGAGGCGCGTATCATCGGCCAATCCCAAGACGAGGCCGCGCTGGAGGTCGAACGGTTATGCCGCGAGGAAGGCTATATCGACATCTCCCCTTTTGATGATCGCCATGTCATCGCGGGGCAAGGCACGATTGGCATCGAATTGCTGGAAAAACGCCCTGATCTGGAAACTATTTTAGTACCGCTTTCGGGCGGCGGATTGGCGGCGGGGATCGCGCTGGCGGCGAAAACCATCAAACCTTCGATCAAAGTGATCGGCATCAGCATGGATCGCGGGGCATCCATGCACGCTTCCATCACCGCGGGCAACCCTGTTGAAGTCGAAGAATTTAGCAGTCTTGCTGATAGTTTAGGCGGCGGGATTGGCCTTGATAACCAATATTCGTTCCAGATGTGCCGCGATTACTTGGATGAAATTGTGCTGGTCACCGAAGACGAAATCTATCGCGCCATGCAACAGCTCTATTATGAAGACCGGATTGTGGCCGAAGGCGCGTGTGTGGTGGGAATCGCCGCGTTGATGAGCGGCAAAATCACCCGCGCGAAACCACCCATGGCGGCGATTATTACTGGCCGTAATCTGGATATGCATATGTTCACCCAAATTGTCTCCGGCCAAGATGTCCGCCTTGGGGATACAGTGATTAAAGGGGCGCCTTATGGCCTATGATGTGAAACTTTATACCGAAAGCGAATTGCGCCAAGTCATTACCCTTGACCAAGGGATGATTGACCTGATGGCGGAAACTTTCGCACAGCTTAGCCAAGGCAAGGTTGTGATGCCGCCCATTCTTTCCATGGTGATCGCCGAGCATCATGGTGAGGTTGATGTCAAAACAGCCTATGTCCCGGGGATGGATGGTTTTGCCCTCAAAATCTCCCCAGGGTTTTTCAACAACCCGCAATTGGGCTTGCCCAGTTTGAACGGGTTGGTGGTGTATTTTGCCGCCCAAACAGGGCTGATCAAAGCCTTGTTTATGGATAATGGCTATTTAACCGATGTCCGAACCGCGGCGGCGGGCGGGTTAGCGGCGCGAGTTTCTGCCCCATCTGTGGTTGAAACCGCGGCGGTGATTGGCTCCGGCATCCAAGCCCGATTGCAGGCGCAAGCGGCGTTTCTGGAACGTCCCTTTAGCCGATTGTTGGTCGCTGGCCGCAATGCTGGCCATGCCAAGGCCTGCGCCGATGACCTGAACCTCTATTTTGACGACAAGGTGACGGTTGAAACCGCCGATGCTGAAACCGCTGTCCGCTCCAGCCAATTGGTCATCACCACCACCCCTGCCACTGAACCTGTTGTTCAAGCGGAATGGCTGCATCCACGGTTGCACATCACCGCCATGGGATCAGACCAAGGGGAGAAAAATGAAATTGATCCCGCGGCGATTGTGGCGGCGGATCGCTATATTTGTGATCGCTTTTCGCAAGTTGAAATTTTAGGCGAATGGCGGGCGGCATTGGCATCAGGTTTATCCCTGCCGCATCAACCTATTGAATTGGGACAGGTCATCAATGGCGATGCCCAAGCCCGCGCCCATGATGACGAGATCACGATTTGTGACCTGACGGGAACAGGGGCGCAGGATACCGCCATTGGCGGCTATGCTTTTGAGCTGTTGGAAAAAAGTGATCTGGGGACAGTCATTACTGTTTAGGGATAATCTGAATTATCTCTGACAGGGCTTAACCCAAGCGGCCGTAAAACGTCATCCGCGCGTTTTCTGAAAGGGCGATGCCTGGCTGGCTGTTATAGGCCAACACCACCAAATAACGGGTGCGGTCGCCAATGGTGGGGGTGACGCGGTGCATGGCATTGCGCCCTCTGAACAACACCAATGTTCCCGGGTCAATGGTCAAAATTTCAGGCGTGGTCTTCCCGTCAAGAACAGCATCAACCCCATCAAAATTCATCTCACCTTGGTCGGCATCCCGCAGGTCTTTGACATATTCAAACACCCCGCCATCTTTCGGGGCTTGCAACAACAGCGTGATGGCAAAGCTGGAATTGTCAAAATGCCAGCCCAATTCCTGCCCCGCCGACGCGTAATGGATATTGATCGAAGATAACGGGTCGGCATAAGGATAAATCGCAGGTTCGCCCACAACATCAGCGATAAATTGCTGAAATTCTGGGGCGTGATAAATATCATGCAAGCCGCAATCGGGCGGCACTTGATCGGTGGTGATGCAGCCTTTTGATGAGGCCACCTGACGATTAAAAGCATGGGTTTCCGGCAGGCTTTCATCAACAGGGGTCAGGTAAACATTATGGGTGCCTTGGGTAAAAAACGCCTGATGCTGTTCTTGTTCGGCGGCGCGGATCATTTCAGCCAAAGCGGTAGGCGTTAAAAACCCCGGCAAGGTGACAACACCATCTTGATCAAGGGCAGATTTCAACCGCTGGATAAAATCAGGGTCGGTGATCGGATGACGATCCAAATCAATCACATTTGCCAATTGATCTAAGGGCATGGTCGAACCTTTATAAAACCAACATTAAAGCACCACGTAAAAGCGCCCGCTTAAAGAGCTTGCCTTTCAACATTCTCATCATTCAACATTTTATTCAGATAGGCAATATGCTGAGGCCCCACTTCACAACACCCGCCGATAATGCTCGCCCCGTGGTCCAGCCATTGCCGGACAAATTCACCATAGGCTTCGGGGTTTAAATCTTTGCGGGCTTCAAGGGAATCAACATTACCGCCGGGGCGCAAGGCTTCGATGGAGGTGAAGCCATTGGCATATCCGCCAAAGCGCACCCCTGTTTTGGCCAAAATCGGCATGGCGCTGGTCACCGCTTCGGGGATGGAACAATTGATCATGATCCCCGCCACGCCACGTTCCGCCGCTGCTTCTGCCGCGTCTTCCAGCCGTTCCCCCGAACGAAGCGTGTTGGAGCCATCATCGGAAATGGTATAGCCCAGATAAACAGGCTTGCCGGTTTCCTTAGCGGCATCAATCGCGGCCATGGCCTCAGCGATAATGCCGATGGTCTCAATAAACATGACATCAACCTGTTCGCCTTGATGGGCGCAAATCTTGCGGTATTCTTCTAATGACCCTTCGTAAGGTTTGCTTTCTTCGGTGACATAAGTCGCCACCAATGGCGGCAAACAGCCCGTCACCTGAACAGGACGGTCAGCTTGATCCCGCGCGTTATTGACCAATCGCAACGCCAGTTGTTGGGCATCATCAAACCATTCCGGAAAACCGTTCCGCGCCAGACGTGACGGCGTGGTGGTATAGGAATTGACCGTCAAGGCATCAGCCCCCGCATCAAGAAAAGCACGGTGAACATCTTCGACAATCGCCGGTTGTTCCATCATGACTTTAACCGACCAAAGCGCGTGGGCGCTTTTGCCTGAACGTTTGGAAATTTCTTGGCCTAACCCGCCATCCAGAAGTGTTACTGCGGTCATGGATTTATCCTTTTTCATGGGTATTGATAGACGGTGGTGAGGTGGTCAGATTAATCGGCACATCAAAATGCTGAAGGGTAATTTGGCCAAAGCGTTCTTCCGCCCATGCGATTTTTTCATCGGTGAACCACGCATCGGCGGCGGCGCGATCTTCAAAAACATAGACCCCGCCCGCGGTATCCGCCCCATCCCCCAACAGGTAATGTTTGCTGATCAAGCCTTCTAAATCCCTGTAAATCGGCGCCGATTGATTAAACTTTTCAATCAAATCATCACGGCTGACATTATCGGGTATGGCAAAGGTGGAAATGACAATATGCATGGATTGGGTTTTTCTTTGTTCAAAACGTTGTGATGCCTTTATCTATACCTTGACCATCACAACAATTCCATTGATAAAGACAGCAACATTAATAACGCGCGGCATAAACCCGAACGCCTGAGAAAAACAAATGCTATCATTACGCTCTCTTGCCCTCACCTTGGTTGCGATTGTCATCACCATGACAAGCGCCATTTCAACCAAAGCTGTTTACGCGATGGACGGCCATATCCACCACGGCAGCCTGATGATTTCAGACGCGGTGATGCGGGCGGTGCTCCCTGGCGGTAAAGTCACCGCGGCTTATATGACCATCACCAACACCAGCACCCAAGACGAAGCGCTGGTATCGGTCAGCTACAACGGCGCGAAGAAAAGCGAAATTCACACCATGGAAGTGGTTAATGACGTCATGAAAATGCGCCCAATTGACGGGGTGTTGACCATCCCAGCCGGCGGTTCGGTGATGCTTCAACCGGGTGGGCTTCATTTAATGTTCATGGGGTTGACCGACAAGCCCAAAGCCGGCGATGAAGCCACCATCAGCCTTGATTTTGAAAACGCAGGGCCATTGACCATGACCATCCCTGTTCAGAAAATCATGGGTGGCCACAAAAAGTCATCAGACCATAACCACGACCATAATCACGACCAGTAAGCCTATTTGATCAAACGATCTTAAGAAGGCGTAAAAAGGGATTGCCGCCACCGCGATTGATGTTAAGGTTAAATTAACGTTAACAATCGAGAGGAGGTGGTCCAATGTCTAGTGATGGAATGGTAAGAACAGGTTTTACAGGGTTTAATTGCGGCATGGTGGGCAGCCTCATCAGCGCCAAATAACCACCGTATCCTGTTTTTAAGAAATCACGGAAAGGGAGCGTTGCTCCCTTTCTTTTTGCGCGGGTTTTTGTAGGGGATAACGCTGATTTATTCGGCAAAAACAGCCGCCAATAATTCTTCACAAAACACTTGATGGTCTTTGGTGAAAAACGCCGCTTGATCGCTATCAATATCCAACACCGCAAAAACCTCACCTTGACGGTCAAAACACGGCACCACCAATTCAGACCGTGTTGAACTGCTGCACGCGATATGCCCGGGGAAAGCCTCAACATCATCGACCAATTGCGTTTGTTTCAGCCGTGCCGCCGCCCCGCAAACACCGCGATCAAATGGGATTTGCAAACAGCCATGCCCGCCTTGATACGGCCCAATCTTCAGCATCCCCGGGGCGGTCACCCGATAAAACCCCACCCAATCAAAACCATCCACCCCGTGAAACAACTCACCCGCGATGGTTGCCATAATCGCGATAGCATCATCTTCACCATCGGTGAGCGCCAGACAGCGTGATTTGATTTCGTCTAAAAGCATAGTTTGGGTCATGCGCGGTGATCCTGTTGATGAATTGCCGATATTAATCGGTCGTGATGGTATATCATAATCGAATATGGTAGAAGACAATCCTGAGCCGAAAGTTGTTTTAATCAGGTGGGTGACTTATGGAATATGATGATATTAACGTTGTTGAAGAATTGATGGGCATTGTTGATACCATCGTTGCTTTCGGCATTAAAATCGCATCAATTGTGATCAATTACGGCATCATGGCCTTTAACATGGTGGCGCAAATGTTGGGTCTTTAAATAAAGCTGATCAAAATCAATCGCCCGCCCATGATCACAAACGCGATCAAGATTAAGCGGCGGAACATCTCCAGATCAATTTTATGGCGGATCATCTCGCCTGTTCTGAAGCCGACCATGGTCAAGGCCAACCCGATCACCGACGGCAAAATAATATCAGCGGTTAGGATAGCGATGGATCCCAAAGCCACGGCCAACGTCACGCTGCCGATCATAAAAATATAGCCAATCGCGCCGATAAATTCATCCTTACCAACGTTACGCCCCATCAAATACATCACCACCGGCGGCGACCAAACCGAACTCAACCCGCCAATCAACCCTGATGCCCCGCCGCCTAAGACTTGCCACAAGGGGTTGGGCCCCACGGGAAACCGCCAGCCAAAAAGGCTGGGCACCGCAAAAAGCACCATGGCCAAGCCAATAGAGGTCAATAACACTTCTTCGGGGAAGGCTTTGATATTCACCGCCGTGATCATCATCACCACCACCAGCGAGATGGCAAAAACACTGTATTTCTTGGCGGTGGCCATGGGGGATGGCCCGCGCATAAATTGAAAGACATTCACAAATAACATCGGCAGAACAATGATGGGGATGGCTTCAATCGGCGGGATAAATAAAGTCAGCGTCACCATTAAAATAGCCGGCATCCCCATGCCAATAATGCCTTTCACCAACCCCGCAAAGACAAAGCAAAGCGCGATAAACGCCGCTAAATCATGGGGGTAAGAAAGGGTGATGGCTTCGATCATGGTTTCGATCATAG
>CALFYS010000143.1 GCA_937952245.1 uncultured Alphaproteobacteria bacterium | reverse complement strand
AAAAAAGTCATGGTTCTCACGGCTTAAAGATGGCTTGGGGAAATCGGCGGATAAAATCACCGCCAATCTTTCTATTTTCGGCAAACCAAAATTAGACGCCAGTGATTTAGAAGATATTGAAGACGCGTTGATCATGGCTGATCTTGGGGTGGCGGCGGCGGGCCGTCTGGCGGCGGGCCTCAACAAGCGTGACTACCCCGATGGCGTTAATCAGGACACGTTAAGCGAAGCTTTGGCAGAAGAAGTCGCCAGTATCCTGACCCCTGTGGCCAAACCACTTGCGATTGATCCTGACCTCAAACCTCATGTTGTGATGATGGTGGGCGTCAATGGTTCTGGTAAAACCACCACCGCGGGTAAATTGGCGGAACAATGGCGGCAGGATGGATTAAAAGTCACCATGGCGGCGGCGGATACATTCCGCGCGGCGGCGGTGGAACAGCTTAAAATCTGGGGCGAGCGGACAGGCACCACCGTCATTTCTGGTGAGCCAGGAAGTGACGCGGCGGCGGTGGCGTATCAAGCCTATGAACAAGCGATCCAAGAAAAAGCCGATGTCTTAATCGTTGATACCGCCGGGCGCCTGCAAGCCAAAAAAGAATTGATGGATGAGCTGGAAAAAATATGCCGCGTTATCGCCAAGAAAGATGATGCCGCCCCCCATGATCGGGTGATTGTGCTGGATGGGACGGTTGGTCAAAATGCTATTTCTCAAGTCTCGGCCTTTAAAGAATCAGCAGGGCTGACGGGGATGATTGTCACCAAACTTGATGGCAGTGCCCGCGGCGGGGTGGTGGTGGCCTTGGCGGAAGAATTTGGCTTGCCGATCCACGCTGTTGGTGTTGGTGAAGGCAAGGATGATCTCGACGCGTTTAACGCTGAAGATTTTGGTCGGGCTTTAGCAGGCCTCCCCGCCAAAGATTAAATCAAAAAGACCCGTTTAATCTTGCGGTGATGGCGATGGCAAAATCGCGGTGGTGCGGCCGGTCATATAATAGGCAAGAAGCCCCACCCATTCATGCAACGCGGTCGCCATCAAAGACCCGCCTTGTTTATAGATTAATGTCCACGGCATTTGATCAGCGCGGGTTTTATAATCCACCGGATAGGCAAGGGGGTTCAGGCCAGCGTTTCGGAAACTGCCGATGGCGCGGGGCATATGCGATGCTGAGGTGATCAGCACCACCTGCCCGTCTTGGGAATCACCCATCATGGCCCTGACGTAACTGGCGTTTTCTGCTGTGTTTCTGGATTCGCCTTCAATGATGACCTGTGATGATGGCAAGCCTAAACCTGTGATCACCGCTTGGCTGATGTCTTTTTCCGAAACACCGATTTTATCCAGTTTTAAGCCGCCCGGAAAATAGAGTTTCGCATCGGGGAATTTTTTGGCCAGAATCAATCCCGCGATCAGCCGATCGCCTGCCCCGCCGATAGGCGGTATATCTGGGGAGGTGAAACTCGCCCCTGCCCCTTGCCAGCCGCCCAAGACGATAATGACTTCAGGGTTTAAGGCTTCGGCTTTTGGTTGCGGGAAGTGATGTTCAAGGGCTTTCACCGCGTGATACGGCAGAATGGGCACGGCCAAGTTAAACCCCACAAACACGGTTACAATGAGGGTGATCGCCCGTAGCCGTGGAATGGTGATGAGGGATTTTCTTTTGCTGGGGCGGCGGCGGTTTGCCCATAAAGACAAAAGGCCATAGACCATCAGCAAGAGAACAAACAGATGGATAGGATTCAAAACAACAGCGAATATTTTGGACAAATAAAAAAACATGACCGACCCTTTCTGAAACCCTAACGGCGATCACCGTTAAGCGCAAGGTGGCGCGCAAGCCCAAAAGCAGGTCACCAAATGGCCAAAAGACTTGACTTTTCCCTGATTAAAGCGCAAACAACAGCCATCAACGGCAAATCAGAAGCCAGACCCTAGCGGGTTCCGTCTGTCCATGAGTTTCATGCACAGGCGTAAAATTGCTTTGGCATAACGTTTTGGCAGAATGATTTATCGCAACGTTGATGAAACGAATAAATGAACGAATAGATGAACGCATAAACTGTTGAGGTTGGCACTTCATGTTTGAAGGGTTGAGCAATAAATTAGGTCAGGTCTTTGACAATATCCGTGGGCGCGGCGCGCTTTCGGAAGCTGATGTCGATGCCGCCCTGCGCGATGTCCGTCTGGCCTTGCTTGAGGCTGATGTCGCCTTGCCCGTGGTCAAATCCTTTGTTGCCTCTGTTCGTGAAAAAGCCATTGGCCAAGATGTGCTGAAATCGGTGAAGCCAGGGCAGATGGTCGTTAAAATCGTCCATGATGCGCTGGTTGAAACGCTTGGCCCTTCTGATTCTGTTGGGGCTGAGCCGCTGAACCTTAATCAAGCGCCGCCTGCGGTGATCTTGATGGTTGGTCTGCAAGGTGGCGGTAAAACAACATCATCGGGTAAATTGGCGCGGCTTCTCCGCGGCAAATATAAAAAATCAGTCATGCTGGCTTCCCTTGACGTGACCCGCCCCGCGGCGCGTGAACAGTTGCGAATTCTCGGCACGGAAGCCGAAGTGGATGTTTTGCCAGAACGTGATGGCGATACGCCGGCAAGCATCACCAAACGCGCCCTTGAAGCCGCGAAGTTAAAATCTTCTGATGTTTTGATTCTGGATACCGCTGGCCGCACCACCGTTGATGAAGGCTTGATGGCCGAAGTCCGTGAAGTCAGCAGTGTGGCCAAACCAATTGAAACCCTCTTGGTGGCAGATGCCATGACCGGTCAGGACGCGGTGCAAACCGCCGATGCCTTTAATAACGCGATTGGCATTACGGGTATTATCCTGACTCGTGCCGATGGTGATGCCCGTGGCGGGGCGGCGCTGTCGATGCGGCAGATCACCAATTGTCCTATCAAATTCTTAGGTGTTGGTGAAAAGCAAGACGCGCTGGAAGAATTTGACCCTGAACGGATGGCCGGACGTATCCTTGATATGGGGGATATTGTCGGTCTGGTTGAAAAAGCCGCTGAGACCATCGAAGCCGAAGAAGCCGAGCGCATGGCCAAGCGCATGGCCAAAGGTCAGTTTGATATGAACGACTTTTTGAGCCAATTGCGCCAATTAAAGAAAATGGGCGGCATGGGCGGTCTTCTGGGGATGTTGCCCGGGATCGGCAAATTAAAAGGCCAGATCGAAGCCGCCGGCCTTGATGATCGGCATTTCAATCGCCAAGAAGCGATTATTTTATCCATGACCAAAAGAGAACGGGTGCAGGTGGCGTTGCTCAACGCGTCACGCCGCAAACGCATCGCGGCAGGTTCCGGCACGTCCGTGCAAGAGGTCAATAAATTGGTCAAACAATATCAAGATATGGCCAAGATGATGAAGCGGATGGGCAAAATGACTGGCGGCAATCCCGCGGCTTTGGCTCAAATGCTCGGCGGCGGCGGTGGCGGCGCGCCGGATGCTGATGGAATGACACCCCCTTCAGGGATGCCCAATATGGGCGGCGGAATGGGCGGTGGTTTAGGTGGCGGTTTGCCTGGCCTTGGTGGTCTGGGCGGCCGTGGTGGAATGCCTCAAGGACTTCCCGGTTTAGGGATGCCAAGAGGCGGAAAGAAAAAGAAACGTTAATGATTGTTGTTAATGATCGCTGTGTAGTGAAAGGAAAATCTCATGGCTCTTAAAATCAGACTTGCCCGTGGTGGTGCAAAAAAGCGTCCTTATTATCGCATTGTTGTTGCCGAAGCATCAGCACCACGCGATGGTCGTTTTGTTGAACGCCTTGGCTCATACAACCCGATGGTGCCAAAAGACCATCCCGAACGCCTGACCTTGGACGGTGAGCGCGCGACTTACTGGATGTCAAAAGGCGCAAAGCCAACCGAACGCGTGGCAAAAATGATGGCTGGTCTTGGCCTTGTTGATGCGCCTGAAATTCGGGAACAGCCAAAGAAATCAGCGCCAGGTAAAAAGCGTCAGGAACGTGAAGAGGAAGCCGCAGCCGCCGCAGCGGAAGCCGCTGAAGCCGCCGCCGCCGCTGAGGCCGCTGCTGCTGAAGAAGCTGCTGCTGCCGCTGAAGCTCCTGCTGAAGAAGCCCCTGCTGAAGAGGCTCCAGCCGAGGAAGCTCCAGCGGAAGAAGCGCCTGCTGAGGAAGCTCCTGCCGAAGATCAGGCTGAGGAACAGCCAGAGGGTTAATCATGGCATCGGGCCGCAAGAACCAAGATGCCAACCCGTCATCAATGGCGTCATCTGATAAAAGCGTCGATGAACGGGTTTGTCTTGGTGCGGTTGCCTCCCCCCATGGTGTTCGCGGCTTGGTGCGGGTCAAAGCCTTCACCGATCAGCCGGAAGACATCGCCTCTTATGGTGCTGTTTTTCTGGAAGATGGCCGGCGATTTGACCTGACGGTAAAAGGCATGGTCAAGGGCATGGTGATGACGTCTTTTGCGGGCATCACCAGCCGTGATCAAGCCGAAGCCCTGAAAGGCGAGCGGTTCTATGTGAGCCGCCAAGTTTTGCCTCAAACAGATGATGATGAAATTTATCACGCTGATCTGATTGGGGCGATGGTTCATGACCCGCAACAAGGGGATATGGGGCGCGTTTTGGGTGTGTTTGATTTCGGTGCAGGTGAAATGCTGGAGATCAAACCACTTAAAGGCAAACCGGTGATGGTGCCGTTTCACGCGGATGCTCAATTCGATGGCGGTGATACCATCACCATGTCGGTTGACCCAATTTGGTTTGAGACCTCAACAAAACCTGATGAGGCATCATCATGAGCGTATCAACCGCCCCATCGCCACTTTGGTCAGCAACGGTCTTAACCCTGTTTCCGGAGATGTTTCCCGGGCCATTGGGGCAATCGTTGGCAGGGCGCGCGTTAAAAGACGGGCTGTGGTCACTTGATTGTGTCAATATCCGAGATTACGCCACGGATAAGCATAAGACGGTGGATGACACGCCGTTTGGCGGCGGGCCAGGGATGGTGATGCGGCCAGATGTTGTGATGAACGCTCTTAATGCTGTTCAAAATGGTGTGGCGGCAAAAGATGTGTCCGCAATACCAAAGATTTATTTTTCACCCCGTGGGCGGAAATTAGATCAGGCCAAAATCCGTGAATTGGCGGCGCATGACCATGTCATTATGGTTTGCGGGCGTTATGAAGGGTTGGATCAGCGGGTCATTGATCATGCTGGTCTAGAAGAAATCAGCATCGGTGATGTTGTGCTTTCGGGCGGTGAGTTGCCCGCGATCATGACCATGGATGCGGTGGTGCGGTTATTGCCCGGGGTGATGGGCAATGCTGAAGCGCATCAGAATGACAGTTTTGAAAACGGGCTTTTGGAACATTCGCTCTATACCCAGCCGCGCGATTGGCAGGGGATGCACGTGCCGGAAATCCTTACCAGCGGCGATCATGGCAAGATCGCTCAATGGCGATTGTCAGAATCAGAAGCCATCACCAAAGCCCGTCGGCCAGACCTTTGGGCTGAATATATTAAGGCCAGCGGTGTAAACACAGGTAAAAACCCTGCTGGAGATGATGAAAATGACGCCTGAAGCGCAATAGGGGCGACTTATTGCAACTCAGGGGGTGACATTAGGCAATGACAGTGATATATGAGCGTGCACTGTATTTAATCCACGCTTTTAACGAACGCCACTTGTGACGTGAGCATAAGGAGACAAGGCCATGAATATTCTTGACCGCATTGGCCAAAAAGAAATGAATAAAGTCCTCGCTGATCGGGATATTCCTGAATTCGGCCCAGGTGATACTTTGCGCGTTGACGTGAAGGTTGTGGAAGGCACGCGTGAGCGTATTCAGGCGTTCGAAGGTGTTTGCATTTCCCGTAAATCTGCTGGCGTGAATTCTTCATTCACCGTTCGCAAGATTTCATATGGTGAAGGTGTTGAGCGTATTTTCCCGCTTTATTCACCACGTGTTGCAGGCATTACCGTGTTGCGCCATGGTCGTGTTCGCCGTGCTAAACTGTATTATCTCCGTGGCCGGACAGGTAAGGCGGCTCGTATCGCTGAAAAATCACGCGAACGCGTTGCTAAAACGAAGACCCAAGCCACTGCTTAATTAAAAAACCCCCGTCATCGCGAATTGCAAATGGTCTCGTGGTGGCGGGCCATTTGCTGTGAGATCAGCGAGAGGGGGACGCCATGTCGGCACCACGCACGTTATTCGACAAAATCTGGGATGCCCATCTTGTTCATAAAGATGAAGATGGCTCTAGCCTGATTTATATTGATCGCCATTTGGTTCATGAAGTGACCAGCCCGCAAGCCTTTGAAGGCTTACGGAACGCCGGTCGCCCTGTTGCTGAACCGAACCGCACGCTGGCGGTGGCGGATCACAATGTTCCTACATCTGACCGTACGGCGGGTATCGCTGATGCGGAATCGCGTATTCAGGTTGAAGCCTTGGAAAAGAACGCCGCTGATTTTGGCGTGCCTTATTTTGGCATGACCGATATTCGTCAGGGCATTGTCCATGTTATTGGCCCTGAACAAGGCTTTACCCAGCCGGGCATGACCATTGTATGTGGTGATTCGCATACCGCCACCCATGGCGCGTTTGGCGCTTTGGCTTTTGGTATCGGGACATCAGAAGTTGAACACGTGTTGGCGACGCAAACTTTGATTCAGCAGCCGGCTAAAAATATGCGAATCACGGTTGAAGGCACACCAAACCCTGGGGTGACCGCGAAAGATATTATCCTTGCCATCATCGGTGAAATTGGCACCGCTGGCGGGACAGGCCATGTCATTGAATACGCGGGTCAAGCGATTCGTGATCTCAGCATGGAAGGCCGCATGACCGTGTGCAATATGTCGATTGAGGCTGGCGCGCGTGCCGGTATGATCGCACCGGATGAAAAAACCTTTGAATACATCAAAGGCAAGCCGATGGCCCCGCAGGGTGAGATGTGGGATAAAGCCGTGGCATGGTGGAAGACACTGCCATCTGATGACGGGGCATTTTATGACAAAGAAGTTGTCATTAAGGCTGAAGATATTATTCCGACCGTGACATGGGGAACCAGCCCTGAAGACACCGCGCCGATCAACGGCACTGTTCCTGATCCATCAAAAATCAAAGACCAAGCGATGCAAACAAAACTGCAACGCGCCATTGATTACATGGGGCTGACTCCGGGCATGAAGATCACTGATATTGAGATCGACACGGTCTTTATCGGGTCATGCACCAACAGCCGGATCGAAGATTTGCGCGCCGCCGCTGAAGTGGCACGTGGCCAGAAGGTCAAAGACGGTATCCGCGCGATGATCGTCCCCGGCTCTGGTCTTGTGAAAGAACAGGCTGAAGGCGAAGGGCTTGATGCCATCTTCCGTGAAGCAGGTTTCGATTGGCGTGAAGCTGGCTGTTCGATGTGCCTTGCCATGAACGCGGACCGCCTATCCGAAGGTGAGCGTTGTGCTTCAACCTCGAATCGTAATTTTGAAGGCCGTCAAGGTCGTGGGGGACGGACACATTTGGTCAGCCCTGAAATGGCAGTGGCGGCGGCGATCACAGGTCGCCTTGCCGATGTCCGTGAACTTTAAGGAGACGTCCGATGCAGAAATTTGATCAGCATAAAGGTATCGCCGCGCCTATGGATATTCTGAATATCGACACCGATATGATTATCCCTAAGCAATTCTTGAAAACCATTAAGCGGACCGGTCTTGGCGCCAATCTTTTTGATGAAATGCGGTTTGATAAAGACGGCAATGAAATCCCTGATTTTGTCTTGAACACCGCGCCTTATCGTGATGCCAGCATCATTATTTCCGGTGATAACTTTGGTTGTGGTTCAAGCCGTGAGCACGCCCCATGGGCATTGCTTGATTTCGGGATCAGGGTTGTGGTCTCCACCAGCTTTGCCGATATTTTCTACAACAACTGCTTTAAGAACGGCATTTTGCCTGTGGTTGTTTCCGCTGATGAACGTGATGCGTTGATGGCGGACGCGGCGGATGCTGAAAACCCTGAATTGGAAGTTGATCTGGTCAATCAAGTGATCCGCCGTCCCAATGGTGGTGAGATCAAATTTGATATTGATCCGTTCCGCAAGCAATGCCTGCTCGATGGGCTGGATGATATTGGCCTGACGTTGGAAAAAGGCGATAAGATCAAATCCTATGCCGAACAACGCCAAAGCGAAATGCCTTGGTTGTAAGGCAACGCTCCCATTAAATTGACCATTATTGAGGATAATAAAATGGCATCGAATAAAAAACTGATGATTATGGCTGGTGATGGCATTGGCCAAGAAGTCATGAACGCGACCTTGAAAGTGGCGGATTGGCTGTCAAAACACCGTTCAATCAGTTTTGACGTGACCGAAGGTTTGGTCGGTGGTGCCGCTTATGATGCCCATGGCACGCCGTTGAAGGATGAAACTTTGGCCGATGCCATGGCCGCGGACGCGACTTTATTCGGTGCTGTTGGCGGGCCTCAATATGATGACCTGCCGTTTGAATTAAAGCCAGAACGCGGCTTGTTGACCTTGCGGAAAGAGATGGATCTCTTTGCCAATCTGCGTCCGGCCATGGTCTTTCCGGCGCTTGTTTCCGCTTCAACATTGAAGCCTGAAATTGTTTCAGGGCTGAACATTATGATCGTCCGCGAATTAACAGGCGGGGTTTATTTCGCTGAACCGCGCGGCCGGACAACCGATGACGATGGCACGGTTCGGGCTTTTGACACCAATATGTACACGCCGCCGGAAATTGAACGGATTGGCCGTGTTGCCTTTGACCTTGCGCGCAAGCGTGATGGCAAATTGACCAGTGTTGAAAAATCAAACGTGATGCATTCAGGCATCCTTTGGCGTGAAGTGATGACAGCATTGCATCAGGCCGAAGGTGACGGCGTTGAGTTAAGCCATATGTATGCCGATAACTGCGCCATGCAATTGGTTCGCGCGCCGAAACAGTTTGATGTTTTGGTCACCGATAACCTCTTTGGTGATATTCTGTCTGATACCGCGGCGATGCTGACCGGGTCATTGGGGATGTTGCCTTCCGCATCTTTGGGCGCGGTTGATGCCACCACCGGCAAGCGTCATGCGCTTTATGAACCTGTTCATGGCTCTGCCCCTGATATTGCGGGTAAAGGTCTGGCCAATCCATTGGCTGAAGTCCTCAGCTTCTCGATGTTGCTGCGTTATTCTTTTGATCAGGGCGATGATGCTGATCTCATTGAAAAGGCGGTTGAAAAGTCGTTGGAAGGTGAATTGCGGACAGGCGATATTATGGCTGATGGCTTCACCGCCACTGGCACGGATGGCATGATCGATCAGGTCATCCGCAGTCTTGACGAATTGTCTCGCTAATCCCAATCAGGAGTTTACATCATGGCTTATAATATTGCTGTTGCTGGCGCGACTGGTGCGGTTGGTCGCGAAATGCTTCAAACCTTGGCGGAACGGAATTTTCCGGTCAAGAATGTCCACGCGTTGGCCTCTAAAGGTTCAGTAGGGCGTGAGGTTTCTTATGGTGAAGACCGTGAATTGACGGTTGAAGCCTTGGATGATTTTGATTTTTCAAAAGTTGATATTGCGCTGTTTTCCGCGGGTGGTGATATTTCCAAATCGGTCGCGCCAAAAGCTGGGGCAGCAGGGGCGATTGTCATTGATAATTCATCTGCTTTCCGCATGGAAGATGATGTGCCGCTGGTGGTGCCAGAGGTTAACGGTCATGTGCTGGAAGCGTTTTTGAAGAATGATGACCATCGCAACATCATTGCCAATCCCAATTGTTCCACCGCGCAATTGGTGGTGGCGCTGAAGCCGCTTCATGAATTGTTCAACATCAAACGTGTTGTGGTCTCGACCTATCAGGCGGTGTCAGGGGCGGGCAAATCCGCCATGGATGAATTGTTCAATCAAACCCGTGGTGTTTACGTTAACGAACCTGTTCGCAATGAAAATTTCACCAAAGAAATTGCCTTCAATGTGATTCCGCATATTGATAAATTCATGGATGATGGTTTCACCAAAGAAGAATGGAAAATGACGGTTGAGACCAAGAAGATTCTTGATCCAGCCATTGAATTGGTGGCGCATTGTGTGCGCGTGCCGGTGTTCATCGGCCATTCCGAAGCGGTGTTTATCGAATGTGAACAGCCCATGGATGAAGCCAAAGCCCGTGACGCGCTCAATGATGCTGAAGGTGTTGTTGTGGTCGATCACCGTGCTGATGAAGGCTATGTCACCCCGAAAGAAAGCGCGGGCGAAGACGCGGTTTATATCTCCCGTATTCGCAAAGACCCCAGCCATGCTGGCGGTCTCGTGTTCTGGTGCGTGTCGGATAATCTGCGTAAAGGCGCGGCATTGAACTCTGTTCAAATCGCCGAAGAACTGGTTAAGCGCGGTCTTTAATCTAAACTCAGATGATCATTGATGGCTTGGGGCAAGACTTGCCCTTGGCCCGGCGCGTCCGATTGATGCAAAATCGCTTGAGCTTTTGGGCTGGCCTTGGCAACAGCTTTATTCCAATCACGGTTTTCAAGATAATCCCCGATCAAGATCGCGGCGAATAAATCGCCGCCGCCGGACAGCCCATGGGGTTGATGCTGAAGGGTTTTGCCAGAATGAAACACCGCTTGATCGCGGGTGATCCAGCCATCCACAATCCCGCCATCATCAGCGGAAATACCCGTGGCGGCGATGCCTTTCATCTCTTGAAATTGGCTCAGAATTTTACGGCTGGCTGCAATGGCATCATCTGGTGATGTGATGCTGTGTTGCGAAAAATATTCCAGTTCAAACCGATTGGGGGTGATGGCATCAGCATGGGGGAAAAGATGGCTGGCCATGCCCATGGCAACGCTTTCATCAACATAAAGCCGGCCGTGGTCACCAATGGCCGGGTCAATCAAGACGGGCCAATCCCGCCGCTGGGGTTTGATATTCGCCAGAAGCTTGCCAATCGCTTTGGTCTGATCCGCATGGGCCATGTATCCGGTCATGACCGCGTCCATATCATCCCCAATATTCAGCCGATCCAGCCCATTGATCAGGTCTGTGAAATCCTGATGGTCAAGACGACCCCCCGCCACAAAGCCATAACCCGGGTGGGCGGCCAGCTGAATCGTATCAACACGGGCAATGTGATGCCCCATGGCGGTCAGCACCATATTGGCCATGGTATTGCCAACAGCCCCGACGGTAACAGCAGATTGAATGGATAAAATTGATTTCATGAACGTGACTTTTGATGCAACTTTTCTCTATTACACCATAGGATTGCTGTTTTGGGGGGTAAATTATTACTTTTTCCTGAAATTTATCGCCTGATCCATTGACCTTGCTTCAGTCATAGGGGATAAGAGGAGCATATTCTTTGGGGGAGATAAAGATGGCTCAACAACGCCCATTATCACCGCATTTAATGATCTATAAGCCTCAATTGACATCAATGATGTCGATTACGCATCGCGCGACTGGGGCTGCGCTTGCTTTGGGCAGCCTGTTGGTGGTTTGGTGGATTGTGGCACTGGCCACTGGCGCTGAATATTACAGTTTCGTGCAATCCATTATCGCCAGTTGGTTTGGTCAATTGGTGCTGTTCGGCTTTACGGTTGCGGTGTTTTATCATTTATCGAATGGCATCCGCCATTTGTTCTGGGATTTTGGTCACAACCTGACCATCGAAGGCGTCCATCGGACAGGCTATATGGTGCTGGCTTCGACTGTTATTTTGACCGCGCTGACTTGGGCGCTGGTATTCTTTGGTTAGGGGGCAAGAATGGCTGGACAAAATGCAGAATTAAAGCCCCAACAACGATCCATGCAAACATCTCTGGGTAAAGTCAGAGGCTTGGGTTCCGCCAGAAAAGGCGTGTCCCATTGGTGGATGCAACGGCTTACAGCCATGGGCATGATCCCGTTGGTTATTTATATGGTAATTGCACTGGTCACAGTGATCGGTGATGACTATACTACTGCTGTTGCTTGGTTGCAGTCTCCCCTAAACGCAACCGCAATGCTGCTGCTCTTGGGCACTGGTTTCTATCATGCCAGTTTAGGGCTGCAGGTGATTATCGAAGACTATGTATCAAATGAAGGCCGCCGCTTGATGGCGATGGTGGTGGTAAAACTGGCGATGACAGGGCTTGCGGCTTTGTCAATGTTCAGTGTTCTATCAATTGCTCTTGCTTAAGTGCTGAAAAGCACAGATTGAGGAAAACAAATGTCTGCATATGAAATCACAGATCATTATCATGATGTTGTTGTCGTTGGCGCGGGTGGCGCGGGTCTCCGTTCAACCCTTGGGATGGCGACATCAGGGCTGAAGACCGCTTGTCTGACCAAAGTCTTTCCAACGCGCAGTCATACCGTGGCGGCGCAAGGCGGTATTGGCGCGGCGCTCAACAATATGGGCGAAGGCGACAACTGGCGGTATCATATGTATGACACGGTCAAAGGTTCAGACTGGCTGGGTGATCAGGACGCGATTGAATATATGTGCCGCAACGCGATCCCTTCGGTCGTTGAACTGGAACATTACGGCGTGCCGTTCTCACGGACAGAAGAAGGCAAGATTTATCAGCGTCCTTTCGGCGGTCATACGCTGGATTACGGTAAGTCCATGGCACGGCGGGCGTGTTCAGCGGCTGACCGCACAGGCCATGCCATTTTGCACACGCTTTACCAGCAGTGTTTAAAGCATAAGGCTGAGTTTTTTATTGAATATTTCGCCCTTGATCTGTTGATGGATGATGAAGGGGTTTGCCGCGGCGTGATCGCGCTTTGCTTGGAAGACGGCACGATTCACCGTTTCCATGGCCAGCGGACGGTCTTGGCGACAGGCGGTTATGGCCGGGTCTATTTCTCATGCACCTCAGCCCACACTTGCACCGGCGATGGCAATGCCATGGCGTTGCGCGCGGGTCTGCCGCTTCAGGATATGGAATTTGTTCAATTCCACCCCACCGGTGTTTATGGCGCGGGTGTTTTGATCACCGAAGGCGCGCGTGGTGAAGGCGGGTATTTGACCAATTCAGAAGGTGAACGTTTCATGGAACGTTACGCCCCCACCGCTAAAGATTTGGCATCACGCGATGTTGTCAGCCGTGCCATGACCATGGAAATTAACGAAGGCCGTGGGGTTGGCCCGAATAAAGACCATATTCTTTTGCACCTTGAACATATTGACGCGGATACGCTGGCGGAACGTCTGCCGGGCATTACCGAAACCGCCAAAATTTTCTGCGGTGTTGATATTACCAAAGAACCCATCCCTGTATTGCCGACCGTGCATTACAATATGGGCGGTATTCCCACCAATTATCATGGTGAGGTTCTGTCCCCAACCAAGGATGACCCAAACCGTGTTGCCCCGGGGCTGATGGCCATTGGTGAAGCGGCTTGTGTTTCTGTCCATGGGGCGAATCGCTTGGGGACAAATTCTTTGTTGGATATTGTTGTGTTTGGTCGGGCGGCGGCGTATCGGGCGGCGGCAACGGTTGAGCCGGGGGCATCCCACGCGCCTGTGCCGGAAAGCGCCACTGAAAAAGCATTAGAACGCCTTGATCGGATGCGCTATGCCAAGGGCAATACCCAAGCCAGTGAAATTCGTGGGGCGATGCAAACCGCGATGCAACGTCACGCCGCTGTATTCCGTTCCAGCACGTCTCTTTCAGAAGGGGTGGAAAAGATGGATCAAGTGGCGAGCCGAATGGCAGATATTGGCATCCGCGATCAATCCATGATCTGGAACACCGATCTGGTGGAAGCCCTTGAATTGGATAACCTGATGTCTCAGGCGTTGATCACCATGCGGTCAGCAGAACAACGCGAAGAATCACGTGGCGCCCACGCCCATGAAGATTTCCCTGATCGTGATGATAAGGAATGGATGAAGCACACCGTGATGTGGCTGAATGGCGATAATTCATCAGAATTGGGCTATCGTCCGGTTCATCTGAACACCCTGACCAATGAGGTTGAATCCGTCCCGCCAGTGGCGCGGGTCTATTAAGCCTTAGAACGCTTGAAGGAACGTTTAGAAAAATTTTGGCAATCGCTGAAAGATTAGATTTAGGAATGGATCATGGCTGAATTTTCACTGCCCCAGAACTCAAAAGTCCAGAAAGGGAAAATCCACCCCAAGCCCGAAGGCGCGGTGCGGACAAAGACGTTCAATATTTATCGTTGGTCACCTGAAGACCAAGAAAACCCGCGGATGGATAGCTATACCGTTAACCTTGATGATTGCGGGCCGATGGTGCTGGACGCGTTGATTAAGATTAAAGGGGAAACTGATTCATCCCTGACCTTCCGCCGGTCATGCCGCGAAGGGATTTGTGGGTCATGTTCAATGAATATTGATGGCACCAATACGTTGGCCTGCTTGAAATCTATTGATGATGTCAAAGGTGATGTTGATATTTATCCGTTGCCGCATATGCCTGTGATCAAAGACTTGGTTCCTGATTTAAGCCACGCTTACGCGCAATTGGCCTCGATTGAACCTTGGATCAAAACGGATACCACCGCCCCTGAAGGTGAAGAACGCCGCCAAAGCGTTGAAGACCGTGAAAAAATGGACGGGCTTTGGGAATGTGTTTTGTGTTTCAGCTGTTCAACATCATGCCCAAGTTATTGGTGGAATGGCGACCGGTATTTAGGCCCTGCTGTCTTACTGCAAGCTTATCGCTGGATCGCGGATAGCCGTGATGAATATACAGGCGAACGTCTTGATGCTTTGGAAGACCCGTTCCGTCTTTACCGCTGTCATACGATTATGAATTGCACCCAGACCTGCCCGAAAGGGTTGAACCCGGGCAAGGCGATTGCAGAAATTAAAAAACTGCAATTGGAACGCCAGTAATCGGGATTGCCTTTATCAAGGTTTTAATTGAGGGATGAACAATGCGGTTGCTTGAAACATATCAGCACCGTGTTGATCAAGGCCTGATCAATGATGATGGCCCGCAACGTCAGGCCATCGCCCCTCTTGATGACTTGCTGGATCAATTGACGGCGAAATCCTCACGCTTTCTTTTTCGGTCAAAACCAACCCCCCATGGGGTTTATCTCTATGGCGGGGTGGGGCGCGGCAAATCCATGATCATGGATATGTTTGCTGACCAAGCCCGCGCTTCTGGCGTTAAAACCGCTCGGTTTCATTTCCATGATTTTATGACCGCTGTTCATGATCAAATCCATGACCCGAAATTGGCCAAGAAAGATGACCCTGCCCGCCATGTCGCCGCCGCCATTACAGGCGGGGCGAAACTGTTATGCTTTGATGAAATGGAAGTGCGGGATATTGCCGATGCCATGATCGTGGCGCGGGTGATGGGCGGCTTTTTTGATGATGGCGGTGTGGTGGTGGCAACCTCGAATCGTCACCCTGATGACCTTTATGAAAATGGCCTTCACCGCGATCGTTTCTTGCCGTTTATCGCCCAATTAAAAGCCAAAGTGCTTCTGCATGAAATGGTCAGCCCCACTGACCATCGCCAGCGTATTCTGGCGGCGATGCCCGCGTGGTATTGCCCCCTTGGTCAAATGGCTGAAACCGCCATGGATGATGCTTTTGCTCGCCTTACCTCTGGCCATGAACCCGCCCCTGTTCAGGTCACGGTGGCCGGGCGGCAGATCAGCTTTAATCAAGTGGCGAATAACATTGCCAAAGTCAGTTTTGATGAGCTTTGCGGGGTGCCATTGGCGGCGCGGGATTATCTGGCCTTGGCGGATCGGTATTCAGGGTTGTTGATATGCAATATCCCACGGCTGAATGATGACCTGCGCAATGAAACAAGACGGCTGATGTGGCTGGTGGATGCGTTTTATGATCGCGGGCGTTTTTTGGTCTGTTCGGCGGAAACCGAAATTGATCACCTCTATGATGGCGAGGCGTGGCACCATGAATTTCCGCGTACGGTTTCAAGATTGACAGAAATGACTAAAATTTGATGGGTTTTGCTTGCTCTTAAAGGCGTTATCCGTTAATTCAATGAAGTGGGAATTGGCCTGCGACAAAATGTATATTCAGCCGATATAACTTTGGAAATTATACATTTATTCCCCCCACAAGGTTGATTGCCCAAAACGTAGGAATCGTTCTACGGGTAAATTGTTCTTATGGCCTGTGATCATGGCCATTGCTCAAGAGGGAAAATCATGGCTCGAAATAAAATTGCACTGGTCGGTGCAGGTAACATTGGCGGAACATTGGCTTTATTGGCAGGACTCAAAGAATTGGGTGATATTGTCCTGTTTGATATTCAAGAAGGTATTCCTCAAGGCAAAGCACTGGATATTGCGCAAGCAAGCCCTGTTGAAGGGTTTAACGCGGATGTCAGCGGCGCGAATGATTATTCAGCGCTGAAAGATTCGGACGTGGTGATCGTCACGGCTGGCGTGGCGCGCAAACCCGGGATGAGCCGTGATGATTTGGTGGGGATTAACACCAAAGTCATGACCCAAGTTGGCGCGGGCATCAAAGAAAATTGCCCCAACGCGTTTGTCATTTGCATCACCAACCCGCTCGATGCCATGGTCGGCGTTCTGCAAGAAGCCTCAGGCCTGCCGAAAGAAAAAGTTGTGGGCATGGCTGGTGTTCTTGATAGCGCCCGGTTCCGTTATTTCTTGGCGGAAGAGTTCAACGTTTCAGTTGAAGATGTCACCGCCTTTGTGTTGGGTGGTCATGGCGATACCATGGTGCCTTTGGTTCGCTATTCAACGGTTGCCGGTATCCCTGTTCCTGACCTGATTGAAATGGGCTGGAGCACGCAGGCAAAGATTGATGAGATTGTTCAGCGTACCCGTGATGGCGGTGCTGAAATCGTTGGCCTTCTGAAAACAGGTTCAGCCTTCTACGCGCCAGCATCATCAGCCATTGAAATGGCCGAATCTTATTTGAAAGATAAAAAGCGTGTTCTGCCTTGCGCCGCCTATGTTGATGGCGCCTATGGGTTGGATGGGCTTTATGTGGGTGTGCCCGTTGTTCTGGGTGCTGGCGGTGTTGAAAAAATCGTTGAGATTAGCCTCAATGATGATGAACAAGCCATGTTTGACCATTCCATTGCCGCGGTCAAAACACTTGCAGAAGTCGTGGCCAGCGTCCGCGATTAATACCGAATTTAGACTGTCAGCCCTTGCGGGCTGGCAGGATCAGGAGTAAATTAACACATTCGCATCACACGATTGCACGACTAGAGGTGATGTTGGGGGACATGATGGACAGCCACCATTCGGAAGATGATTTTCTTTCTGGCGCCAATGCTATTTTTATCGCTGAGATGCACCAGCGTTGGCAAAACAACCCTGATTCCGTTGATCAGGACTGGGCTGATTTTTTCAACAGATTGGATGGGCTTGATAAAAGCTCAACCGTGCCTGGACAGATGGATTCGGGGCAAGCATCATCGGATCGCCCTGATTTAGGCTGGGGCAAACCGCCATC
>CALFYS010000142.1 GCA_937952245.1 uncultured Alphaproteobacteria bacterium | reverse complement strand
GGCGGCGATGACATCCACCGCGGTGCCAAACCGCTGAAGAAGGGTGCTGAACGTCACGGGCCCAATCTTATTGGACCGGATTAATCGAATTCGGGCGATTTTTTCTATCTGCTGCATGGGGGCAGTATAGGCAAGTATTCTTAAAGAACCGTTAACGCGATGCGATTATTTTCCGATTTTGGGTTCCGTGCCATTCATCAGGCGTTTGATATTGCTGTGATGGCGGCTGATCGAAAGAACCGCGATCACGGCGGCGGCGGCGGCGAAGGCCAGTTTCGTCTCCTCCGTTGCCAGCGTATAGATCACCATCGGGGTCAGCCCATAGGCGCAAATCGCCGCCAGTGATGAAATGCGGAACAACGCCGCGGTGATCAGCCAGATGCCAATCATCCCAAGGCCAGAGAGTGGATGAAGGGCGATGATCACCCCAATACCCGTGGCGACGCCCTTGCCGCCGTTAAACCGCAACCAAACCGGAAAACAATGGCCGATCACGCTAAACACCGCCGCTAAACTGATCAAGATAGGATCATGGGTCAGGCTGGCCGTGATCAACACCGCCGCCGCCCCTTTACCAATATCCAAAACAAGCGTGGCGAAGGCCGCGGGTTTATTGCCTGTCCGCAAAACATTGGTGGCGCCGATATTGCCACTGCCGATTTGCCGCAAATCGCCCAGCCCCATCAAGCGGGTGATGACCAGCCCAAAAGGGATGGAGGCCAGGCCATATGACCCGGCGATGGTCAATAAAGCCGCGATCATGGTTTAGGCTCCGTCTTTATAGATCATTTGGCCATTGACCCATGTTGAGATCACTTTGCCTTGGACAGGCTGGCCTTCAAAGGGCGTCGAATGGGAAAGCGAATAAAACGCATCGCCGCGGATTTGCCAGCCGCGATCAGGGGCAACCACCACCAGATCCGCCGCCGCCCCAACGCTGAGCGCTCCGCCTTCAAGATCAAGCAAAGTCGCCGGAACGCTGGAGGTTAATTCAAAAACGCGCATTAAGGGGATCACGCCTTGGTGATACAGCCCCATGACAAGCGGCAATAAGGTTTCAAGGGCGGATGCGCCTGTCGCCGCCACGCCGAAAGGCAATAATTTGGAATCGCGGTCTTGGGGGGCGTGGTCGCTGGCGATGCAATCAATCGTGCCATCGGCAATCCCCGCCAGCACCGCTTCACGGTCTTCTTCTGACCGAAGCGGCGGCGACAGCCGGAAGCGCGTGTCGTAAGACATCACCGCAATATCATTTAACGCGAAATAAGGCGGGGCGGTATCACAAGTGACGCTCAACCCATCGGCTTTCGCTTGCCGGATGAGATCGATGGCGCGGGCGGTTGAAATATGCGCGACATGGTACCGGCACCCCGTCAACCGTGCTAAGGCCAGATCGCGCGCCACCATAATTTCTTCGGCTTCCGCAGGAATACCTCTCAGCCCAAGGCGGGTGGAATTTTCGCTTTCGTTCATCTCACCATCACGGGCAAGCGAGAGGTCTTCGGCGTGCTGAATAACAGGCTTATCCAGCATAGCGGCGTAATCCATAATCCGCCGCATGATCAGGCTATCGGCAATCGGTTTCGTGGCGTTGGTAAAGCCAACCGCGCCGGCCTCTGCCAGCAAGCCCAATTCCGCCATGGCTTGATCGTCCAGCCCTGTTGTCGCCGCGCCATAGGCGTAAATCTTGGGCGAAGCGGAGCCATCTTGATCGGCGATATGGTTCTTTGCCATCAGCACGGCCAGACTGTCAGGGTTATCCAGCACAGGATTGGTATTGGGCAAACACACCATTGAGGTGATCCCGCCAGCGGCGGCGGCTTGCGCCAGACTGCTGGGGCTTTCCTGATGGGCATAGCCCGGGTTGCGCGATTGCACCCGCATATCAACAAGACCAGGGGCCAGCACCGCTTGGTCAGCTTTGATAATCTCAGCATCTTTTGGGGCAGGGCCAATTTTTTGCGGCGCGCCAATATCGGCAATCACGCCATCTTTGACGAGAACAGAAGCGATCCGGTCAAAACCTGAAGACGGGTCGCAAACATGGATTTGGTCAAAGAACACATTTGTCATGGCTTAAGACCCCTTTTTTTGATCGAGTTGGGCGGCAACCGCCTCAAGACAGGCCATGCGGACGGCAACGCCCATATCCACCTGCATGGTGATCAAACTGCGTTCATGGTCATCGGCCAAGGCGCTATCAATCTCAACCCCGCGGTTCATCGGCCCGGGGTGCATAATCAGCGCATTAGGCGCCGCGGAGGCCAATTTTTCAGCGTTCAGCCCAAAGAGATGGAAAAATTCACGCTGGGAAGGGGTTTCCGTGCCTTGCATCCGTTCGGTCTGAAGCCTCAGCAACATGACAATATCAACGCCGTCAATGCCTTCCATCATGTCGTGATGGGTGGCAATGCCCATGTCTTCAATCCCCCGTGGCAATAGCGTGGCGGGGCTGACCAGTCTGATCTCCGCGCCTAACGTGGCCAGCAGGTGAATATTGGAACGGGCAACACGGCTGTTGGCAATATCCCCGCAAATGGCGATTTTCAGCCCAGCAATTTCACCAAGGCGGCGTTTGATGGTAAGTGCATCCAACAGCGCTTGGGTGGGGTGTTCATGGCGGCCATCACCAGCGTTAACCACCGAGGCATCAACATGACGGCTCAACAGCAAACTGGCGCCAGAGTTTTGATGCCGGATCACCAGAATATCAGGGTGCATGGCGTTTAGCGTGGTGGCGGTATCCAACAGGCTTTCGCCTTTTTTAATCGAGGAAGTGGATACCGGCACATTGACCACCGATGCGCCAATTTTGCGGGCGGCGAGATCAAAAGACACCCGCGTGCGGGTGGAATTTTCAAAAAATAGGTTAAACACCGTCTTGCCCTTCAGATGGGTTAAAACCTCACCTTTCGGCAAATCGGCAAATTGATTGGCACGGTCAAGCAGGCTTTCGATCACCGGCCGTTTCATGCCTTCAATCCCCAGCAAGTGATGACCATCTAATGAAGCGAATAATTGAGGATCACGGGCGTTTTTGATGCGCCGTTTCATCTCAGCGGCAGAAACAGTCGGTGCTGTTGCGATACCGCTTTTTGACACAGGATCTGAACTCATGGCCTCTTCTTAATCCATTGCGCCCATTAGGTCTAGTGCTGATTGCAAAATCCATGTCGCGGCAAGGGCATCACGCCGCAAATGTCTTTTCTGGCGAGTCATATCGGCATCGACCATGGCGCGTTCCACCGCCGCGGTTGAAAGCCGTTCATCTTGGAAAACAACGGGGAAATCTTGCAATTTCAGCATGGCATGGGTGAAGTCACGGATCGAATCGCATCTTGGGCCTGTTGTGCCGTCCATATTCAACGGCCAGCCGATCACCATCCCGCCGATATTGCCTTCGTCTTTGATCAGCGCAAAGAGTTTTTCCATATCAGGGGTAAACTTCTCGCGCCAAAGGATAGAATGGGGTGTCGCCACCTGCCAAGACGCGTCACAGGTCGCCAATCCAATGGTTTTTTTCCCGACATCCAGCCCGATCAGCCTTTCGCCTATGGGAATGTCATTTCGGAACGTCTCAATCTTGCATATGGTCATTATGGATGCTATCAGTTCTGTTCAAGTTTAACCCCTATATGCATAGAGCAAACGGTCATGTCTGTCGATAAAACTACTGTTTCGCGCGTTGCACGTCTGGCTCGTATCAATATTGATGATGACCGGCTTGAGCCGATGGCTCAAGAATTATCAGGCATCATGAGCTGGATTGAGCAACTCAATGAAGTTAACACTGAAAATGTTGAGCCTTTGGCCAGCGTTACCGGTCATGCCCTGCCGATGCGACAGGATGTGGTCAGTGATGGCGATATGGCGGAAAAAGTCGTTGAGAACGCCCCTGAGTCCATGTCGGGCTTCTTTGTTGTCCCTAAAGTTGTTGAATAGGGGGCTGTGATGACTGATTTATTGAAAATGACAGCGGCTGAAGCCCGCGCCGCGCTCGATAACAAATCCATCTCAGCGGTGGAATTGACCGATGCTTATCTGGCGGCGGCGGATGCAACCGCGGCGCTCAATGCCTATACAGAAATCACCCATGATAAAGCCCGTGATATGGCGGCGGCCTCCGATGCAAGGCTCGCCAAAGGGGAAGGCGGGGCGCTGGAAGGCCTGCCGATTGGGGTGAAAGATTTATTCTGCACCATGGGCGTGGAAACCACCGCTTGTTCCAATATCCTCAACGGCTTTAAGCCTGTTTATGAAAGCACCGTGACTCAAAATCTTTGGGATGATGGCGCGGTGATGCTGGGCAAACTCAATTGTGATGAATTTGCCATGGGTTCTGCCAATGAAACTTCAGCACGGGGGGCGGTGGCCAGTCCTTGGACGGTTGATGGTGATGACCATGATTACGCCCCGGGGGGGTCATCGGGTGGCTCCGCGGCCTCTGTTGCCGCCCAATCCAGCCTGATGGCAACAGGAACAGATACCGGCGGTTCCATCCGCCAGCCCGCGGCGTTTTGCGGCGTGGTGGGGATTAAGCCGACCTATGGTCGTTGTTCACGGCGGGGGATTGTCGCCTTTGCCTCATCGCTCGATCAAGCGGGGCCGATTACCCGCGATGTTGCCGATGGCGCGTTGATGCTGCAATCCATGGCCAGCCATGATCTGGGGGATTCCACCTCGGTGGCTGACCCGATGCCGGATCTGATGGCCGGACTTAACGATGGCATTAAAGGCATGACCGTGGGCATTCCATCGGAATACACGATGGATGGCATGGACAGCCAGATTATCACGCTTTGGGAAGAAGGCCGCAAATGGCTGGAAGACGCGGGCGCGACTTGTGTTGAGGTGTCATTGCCCCATACAAAATACGCCTTGCCGACTTATTATATTGTCGCCCCTGCCGAAGCGTCTTCCAATTTGGCGCGCTATGACGGTGTTAAATATGGCCAGCGTGTTGAAGGCGAAAGCCTTGATGATATGTATGCCAAAACCCGCGCCGCTGGTTTTGGGGATGAAGTCACCCGCCGTATTCTGATTGGCACCTATGTGCTGTCAGCGGGGTATTATGATGCTTATTACCTGAAGGCACAGAAAACCCGCCGTCTGATCCAGAATGACTTTATCGACGCGTTCCAAAAGGTTGATCTGTTGCTGACGCCAACAACACCTTCCGCCGCTTTCCCGATTGGCCAGAAGGTCACGGATCCGGTGACCATGTATTTGAATGATGTCTTCACCGTCCCCGCCAGCCTTGCTGGTGTTCCGGCGATGAGCGTTCCTGCTGGTCTTGCCGACAATGGCTTGCCGCTTGGGTTGCAATTGATCGCGCCATCTTTCCATGAAGATACATTGGTGAAAGCAGGGCGGGTTGTGGAAAAAGCCGCTGGGTTTTCCGCCACCGCCAGCCGTGCTGCCAGCAA
>CALFYS010000141.1 GCA_937952245.1 uncultured Alphaproteobacteria bacterium | reverse complement strand
CCCAATATCGAAGAATTGTTGGCGGGCAACCTGTGCCGCTGCACCGGATATGGCCCGATTGTCACCGCCGCTGAAAGCCTTGCTGGCATGACCCCGCCGAAATGGGATCAAGACCGATGTGAGGCGGAACGTGCATGGCTGAAACAGCATGATATAAAAGACCTCAACACAATGGGTGATCAGCCGTTTCTGGCCCCCACCAATGAAGCGGACCTATCCCATGCCATCGCCGATCACCCGCATTATCAAATCTTGGCGGGGGCAACGGATATTGGTCTTTGGGTCACGAAACAGCACCGCAAAATGCCCGGGTTTATTTCGGTCATGCGGGTGGAAGACTTGGCTAAAATCACGGAAACCGAGAGCCATTTCATCATCCCCGCCGGTGTCAGCCATGACCAAGCCCATCGCCATCTGGCCGACCATTACCCGCCCTTGGATGATCTTTGGAAACGCTTTGCCTCCGCGCAAGTCCGCGCCACGGGGACGGTTTGCGGCAATATCGCCAATGGCTCCCCAATTGGGGATTTAGCGCCAGCGTTTTTGGCATTAGGGGCGGAGATTACCCTGCGCCATCGCGATCAAAAGCGAGTTTTGCCGCTTGATCAATTCTTCTTGGGCTATCAGCGCCAAGACCGTAAAGATGGCGAATGGCTTGCTGAAATTGCCCTGCCCAAACCAGCGGCGGGCGAACAATTTTACGCTGTTAAAATCTCCCGCCGTTTTGACCAAGATATATCCGCGGTCATGGGGGCGTTCTGGTGGCAGGTTGAAGACGGCAAAATCACCAAAGCGCGCATCGGTTATGGCGGGATGGCCGCCATCCCTGCCCGCGCTAAAAACACCGAAGCGGCGGTGATGGGGCATGATATTAATCAACCGCTTTCCCCTGATGTGCTGACGGCGATCACCACCGCCTTATCAGCTGATTTCACCCCCATTGATGATGTTCGCGCCAGCCGTGAATACCGCCAAGAGATGGCCAAAAACCTGCTCATTAAATCCCTTGAAGCGGCGGCATCTGACGCGCCAAACGCGGATACACTGGCAGGGTTTTCCCCACAAACCAGAGCGATCATTGAGGCGAAAGGGGCGGCGGAATGACCGATCATACCACCCCAATTTCAACTTCAGTCCCCCATGATAGCGCGACCCTTCATGTCACGGGCCAAGCCCGTTACCTTGACGATCTGGCCATGCCGAAAGATGGGTTGGTGATTGTCCCCGGGTTGAGCCCTGTTGCTGCCGGTGTCATGACTTCGCTTGATCTTGATGACGTGCGGCAATCCCCCGGCGTGGTCATGGTGCTGACCGCTGATGATATTCCCGGGGTTAATGATGTCAGCCCTGTTTTTGGTGATGACCCTATGCTCACCGAAAGTGAGATTTCTTATCATGGCCAGATTATTTACGCCGTTGTCGCCGAAACCGTGACCGCCGCCCGTGATGCCATTAAAAAGGCCAAGATTAACATCGAAGAAAAGCCCGCCATCCTGACCATTGAAGACGCGTTGGCACAAGACAACCTCTTGGCACCACCTTGGCAGATTGCTTCTGGTGATGCGGCAGATGCCATTGCCAAAGCCCCACGCCAAATCAACGGCGTGATTAATGTCGGCGGGCAGGAGCATTTCTATTTAGAAGGCCAAGCCGCCATGGCCATGCCCGATGAACAAGGCCAAGTGTTGGTTCATGTGTCGTCTCAACACCCCACCGAAATTCAGCATAAAGTGGCTGAAGTTTTGGGGGTGGCCAATCATTTGGTGCAGGTGGAAGTGCGGCGCATGGGCGGCGGTTTCGGCGGCAAAGAAAGCCAAGGCAATCACCCCGCGTGCTTGACGGCATTGGCCGCCCATTTAACCCGCCGTCCTGTCAAAATGGTTTATGACCGTGATGATGATATGAAAATCACCGGCAAGCGCCATGATATTCGGATCGCCTATCACGCTGGTTTTGATGATGATGGGAATATCCTTGGGGTTGAATTTGACCAAGCCTTGCGCTGTGGGATGTCGTTTGATCTGTCAAAGGCGGTGGCGGAACGGGCGGTGATGCACGCTGATAACGCTTATCATATCCCGAATATGAAAATCACCTCTCGCCTGTGTAAGACCAACACACCATCAAATACCGCGTTTCGTGGTTTCGGGGGGCCGCAAGGCATGATGGGGATTGAGCGGGTGATGGACCATATCGCCCATGATCTCAAAATGGATCCCTTGGCCATCCGCCAAAAGAATTTTTATCCTGATCACAACAGCTCAACCCATGGCACCACCCCTTATGGGCAGGTGGTGAAAGACGGTATTATTCATGACCTGACCAATCGATTGGTTGCGGATTCAGATTACACCCGCCGCCGCCAATCCATCCAAGAGTTCAACGCCGCCTCGCAATCCTATCGCCGCGGCATGGCCCTGACTCCGGTTAAGTTCGGGATTTCATTTAATAAGACCATGCTTAATCAAGCGGGGGCTTTGGTTCATGTTTATACCGATGGGTCGGTGATGTTGAACCATGGCGGCACGGAAATGGGGCAAGGCCTGTTCACCAAGGTCAAACAAATCACCGCGTCTGTTTTCGGGCTTAGCCTTGAGCATATTCGCACCACCCCCACCAACACAGGCAAAGTCCCCAACACTTCGGCCACCGCCGCGTCTTCTGGCACGGATTTAAACGGCATGGCGGCGTGGCGGGCGGCCATGACCATCCGTGATCGCATGGCTGACCACCTTGGCCATCTTTACCAATTGCCCGCGGCGGATGTGGTCTTTGCTGATGATCATGTGCATTTGGGGGAAGAACACATCACCTTTGCGGAAGCGGCAAATCTTTGCTGGCAAGGGCGGGTGTCGTTATCCTCCACCGGATATTACGCCACGCCGGATATTCATTGGGACCCTGAAAAAGGCCAAGGCCAGCCGTTTTATTATTACGCTTACGGGGCGGCGGTGACCGAAGTGATGGTTGATTTAATGACCGGCGAAAGCCGCTTATTGCAGGTTGATATTCTGCATGACGCGGGGGCATCCATTAACCCTGCCCTTGATTTAGGGCAAATCGAAGGCGGTTATATTCAAGGCATGGGCTGGCTGACCATGGAAGAACTGGTCTATGGCGATGATGGCCGATTGCTGACCCACGCGCCATCCACCTATAAGATTCCTGCTTGTTCTGACCGGCCGTTGAAATCCTCGATTAATCTCTATCCATCGGATGGCAATCTTTCTGCTACAATCGGGAAATCAAAAGCCGTGGGGGAACCGCCATTGATGCTGGGGATGAGCGCATTTTTTGCCCTTTGTGATGCCATTGGGTATGATCAAGACGATTATCCATCTTTGGATGCGCCGGCAACAGCGGAGCGGCTCTACATGACCGCCCACCAGAAACGCGCTTAAATAGACGAGGGGAAAATGCGCTGGATTGATCACCTCACAACGGAGTTAGATGCCCATCAAGATGTTTGCTTGGTGGCGATCAGCCGTGTTGAAGGCTCAACCCCTCGGGAATTGGGCGCGATGGTGATTGTCACCAAAGATGGCTTTTGGGGCAGTATCGGCGGCGGCCAATTGGAACATGACGCGTTATATCAAGCCCAATCGGTTTTAAACGCTGGCGCTCAAAACAACCTTTCAGGAAAGCGATTTTGGCGGGATTACCCGCTGGGGCCAAGTTTGGGGCAATGTTGCGGCGGTTTTGTATCGGTGATGATTGAGCGTATTCATCACACGGATCGCGCCCATTGGCAGGAATTAGCCGCCAAACAATCCGGCTTTGTCATCCATCCTGATGATGCCCATCAACCAGTTTATTGGTCGGATCAAGCCGAAGACCATGATGGTTTGGTGCAGCCGTTAACGCCAGCCACCGTCCCGCTTTATCTTTATGGCGCGGGGCATGTGGGTCGGGCGGTAATGGGTGTCACCGGCGGCCTGCCCCTTGACCGCCATTGGGTGGATACCGCCCCTGATCGTTTTCCGGAACAGATCCCCCAAGATGTCACGGTGGTCAGCGCCAGTGACCCTGCGCAAATCCCGCAATACGCCGCTAAAGGCGCGATCCATCTCGTGATGAGCTATTCGCATCAAATTGATCTGGAGATTTGCGCTGAAATTTTAAAAGCTGGGCATTATCACAAAATTGGTTTGATCGGTTCCGCGACGAAATGGGCGCGCTTCCGGTCACGGCTCAAGCAAATGGGTTTTGCTGAGGCGATGATTGATGACATTCAATGCCCTGTGGGGTTAAAAGCCATTTCCGGCAAAGAACCGGAGCGGGTTGCCCTTTCTGTTGCGGGGCAAGTGGCTGAATGGACATACGCGCACGCCCAAGCCTCAACCCGCCATCCCGAAGATTTAATCCCCTTAAAAACCACCGCCACACAAAGAAGACCATCATGACCCGATACAGCCGCGATATGCACGGATATGGCATGACGCCCCCTGACCCGAACTGGCCTGATGATGCCGCCATCGCCATTCAGATTGTCGTCAATTACGAAGAAGGCGGCGAACGCTGTTTGATCCATGGTGATGACGAAAGTGAAGCCTTTCTTTCAGAAATCCCCGGCGCCGCGTCATGGCCTAATCAACGCCATTGGAATATGGAATCCATCTATGAATATGGCGCGCGGGCAGGTTTCTGGCGGCTTTATCGCCTGTTCACCGAAAAAGACATCCCGATCACGGTGTTTGGCGTGACAACCGCCCTTGAACGAAATCCAGCACAAGTCGAAGCCATGCAGAACGCTGGCTGGGAGATGGCGTGCCATGGGTTGAAATGGATTGATTACAAAGATATGCCCGCCGAAGACGAACGGCAACAGATCCGTGATGCGCTTCAGCGTCATGAACAGGTGACAGGCGCACCACCTTTGGGCTGGTACACCGGCCGCTGTTCGATGAACACCGTCAATTTGGTGGCGGAGGAAGGGTCATGCCTTTATCAATCCGATAGTTACGCCGATGATTTGCCCTATTGGTTGGAGACAGACCACGGCAAGCAATTGATGATCCCCTATACGCTTGATTCCAATGATATGCGCTTTGCCACCCCCCAAGGGTTTAACGCGGGCGATCAGTTTTACACGTATCTGAAAGATACATTTGACGGGCTTTACGCTGAAGGCCTCGATGGCGCGGCCAAAATGATGAATATTGGCCTGCATTGCAGGCTGGCGGGTCGGCCGGGGCGGATCATGGCTATTCGCCGTTTTATCGACTATGCCCAAAGCCACGCCCGGGTTTGGTTCGCCACAAGGGCTGAGATTGCCCATCATTGGCGGGAGCATCACCCCGCCACTGAGGTGCAATTCACCCCTCATCAGATGCAGCGGGATGAGTTTATCGCGGCTTTTGGTTCTGTTTTTGAACATTCGCCTTGGATTGCCGAAGCGGTGTTTGATGGCGAGATGGGTCCCGCCCATGATCGCGCTTCAGGGCTACACGCCGCCATGGCACAAGTTTTTCGTCACGCGGATGATGATCAAAAACGTAAAGTGCTGCTGGCGCATCCGGATTTGGCAGGGAAATTGGCCGCCGCTGGCCGCCTGACCGAAGCCTCAACCGCCGAACAAGCTTCTGCTGGCCTTGATATGCTGACCGATGATGAGCGCGCAGAATTTACCGCCCTTAATGACCAGTATAAAAACCAATTTGGCTTCCCCTTTATCATCGCTGTTAAAGGGCTGACGAAAGCGGATATTCTGGCGGCGTTTAAAACTCGGGTGAACAACAGCATTGACGATGAATTTCAAACCGCTTGCCGTGAGGTGGAAAAAATTGCCCGCCTTCGGCTCAATGATCTGCTGTTGCCATAAGGATTGCCCATGACCTCACAACAGACACCCAAAAGACAGTATTACATCCCCCAAGGCGGGTTGCCCGCCCAGCATGATTTCGCTGGCGATAAATCGCGGTTTACCCCGTCTTATTTGGTGATTGATAAAAACGCCCTGAGCGATATTACCAGCAGTTTTTTGCCCCGCTGGAATAAGACACGCCTATGGGTGTTGGCACGGCCGATGACGGGGTTTTCGGAAACATTCTCGCATTATATCATGGAGGTTGCCCCCGGCGGCGGGTCTAGCCTGCCTGAAGATGATCATGACGCCCAAGGGGTGATTTTCATGGTTGGCGGCAGTGCCGTTCTTGAAATTGAAGGCGTGACCTATGATTTAACCCCGGGGTCATATGCTTATCTGGCGCCAAAGGCGAAATGGAAATTGGTCAATCTTGGCCAAGGCAACGCGACCTTCCATTGGATCAGAAAACGTTATCAGCCCGCCAATGGTGTTGATGGGCCGGAAAGTTTTGTCACCCATGATGATCAAAACGCCCCTATCCCCATGCCGGATACCGATGGCAAATGGGCGACCACCCGCTTTGTTGACCCAGAAGACCTGCGCCATGATATGCACGTCAATATCGTGACGTTTCAGCCCGGCGGCGTGATTCCTTTTGCTGAAACCCATGTCATGGAACATGGGCTTTATATGCTGGAAGGCACGGCGGATTATTACATCAATCAAGATTGGGTTGAGGTGGAAGCCGGCGATTATTTATGGTTGCGGGCGTTCTCACCCCAAGCCTGTATCGCCAAAGGTGATGGGCCGTTCCGCTATCTTCTTTATAAAGATGTTAATCGTCATATGCCGTTGACCCCCGGCGGATTA
>CALFYS010000140.1 GCA_937952245.1 uncultured Alphaproteobacteria bacterium | reverse complement strand
AAGAAAAAATCGCCAAAACGCTGGCCATTATTGAAGATATTTTCGTCAATCACGGCAGCCAAGATTATCTCGGCGAAGACGTGACCATGGCCGAACATATGATGCAGGCTGCGCATATGGCAGAAAGCCAAGGGGCGGATGATCTCACCGTCACTGGCGCTTTGCTCCATGATATTGGGCATTTCACCTCAGCCTTTGGGACATTCACCATGGCCGATACCCATGACCGCTACCATGAAGACGCGGGCGCGGCGGTGCTGGAAGGCCTCTTTCCTGAAGCGGTGATCGCCATGGTTCAGCACCATGTGGCGGCGAAGCGTTATCTCTGTGCCACCGACCAGCGGTATTATGATGACTTGTCCGATGCCTCTAAACATTCGCTGAAATTGCAGGGCGGGCCGATGTCCGATGATGAGGTCAAAGCCTTTGCCGAAAACCCCCATCTGGACCGGATTTTGACGGTCAGGCGGTGCGATGACGGCGGCAAGGTGAAAGGCACGGACACGCCGGCATTGGGGCATTACCTGAAGATCGTCGCCCGCGTTTTGGAAGACCATTACGCGGTGGGGTGATGGGGCGGCATCATCAATCATCATGTTGGGGAATGGTGCTGCTGATTGGACTTGAACCAACGACCTCTCCCTTACCAAGGGAGTGCTCTACCACCTGAGCTACAGCAGCGTTATGCGGTTATTTATCAGCACCGACGCGGATATGCAAGATCGAAGGTGATGAATTTCAATTTTAATCCCCTGATCATCGCTGAACGCCATTAACCCTTAGGGCAGGCGGAGTAAGAACCGGACAATCTTGGCGGTGCGTTCCGAAAATAATGATGGGGTGAAATACGCGCCCGCGGCACGTTTGCTGGCCTCCCCATAGGTGGGGTAGGGCGCGATATAAGAGGCCATCGCCCCGATCTTCATTTTCTTTGAAATGGCCAAGACCCAAGGTTGGATCATCTCACCGGCTTGGGGGGCGAGGATGCTGGCGCCCAGAATCTGGCCTTTGCCATCCACCACAGCCACCACTTTGCCTTCGGTGCGCAATTCCGCCCGGGCGCGATCATTGCCATCAAGGGCAAATTCAACTTCTTTGGCGGTGATGCCTTGGTCACTGGCGGCTTTTAACGTCATCCCCACATGGGCCAATTCCGGGTCGGTATAGGTGCACCACGGCACGGCGCCGTCATCAATTTTGGCGGGCAGGCGAAACAGGATATTCCGGATCACAATGCCCGCGTGATACCCCGCCACATGGGTAAACTGCATCCGCCCCGCGGCATCACCAATGGCGAAAATACGCTTATT
>CALFYS010000139.1 GCA_937952245.1 uncultured Alphaproteobacteria bacterium | reverse complement strand
GGCTGGTCTTGCTCATTTTCATGCTCAAGATCATCATCCTGATCATCGTCTTTTTCTTGGATCAGCCCCACGGAGACAACTTGTTCATCTTTACCGATGGAAAATAGCGTCACCCCTTGGGTGTTGCGCCCCGCTGTTCGGATGGTATCGCCTTCCTGACCATGGACGCGAATCCGGATCACCGTCCCGCCATTGGTGGCCAGCATCAATTGGTCATCCTCGGTCACGGGGAAAGACGCCACCACAGGGCCATTCCGTTCTGAGGTCACGATATTCGCCACCCCTTGCCCGCCACGGCCAGTGATGCGGTAATCATCAGCCTTTGTCCGTTTGCCATAACCATTTTCCGTCACCGCCAAGACATATTGGGACTCCGGATCATCAAGGATCGCCATCGACACCACACGGTCATCATCCAGCAAACGGATGCCGCGAACACCGGTGCTGCCCCGCCCGCTAAAGACACGAACATCACTGACTTTAAAGCGGATGGCTTTACCGTTTTTCGTGGCCATCAAGACATTGGCTTCAGCATCGCACGGATGCACCGCGATCAATTGGTCACCTTCATCAAGTTTCATGGCAATCTTGCCGTTGCGTTTGATATTGGTGAAGTCAGACAGCATATTGCGGCGGATATTGCCCTTTGCTGTGGCAAACATCACGTTCAAGGATGCCCAATCTTCCTCATTTTCAGGCATAGGCATAATGGTTTGGATGGTTTCTTCCGGTTCAATCGGCAAGAGATTGACCATCGCTTTGCCCAATGATTGCGGGGCGGCTTCCGGCAAGCGGTAGCATTTCAGCTGATAGACCTGCCCCCGTGAGGTGAAGAACAAAATCGGCGTATGGGTATTGGCGACAAACAGCTGGGTGACGAAATCTTCATCCCGCGTTTTCATCCCCGCACGGCCTTTACCGCCGCGGCGTTGCGCCCGATACACCGACAAAGGCACACGCTTGATATAGCCGCGATGGCTGACGGTGACGACCATTTCTTCGGATTGAATCAAGGATTCATCATCTTGGTCACCAAGCTGGTCACTGATTTCTGTACGTCTTTCATCACCGACAGATTCGCGGGCGGCGGATAATTCGTCCAGCATGACTTCAACCATGCGTTCACGGCGGGATAGAATATCCAGATAATCGGTGATTTTATCCGCCAGCTCGCGGGTTTCTTCCGCCAATTTATCGCGTTCCATGCCGGTCAGGCGTTGCAAGCGTAATTCAAGGATAGCGCGGGCTTGCGCTTCAGAAAGCTGATAACGACCATCCACCACTTCACGCCCAGGTTCAGCGATCAACGCGATAAACGGCGCAACCTCTTCGGCAGGCCAAGCGCGATTGGTCAGCTCATTTCGTGCCGTTTCCGCATCAGGAGCGCGGCGGATCAATTCGATCACTTGGTCAATGCTGGTCAAGGCCACCATTAACCCTGCCAAGATATGCGCGCGATCCCGCGCTTTCCCCAAGAGATGCCGGGTGCGGCGTGTCACAACTTCTTCACGGAATTGGCAGAAGGCTTTGATAACACCCAAAATGCCCATTTGTTCCGGCTTGCCGCCGTTCAAGACCAATTGGTTGACGGCAAAACTGGTCTGAAGGCGGGTATGGCGATAAAGCTGGTTCAGCACCACATCGCCTTGGGCATCACGTTTCAGGTCAATGACAACCCGCATCCCGTTGCGGTCGGATTCATCACGAATATCAGAAATGCCTTCAATGGTTTTATCGCGGACAAGCTCCCCGATCCGTTCCAGCAATTGAGCTTTATTGACCTGATAAGGCAATTCATGGATCAGAATCCGGTCACGATCACGGCTGCCTGTTTCAACTTCAGCCTTCGCCCGCACGGGAATACTGCCGCGGCCTGTTTCAAACGCGCTGCGAATCCCTGCCCGCCCCATGATAATCCCGCCGGTGGGGAAATCAGGCCCGGGGACAATTTCCATCACCTCATCAAGGGTGATGTCCGGGTTGCGGATATAAGCCATGGAAGCATCAATGACTTCGGTGGGGTTATGCGGCGGGATATTGGTCGCCATCCCCACGGCGATCCCCCCTGCCCCATTAACCAGCAGATTGGGATATTCCGCGGGAAGAACAGAAGGTTCTTCTTGGGTTTCATCATAATTGGGGATGAAATCAACCGTATCGCGATCAATATCCCTTAAAAGGGTTTCCGATACTTTCGCCAGGCGCGATTCCGTATAACGCATCGCCGCTGGCGGATCACCATCAACAGAACCGAAATTCCCCTGACCATCGACCAGCGTGACGCGCATTGAGAAATCCTGCGCCATCCGCACCATGGATTCGTAAATCGCGCTATCGCCATGGGGGTGATAATTACCCATGACATCCCCCACCACACGGGCGGATTTACGGTAAGGCTTTGACCAATCGTAACCACCTTCCATCATGGCGTAGAGAATACGGCGATGCACCGGCTTAAGACCGTCCCGCACATCAGGCAACGCCCGTGAGACAATCACGCTCATGGCGTAGTCGAGATAAGATTTCCGCATCTCAGCGGTGATGGAAATACCTGTTTCGCCGGGGCGATCTTCAGGGGGCAATTGATCAGGTGGTGTTTGGTCGGACAATGAGCCACTCCACTAAAAATATATAGTATATTTTATAGCAAATTTTGCCGCTTAATACTACATATTGTTGTCATAAAAATGAAAAATGCCAGCAATCAAATCGCTGGCATTCGTCATCTTCACATCAGTGGAAATGATGGTTTTAGAACGGAATATCATCATCCAGATTGCTGCTCATCGGTGGGGCTGAAGGCGCAGGGTTGCCGCCGCCAATTGACCCGCCTGATGCGCCGCCGCCCATGGCACCACCGCCGGCGTAATCACCGCCGCCCATGCTGTCATTTCGGCTGCCCAAGAGGGTAAGCTCACCCCGATAGCGGGCTAAGACAATCTCAGTGGTGTATCGGTCTTGACCGTTTTGATCTTGCCATTTGCGGGTTTGCACTTGGCCTTCCAAATAAACCGATGAGCCTTTCCGCAGATATTGTTCAGCGATGCGGCCTAGGTTTTCATTAAAAATCACCACCCGATGCCATTCGGTACGCTCACGCTGTTCCCCTGAATTGCGGTCTTTCCACCGTTCAGATGTGGCGATGGATAATTTGACGATTTTATTGCCGTCATTCAGGCTGACAACTTCAGGGTCTTGCCCCAAATTGCCCAAAAGAATAACTTTATTGACGCTTCCAGCCATGATCTGGCCTCCTTATTTTTTCATTATCTTTAGCATAATCCTGCAAATAAAATAGGGCAATTGACTTATCTCTATTTAAGACGATTTTTATTTTATCATCACGTTTGTTTTTGATGGTTTAACGCCCCTGTTCTGATTTATAGTGCCGCCATGTCTTCTGAAAAAAATACATCTTCCCCCGCTTTGTCTGCTTCAGGGTCAATTCCCCCTGCGCAAGCCAGCCGTGCCATTCAAGTGCGCGGGGCGCGTGAGCATAATCTGACGGATATTAATGTTGATATTCCGCGTGATTCTTTTGTCGTGCTGACCGGGCTTTCAGGGTCAGGCAAATCCAGCCTTGCTTTTGATACGATCTATGCCGAAGGCCAGCGGCGTTATGTCGAATCGCTATCCGCCTACGCGCGCCAGTTCCTTGAAATGATGCAGAAGCCTGATGTTGATCTGATCGAAGGCCTCTCCCCGGCTATTTCCATTGAACAGAAGACAACCTCGCGCAATCCCCGTTCCACCGTCGGCACGGTGACCGAGATTTATGATTATATGCGCCTGTTGTGGGCGCGGGTGGGCATCCCCTATTCGCCTGCCACAGGCTTGCCAATCCGCAGCCAGACCGTCAGCCAGATGGTCGATAGCATGATGGCATTGGCCGATGGCACGCGGCTTTACCTGTTGGCGCCGATTATCCGTGGCCGCAAAGGTGAATACAAAAAAGAATTGATGAACCTGCAAGCCCGCGGGTTTCAGCGGGTGAAAATTGACGGCACGCTCTATGATATGGATGACCTGCCAACGCTGGATAAAAAGCGTAAACATGATATTGCCGTGGTGGTGGATCGCGTGGTCATCCGCCATGAAGACGAAGAATTGATCACCCGTCTTGCGGATTCAACCGAAACAGCGTTGAAATTAACCGATGGTCTGGCCATTGCCGAAGAAGCCGATGGCGGCAAAGAACACGTTTATTCGGCGCGGTTTGCTTGCCCCGAGTCAGGCTTTACCATTGATGAAATTGAACCTCGGTTGTTTTCATTTAACAATCCGTTTGGCGCTTGTCCGGATTGTGATGGGTTGGGCAAATCCAGCCATTTTGACCGTCAATTGGTTGTGCCAAACACCACCAAAACCCTGAAGGATGGCGCGATTGCGCCTTGGGCCTCCAGCACGGCAAAATATTACACCCAGACATTGGCTTCCCTCGGGCGGCATTATGGTTTTGACCTCAACACCGCCTTTGAAGATTTAAAACCTGATTTTCAAGAGGTTATTCTCTTTGGGTCTAAAGGTGAGCCGATTGTCATGGAATATGATGATGGCTTGCGGTCTTATCGCACGAAAAAGCCGTTTGAAGGCGTGATCCCCAATCTGGAACGGCGGATGCGGGAAACAGATTCGTCTTGGATCCGTGAAGAATTGGGCAAATTCCAAGCGGATCACGCCTGTGATTCGTGTGGCGGCAAACGCCTGAAGCCTGAAGCTTTGGCGGTTAAAGTGGCGGGCAAAGATATTGCCGATATTTCCACCCTTTCCATCGGGGATGCCGAAGATTGGTTTGGTTCGGTTTCCCAAGACTTGTCTGACCAAGAAAACGCCATCGCCGGACGGATCCTGAAGGAAATCAACGAACGATTGATGTTCTTGGCCAATGTCGGGCTGAATTACCTGTCCTTGGGGCGGTCATCGGGCACGCTTTCAGGCGGGGAAAGCCAGCGGATCAGATTGGCATCACAAATCGGTTCTGGCCTAACAGGGGTTCTCTATGTCTTGGATGAACCGTCGATTGGCCTTCATCAGCGGGATAACGACCGATTGTTGAGAACATTGAAACGCTTGCGCGATTTGGGCAATACCGTTTTGGTGGTGGAACATGACGAAGAAGCCATCCTTGAAGCTGACCATGTGATTGACATGGGGCCCGGGGCTGGGGTGCATGGCGGGCAAGTGGTGGCCGAAGGCACGCCGCAAGCGGTGATTGATAATACCCATTCCATGACAGGGCTGTATCTTTCCGGTCATCGCGAAATTGCCATCCCTCAACAACGCCGAAAGATGAAAAAAGATCGCAAGATCAGCCTGAAAGGCGCGACAGGCAACAATTTGCAGAATGTTGATGCTGAATTTCCGCTGGGGCTGCTGACCTGTGTGACCGGTGTTTCGGGCAGTGGTAAATCCACGCTGGTCTTGGAAACCTTGTGGAAGACCATGGCGAGACGGCTGATGAACGCCCGGGAAGTCCCCGCCGCCCTTGAGAAGATCGAAGGCCTGCATTTTGTCGATAAAGTCGTTGATATTGACCAATCGCCGATTGGCCGGACACCGCGATCAAACCCCGCGACTTACACAGGCGCGTTTACCCCGATCCGTGAATGGTTCGCTGGCCTGCCCGAAGCCAAGGCCAGGGGTTATGCCCCGGGGCGGTTTAGTTTCAATGTCAAAGGCGGCCGTTGTGAAGCTTGTCAGGGCGATGGGCTGATCAAAATTGAAATGCATTTCCTGCCCGATGTCTATGTCACTTGCGATACTTGCAAAGGCAAAAGATACAATCGCGAAACGCTGGAAATAACGTGGCGTGACAAGTCGATAGCCGATGTTCTTGATATGACGGTTGAAGATGGGCTGGACTATTTTAAGGCTGTGCCTTCGGTGCGCGACAAACTGGAAACCATGCATCGCGTGGGCTTGGGTTATGTCAAGATTGGCCAGCAAGCCACCACCCTTTCCGGGGGGGAAGCCCAGCGCATTAAGTTATCAAAAGAATTATCGCGGCGGGCGACAGGCAGAACCGTTTATATTCTGGATGAACCCACCACCGGTCTTCATTTTGAAGATATTCGCAAATTGCTGGAAGTCTTGCAGGAATTGGTCGATAGCGGCAATACCGTGATTGTGATTGAACATAATCTTGATGTGATCAAAACCGCCGATTGGATTATTGATATTGGCCCTGAAGGCGGTGATGGCGGCGGTCAGGTGATCGCCACGGGCACGCCGGAAGATATTTGCGCGGCGAAAGGCTCCATCACGGGTGAATACCTTAAAATCTTGATGGACCGCCAACGTCAACGTCTGGCGAATGTAAAAGCGTCACAAGTCAAAGCATCAGCAGAGTAAATGACCATAGAGTAAGTGATCATGACAGATGATTTAAAACCTATTCATGTGATTGGTGGCGGCATGGCCGGATGCGAAGCCGCGTGGCAAGCCGCTGAACAAGGCGTGCCTGTGGTTATCCATGAAATGCGCCCCCATCGGAAAACAGATGCCCATCAAACCGAAGGGCTGGCCGAATTGGTCTGTTCCAATTCCTTCCGTTCCGATGATGCCACGGGCAATGCTGTTGGTGTTTTGCATGAAGAAATGCGGCGTCTGTCCTCAATTATCCTGACCACGGGGGATGAAACCGCGGTGCCAGCAGGCGGAGCTTTGGCCGTTGACCGTGATCAATTTTCCGCCGCGGTTGAAGCCAAGATCAACGCCCATCCTTTGATCACTTTAGAACGTGAAGAAATTAAAGGCTTGCCGCCTGAAGATTGGGATAATGTGATTATCGCCACGGGCCCCCTCACCTCACCGGATTTGAGCGAGGCGATTAAATCGGTCACCGAAGAAGATGATCTGGCGTTTTTTGATGCCATTGCCCCGATTGTGCATAAAGACAGCATCAATATGGATAAAGCGTGGTTTCAATCGCGTTATGACAAAGGCGATGGCAAGGATTACATCAACTGTCCCTTGAATGAAGACCAATATGACGCTTTGATCGCGGCCATGATGGCGGCGGAAAAAATGGAATTCAAAGAATGGGAAGCCAACACCCCCTATTTTGAAGGCTGTATGCCGATTGAAGTGATGGCGGAACGTGGCCATGACACCCCTCGATTTGGGCCGATGAAACCGGTTGGCCTGACCAATCCCCATCAAGATGAACGCCCGCACGCGGTGGTGCAATTGCGCCAAGATAACGCTTTGGGCACGCTTTATAATATCGTTGGGTTTCAAACCAAGATGCGCTATGGCGCTCAGGTTGAAGTGTTCCGCATGATCCCCGGGCTGGAAGACGCGTCTTTTGCGCGCCTTGGGGGAATGCACCGCAACACTTTTATTCGTTCGCCGAAATTGCTCGACCATGAATTGCGGCTGAAAGCCATGCCTCGCATCAGATTCGCTGGCCAAATGACAGGCGTTGAAGGCTATGTTGAATCCGCCGCCATGGGGTTAATGGCTGGACGCATGGCCGCCGCCCAACAAAAAGGTGAGGATTTCACACCCCCGCCATTGGAAACAGCGCATGGCGCGTTATTGGCGCATATCACCGGCGGGGCGAATATCGACACGTTCCAGCCGATGAATGTCAATTTTGGGCTGTTCCCTGAACTGCCTGTGGCTGAACCTGACCCTAAGACAGGGCGCAAACCGCGGCGGCCAAAAGGACGTGATCGCAAAGCGATTTACGCGGAACGCGCGCTCACCGCCATTGATGATTACATCCAAACCTTAGCGCATTAAATTTTGAACGCGGCAAAGACCATGGTTAAGGCCAGCATTGGCTTGGCTTCGGGGTAATGCAGGCGGGCTGGGTCTTGTGCCAGCCAATGAACAAGCCGCAAGACTTTCGGTAAGGATTGGGTCTGGATATTCAAATCGCGCGGTTTTCCCGCAAGGCTTGCTTTCAGGCTGATCAACACCTGCCCTGCCGCTTCGGCCTCACCTCCTAGGGCGGAAGCCAGAATCCGGCCGTAAATCAGATGGCATTGATCATCTTGTGATGCGCCATGATCTGAATGCAATGTGTGGTCAATCAAATGGGTTAATTCCGCCACCAACGCTTGATGATCAATCTGATGGTCAAGCAATCGCGTGGCCAGCGGCACGCCTTCAGGCTGGTTCTGATCAATCGCATCGCGCCACCATGTCAGCCGTGCGGCGGCGATCAAGTTTTCATTGGCGGCACGGGCGCGGTTGACCTCCAACCAGAGCAGCATCAAATCCGCATAAACTGCTCTTATATCCGGCGCGGCAAATCCCGCGGTTAACCCCAAGGCTGGCAATTCTTGGCGTAAAGATGATACCGCATCCATGGGTGGTGGGTTATTCATCCGCCATGGCGATGGCCGCAAAAGCAACCTTCCGCCCCTCGCTTAACAACAAATTCCATGTCCGGCACGCCGCGGGGGTTGTCAGGATTTCAACAGCGATGGCGTGTTTTGATAATTCCGCCCGCAATTTTAAAAACGGATGCTGCATTTTTGCCCCGACGCCTAAGACGATCAGGTTTGGCAATTCAGGGGTTTGATACAAAGGCGCAAGGCTGGCGGCATCAATCTTATCCGCATCATCCACCGCCCAAGGGGTGATGCTGAACCCTGTGCCTTCAGCGCCGGTGATCAACACCCCGCCTTTGGTGAACGCGCCACCAATGGTAAAGCCGCCATCAGCATAATCGCTGATAATTGGCGGCTGAACCTGCCCATCTTGTGGGGTGTTTTCTGGGGTTTCAGGAGCCATTAGCGTTCATATTCAGGGATTGGGGTTTCATCTTCATCATCTTTTGGATGCAGATCAAACCAAGCCAATGTCCCTACCGCCACGAAAATCGAAGAATATGTCCCGATAATCACGCCCCAGATCATCGCCAGCGCAAAATCAGCCAGAACCGCGCCACCAAAGAGGTAGATTGACCCCAAAGCCAGCAAAGTGGTGATCGAGGTCATGAACGTCCGGCGCAGCGTTTCGTTCAACGATTTGTTCAAAATGAACGGAATTTCTTCTGACTTATACCGATGGAGATTATCACGGACACGGTCAAACACCACGACGGTATCGTTGATCGAATACCCGGCGATGGTCAACAGCGCCGCCACCGTGGCTAAGTTAAACTCAAATCCAGTGACAGAAAACAGCCCCACGGTTGAGATCACATCATGGCTCAAAGCGACAATCGCGCTGATGGCAAAAGGCCATTCAAATCGGAACCAGATATAAATCATGATCGCGCCCAGCGCGGCGATAATCGCCCAAGTCGCCTTTTCGCGCAATTCCCCGCCGACAACAGCACCAACATATTCGGTGCGGCGGATGGTGTAATCATCGCCAATCGTTTCTTTCACCAAGACAACAGCGGCTTTATCCGCTTCGGATAAGGCTTCACTTTCACCAAGGTTTTGAGATTGAACACGAATCAACACATCTGTTTCTGTGCCAAATTCCTGTAAGGAAATATCCCCCAGCCCCAAGGCGCCCAAATCATCCCGCAATTGCGGAATGTCAGCAGGGCCAGCATTGGAACGGACTTCGATCAAAAACCCGCCGCGGAAATCAATCCCTGTGTTCAGCCCAATGGTCAACCATGAGCCGATTGAGCCCAAAACCAACAGCAATGATGCCACCAGCGTCACTTTGCGGAAATTCAAAAACGGAATATTGGTCTGATGAGGTATCAATTTAAGCATCATAATCCCCTAAATTTCCAAAGTTTTCGGACGGGTGCGGTTGAGCCAAAGCACAACAAACATTCGGGTGATCATGACCGCGGTAAACATTGAGGTCAGCACCCCAATCGCCAAGGTCACGCTAAAGCCTTTGATGGGGCCAGACCCAAGGAAATATAAGAAAATCGCCGCCGCCAGCGTGGTCAGATTGGCATCAACAATGGTTGCCGTGGCTTGCTTAAACCCTGCATTGACCGACGATACAATCTTGCGCCCGCGGTTTAGCTCTTCTCGGATACGTTCAAAAATAAGGACATTGGCATCCACCGCCATCCCAATGGTCAGAACAATCCCCGCAATCCCCGGGAGCGTTAAGGTCGCCCCCAAGGTTGAAAGCGCGGCGACAATCAACACGATATTGATCGTCAACGCCATCACCGCGATGACGCCGAATTTGCCGTAACAGGCCACCATAAAGATGACCACCGCGATCAAGCCAATGATGGAGGCAATCTTACCCGCTTCGATGGAATCACTGCCAAGACCAGGGCCAACAGACCGTTCTTCAAGGACGGAAAGCGGCGCGGGCAATGCCCCTGCCCTCAGTAATAAGGCCAATTCATTGCTTTCTTCCACCGAGAAATTACCGGAGATTTGCCCTTCTGAGAAAATCTGGGCGCGGATCACCGGCGCGGAAACAACCTTGCCATCCAGCACAATGGCAAACGGACGGCCAATATTCTGCCCCGTGATCTTGCCAAATCTTGCCCCGCCGGTTGAGTTCAGCTGGAAACTGACAACAGGTTCATTATCCTGACCAAAGGCAGGGCGCGCGTCATCAAGCATATCGCCTGAAATCAACACTCTTTTCCGCACCAGATAAAGCTGTTCAGACCCATCCGCCGCTTCAAGAATTTCAGACCCCGGCGGAATACGGCCGGATGCCTTGGCTTCTATGGCGGTGGTGGTGATGTCCACCATCTGAAAGCCGAGCCGCGCGGTCTTGCCCAACAGACGTTTGACATCTTCAGGGTTATCAACACCGGGCAATTGAATGAGGATGCGATCTTCGCCTTGGCGTTGGATGATCGGCTCTTTTGTGCCAGTTTCATCAATCCGCGAACGGACAATCTCAATCGCTTGTTCCACGGTCATGCGGCCAATTTCTTGCAATCCCGCTTCGGAATAAGCGGCGGCAAAACCTTGGTCGGTATCGGTGATCGTCAAATCTTGCCCCAAAATTTGCCCCAAGATTTCACGCGCTTTCGGGCGGTCTTCCGGTTTGCGCAAATCAAAGGACAGGCTGTTGGCATCTGAATTGAGATTCCGAACGCCAATCCGCTCCCCTCGCATCTCGCTTCTGATGGCTTCAACGCTATTGCTCAGCCGTTCTTCGATCACCTCTTCCAATTCAACCTTCAAGAGCAGATACGACCCGCCCTGCAAATCAAGGCCAAGATTGATACGGGACAGGCCAAATGGCCCATCCGCATTATCATCAGCACCGCCGATAATATTGGGAGAGGCCAAAACAGCACTGGCCAGCACGATAATGCTGATCAGCGCGATTTTCCATTTTTCAAAAACGATCATGGTGATGCTCTATTGTTAAGCTCAAACAAGCAAAGGCAAAATGATGGGTAAAGACTATTTCTTTTTGGCGTCTGCCTTGGCTTTAGCCTCTGCCTTTGATGGCGGCGTTAATGGCTTGCCGTCTTTATCGCGGACTTCGGATACCATGGCACGAATAACGCTGACGGTTACGCCAGAGGCGATCTCAACCTCAACGCTTTCGCTGCCTTCTGCGGCTTTCACCACTTTACCGGTGATGCCGCCCGCGGTGACAACCTGATCACCTTTTTTCATATTATCGACCAATTGGCGATGTTCTTTGGCACGCTTTTGTTGAGGGCGGATAAGAAGGAAATAAAATACCGCAAAGATCAGCACAAAAGGAAGCAATTGGCCAAGGGCGCTAGGGCCGCCGGCAGCAGCCTGAGCATAAGCAGGTGAAATGAACATGAGTGTCTCCATAAATGGAATATTGAATACACTGCAAGATACCCTTTTGCCCTTCATTTTTGCAATGATAATCACTAAAAAAGGGTAAGTTTTTCGTCATTCATGATAGAGATATGCTAAGTCTAAGCATATTGGTGTAAAAATTGAGGCCATCATGTCAGAAGAAACCTTCGCTCGTCTTGAACATTTGCTGGAACGTGTTGCTGTTGCGCTGGAAGAAACAGCCAAAGCCCAACCGAAACATTTGACCCCAACTCCGCCTTCAACGGATGCCAGCGCGTTCATTTGGCAGGCCAATAGCCTTGATTTTCTGCCCATCACCAAAGTGAACAGGATTCCGCTATCGCTCTTGAAAGGCGTTGATTTGCAGCAAGACGCGTTGATCGCCAACACCAAACGCTTTGCTTCTGGCCTGATGGCCAATAACGCTTTGCTCTGGGGGGCGCGAGGCACAGGCAAATCATCCTTGGTGAAAGCGGTTCACGCGGAAATTTCAGCGGATCAACCGTTGGTGCTGGTGGAAATCCACCGTGAAGATTTATCAACCTTGCCGCAATTGCTCCACGCTTTGGGGCAAGATAGGCGCCGTTTCATCATTTTCTGTGATGATCTGGCCTTTGAAAGCGGGGAATCATCCTATAAATCGTTGAAAGCCATTTTGGAAGGCGGTATCGAAGGCCGCCCTGAAAACGTGATTTTCTACGCCACATCAAACCGCCGCCATTTGATGGCACGGGAGATGATTGATAACGAACGTTCCACCGCCATCAACCCATCGGAAGCGGTGGAGGAAAAAGTCTCATTATCAGATCGTTTTGGCCTATGGCTTGGTTTCCATTCGATTGACCAAGACACGTATCTGGCGATGATCAACGCTTATGCCGATGCCCTTGGTCTGGCGACTGGCGAAGCGCGGGAACAACTCTTGAAAGAAAGCCTGACATGGTCGGTTACCAGAGGCAGCCGTTCCGGACGTGTGGCGTGGCAATTCATCACCGATGCCGCCGGACAAGAAGGCATCTCTCTTTCCGAAAAGATGCTTTAAATCAATATTTTATGAATCGAAGTTAAAACCTTATGAAAGGTAATCTTCAGGGTTAACCGGCGTCCGCGCTTTGCGGATTTCAAAATGCAATTGCGGTTGATCGACCCGCCCTGTCATCCCGACTTTCCCCAGCACATCACCACGGTTGAGGAAATCGCCTTCAGCAACGGTGACCTCCGATAAATGGGCATAAGCGGTGATCCATCCATCATCATGTTTGACCAGCACAAGATTGCCAAAAGCCTTTAGCCCTGATCCCACAAAGGCCACCTCCCCTTTATGGGACGCGCGAACATCATCGCCTTCATTGGCGGCGATATTAACACCATCGTTTTGCACGCCTTTAGCGGAAGTGCCGTAAGCTTCGATAATCTGGCCATTCACCGGCCATGTAAACGTTGGCGCGGCGGCGGAATAACTGACAGTTTTGGTGCTGAGCGTTGTTTCAGGGATCACCGCGGTTCCCGTGGCGGCAGGCGTTTCCGGCACCAAAGGCGCGGATGTATCCGACGGCAGGTCAAGATTGGAGTAATCCAGACGGCGGGGGATCGCCACCGCCATGCCCGGGCGCAACGCGCCGCTTCCTTCAAGGCTGTTCAGCGCCAGAATATCAGATTTTGAGACGCTGTAACGGCTGGCGATGGTATCCAGCGTTTCATTCCCCGCCACGATATGCAATCGCGGTTTTGGCACGTTAATCGTGGTCAGCCCCGATAAATCATAAGGCGGGGCTAGGTTATTCCCCAAAATAATCCGTCTTGGGGTCACTTGGTAACGGTTGGCGATGGTATAGATTGTATCCCCCGGCTCAACAGGGATAATGCCATTGGGCGGAACATCTTTCACCTCTTCGCGTAACGGAGCGTTGCTGACCGGAAGAAGCGCGCGATCACCACCAAGACAGCCCGATAAGACCGCCATTAAAGCCAGTGAAGATAAGATGGGACGGTACATACGTTTCATCAGGAAGCCTTTAAATGAAGTGATGATATTTTACCAAGATTTAGCCTGACTGCAAGAATCCAATCAACCAAGAACCCCATCAACGCCATGTTGATCTTTATACGCCACTGACCAAAGGCACAAATTTTACTGGCAATAGGGTTTCTTCTTCGATTGTATCGTTTTCGGCCTTCACATATTTCATCAAAACTTGATTGTTTTGATCGGCGCCAATGGGGGCGATCAAAATACCGCCTGGCTTTAATTGATCAAGCAAATCATAGGGCGGCGTTGGCGCGGCACAGGTCAGGATGATGCGGTCAAACGGCGCGGCTTCGGGCCAGCCGATTGCGCCATCACCCAATTTAGACGTGTAATTGGTGATCTTTAGTTGCGCCAACAGGCGATCCGCCTCCACCAGTAATGGCCTCAGGCGTTCAATGCTGTACACCCGCCGGCATAATTTTGATAAGACCGCCGCTTGATACCCAGAACCGGTGCCAATTTCCAAGACACGTTCTTTGCCTGTTAAGGCCAATGCCGCTGTCATCCGCGCCACGATATAAGGCTGGCTGATGGTTTGGCCATGGGCGATGGGCAAGGATACGTTATCATAGGCGTGATGGAATAACGGTTGCGGGATAAAGGCTTCCCTTGGGGTTGTTTCAATCGCGCTTAAAACAGCGGTATCATTGATCCCCTGCCCCCTTAACGTCATCAGCAATTCTGCTTTTTTGGCCAGCAGTTCTTGAGACATCAGGCCGATTGCGACAATTGGTTGAGGAATTTGTAATCGGTCATATCAATGCTTAATGGGCAAATGGCGATATAACCGTCAAAAACAGCCCCGACATCAGTTTCCATGGGCAGATGTTCGCGCAATCGCCAATTGCCGATGCGATAGGTATTGTCGCCACCTTCTCCGGCCAGCACATCATCAGCGGTTTTATGACGACCAACCGTCACGGCTTTCTGGCCTTTAACATCATCGGCGGCAACACTGGGGAAATTGATATTCATGACAATATGCTTTGGCCAGCCTTCATCCAGCAGCTGTTGCAAGATGCGAGGGGCATGGGCAATAGCGGCATCAAACACCCGTGGGTCATCCAAATCCATGCGGCTGCGATCATATTTCTGCGACATCGCGATAGCAGGGACATTATGCACCGCCGCTTCCCACGCCGCCCCGATTGTGCCGGAACAGGTAATATCATCGGCGATATTCATCCCCAAATTAACACCGCTTAACACCAGATCAGGTTTATGGTCTTTCATGAAATGATTAATCGCCAGAATCATGCAATCTGTTGGCGTGCCATCACAGGTCATGCGTTGATGGCCATGATGGGTGACTTTTAAATCTTTGCCCAAGGTCAATGACCGGCCGTATCCCGAACAATTGTCATCAGGGGCAAAAACCCAAACATCATCAGAAAACTGACGGGCAATATCTTCCAGCACCTTCAGCCCCGGGGCATCAATACCATCATCATTTGTAATTAAAATACGGCCAACAGGTTTTGCCATCTTATGCTCCGTCAATGCTGAGTTTGGTCATCCCTCCCATATAGGGCTGCAGCACATCAGGAATATAGACAGAGCCATCTTCATCTTGATAATTTTCAAGAACAGCGATCATGGTCCGCCCAATGGCAAGGCCAGAGCCGTTCAGCGTATGCACAAAACGCGTGTCTTTTTCGCCTTTATTGCGGAAACGGGCTTTCATGCGGCGGGCTTGGAACGGCCCACAATTTGAACAGGATGAAATTTCGCGATACATCCCTTTTCCGCCATCTTCGCCATTATCTTGACCAGGCAACCAGACTTCAATGTCATAGGTGCGTTGCGCCGAAAACCCCGTATCGCCTGATGACAGCATCATGACGCGATAGCTGAGCCCCAAACGCTTTAAAATTTCTTCAGCACATGAAGTCATGCGATCCAATTCAGCGTCTGATTCTTCAGGTTCAACAATAGAGACCAGTTCAACTTTTGAGAATTGGTGCTGGCGGATCATGCCGCGGGTATCACGCCCTGCCGCGCCTGCTTCTGCACGGAAACATGGGGTATAGGCCGTCATGCGCAGGGGCAATTCATCGGCATTCAAAATTTCATTGGCCACCAAATTGGTCAGCGGCACTTCCGCGGTGGGGATCAACCAGCGGTCATCATCGGTATGGAACAGGTCTTCGGCAAATTTTGGCAATTGGCCAGTGCCTTGCATGGTTTCTGATTTCACCAGAGCCGGCGGCAAAACCTCTTGATAACCGAACTCACCGCAATGGGTATCCAGCATGAAACTGGCCAAAGCACGTTCCAAACGCGCCAAACCTGATTTCAAGACAACAAAGCGTGAACCTGACAATTTAGCACCAGCGGCAAAATCCATCATCCCCAGCGTTTCGCCCAATTCGACATGGTCTTTTGCGGTGAATGACGGCAATCTTGCGTCACCATGACTGCGGACTTCGACATTATCGTTTTCATCCGCGCCTTCGGGCACTTGATCATCAAGGATATTCGGCAGGCTCAACAGCATGGCGTTCAGCTCATCGCCCAAGGTTTTTTCTTGGTCTTCAAGGCTGGCCATTTCGGTTTTGATCGCCGCCACTTCCGCCATAATGGCATCAGCGTCACCGCCTTGCTTTTTAATCTCACCAATCTGGCGGGAGGTTTCGTTACGCTTTTGCTGCAAATCTTGCAGGGTGGTCATAATCTGGCGGCGTTTTTGGTCAATATCCAAAATCGCGGCGGATTGTTTTTCCAACCCACGGCGCGCCATGGCCTTGTCAAAGCGTTCAGCATCATCACGAATAAACCTGATGTCATGCATGGGAAAACTCCTTAAATCTTCAGGGTCTTTGGTCAGCGGATCAAATTAACAGCAACCGATGAAGCTATTAATCGACATCATCATCATCTTCGTATTCAGGTTGTTTCACCATAATACGGGCGCTAATGATGGATAATTCATAAAGCATGATCACAGGGATTGCTAGCATTACCTGTGAGATCACGTCTGGCGGGGTTAAAATTGCCGCCGCGATAAACGACAGCAGAATGGCGTATTTGCGGTTGCGCGCCATGCCATTGGCGGTGATGATCCCGGCTTTGGCCAATAGCAACAGGACAACCGGCAATTCAAAAGCAATGCCAAAGGCAAAAATCAAGCGCATCACAAGGCTTAAATATTCTGAAATGCGCGGCTCAACCTCAACCGAAAGCGATGTCTCACCGCCGGTGATTTGGAAGGATAAGAAGAAATCCCACGCCAGCGGGATCACCAAATAATAGACCATCGCCCCGCCCAAAAAGAACAGAATAGGCGTCGCCAATAAAAACGGCAGAAAGGCTTTCTTTTCATTTTTATAAAGCCCGGGGGCAACAAACCGCCAGATTTGCAATAAAATCACCGGAAATGAAATAAACAGCGCGGCAAAGAACGCGACTTTAATCTGGGTGAAAAACGCTTCATGCAAAGCGGTGAAGATCATCCGTCCGCCCTGCTCCGCCAGTTCATTGGCCAAGGGGCGCTGCAGAAATTCAAAAATCACATCGGCAAAATTACGGCTTTCCTGACCAAAAGGCCGGATCAGCGAGCCAATGAATAACACCAGAAAAATACCAATACAAACGCCAAGCCGGTTCCGCAATTCGATCAGATGCGAAATCAAAGGCATGGTGCCATCGTCATGCGCCTGATCATTATTCGGGTCGATGTCGTTGCGGTCAGCGTCAGTCATGATGTTGATTTCTTCGCCTTCTTCTTAGCGGTGGTTTTCGCCGCTGAAGATGATTTTGGCTTTGACGATTTGGTTTTAGAACTTGTTTTCTTTGCCGTTACTTTTTTACTGGCGGATTTATTGGCGGCTTGTTTTTGTGTGGCCTTAAATTCTTCGGCAACGTCTTTCATTTTATTGACGCTATCTTTAACCCCCGCGTCAGCGGAAGCATCTTCGATGGCGTTTTTAACATCACCAAATTGTTCAGAGACTTTGTCAAAATTGCCGGATTTAGCATCCTGCAAAGCTTTTTTGACATCGTTGAATTCATCCTGATTGGCGACTTCCATCATGCTGCTTTGAAAGTCAGAGGCCATATTGCGGGCTTTGCCGACATATTTGGCGACCGCGCGCAACACTTTGGGCATGTCTTTAGGGCCGACGACAATCACCAGCACAAGCCCAATCATGACAAATTCTTGCCAACCTAAATCCAACATGAAGTTCTACCTAAAAGGCTAAACCTAAGACGGGCTTAGGCTTTTGCTTTAGTTTTACGCGCTGCTTTTTTGGCAGCTTTCTTCTTTTTAGCGGCCTTTTTCTTCGCGGCTTTTTTCGCAGGCTTCGGTGACGTCTTCGCGGGGGCAGCCTCGATCACTTCAGCTTCTTCAGCATCCCCTTCAATGGCATCATCATCTTTCATGCCTGATTTAAAGTTGCGGAGACCTTTTCCAAAATCACCCATGATGCCCGAAATCTTGCCCGGCCGTGCGAAAAGGATCAAAACAATAGCAAGGATCACAACCCATTGCCAAATACCAAAAGCGCCCATTTTTAGTTCTCTTTTGTTAAAAGTTAATTCGTTACCTGACTATAGCCAAAAGTTTTGTTCTTCTGCAATCAAGAAGATGGCCTTGTTCCAATATTATGATGTTTTTTTAATTGCGATTTAATGGCTGGGGAAAATAAAGGCTTGGCTTTCATCAATCGCCAGCGCCACTTGATCCCCCGGGGCAAACATATTCAACCCGGGAATGCGGGCGTGGAGGTGCAATTCATCACCATTATCCAAGCCCATGGACAGGTGGATAAATGTATAACGCCCCAGCAATCGTGTTTCGACAATCTCGGCGTTTGGGGTGCTGTCGTTATGCACCATCAAGCCTTCATGGCGAATAACAAGCGATGCCGGCTGGCCATCATTGATGTCTTGCATGGGGAAATCGCCAAATGGCGTTTTAAAGACCTGATCATTGACCATGCCATCAAAACGGTTCACCTCACCAAAAAACTCAGCCACGAATGGGTTTTGCGGGCGGCAATAAAGATCAATGGGACGGCCCGATTGTTCAATATACCCGCGGCGCATCACCATGATCTGATCGGACATGAACATGGCTTCTTCGCTGTCGTGGGTGACCATCAGGACCGATGTGTTCAATTCTTTCAGGATATGCAGCATATCATCCCTAATCCGTTCCCGAAGGCGGCTATCCAGCCCTGAATAAGGTTCATCCAATAAGATTAATTTCGGTTCTGGCGCCAAGGCTCTGGCCAAGGCCACCCGTTGCTGTTGGCCGCCTGATAATTCATGGGGCATGGCTTTGGCGTATTCCGCCAGATCAACATGATCAAGCGCGTCCCTGATTTTGCGATCAATATCACGCGCTGACAGTTGTTGGGCTTTATTGCCGCGCAAGGAATAAACGATATTGTCATAGACCGACATATGGGGAAAAAGCGCGTAATCTTGGAACACAAGGCCAATACCGCGGTCTTCAGCAGGAGTGAGGTGATCCGCTGATGCGATCAATTTACCATCGAGATAAATCTCACCCGCAAGTGGGGCTTCCAGCCCTGCCGCCAGTCTTAAGATTGTTGATTTGCCGCAACCCGACGGGCCCAGCAAGCTGACAACTTCACCATTATTGACGGTCAAATCAATGTCATAAATAGACGGGGTTTGACCGTAGGCATGGCTAATGTTGTTGAACTCAAGCATCGTCGCTCCCGCTTCCGTCATCACTATCTTCCATGTCATCGCCGTCATCGAAATTCAGCAATTCATCATCATCGAAACTGGTGTTTTCGGATAATTCTTCGGCATCTTCTTCGCCATCACGGTTGAACAATGACGACAAGCCTGTGCTGTCAGAAATGGATTGCCCAACGCGCAACAACCCGGCTTGCTTTAATTCATCAAGCCCCGGCAAAGCGCTAATCTCTTCAAGGCCGAAATGATCAAGGAAACCATCGGTTGTCCCCCATGTCAGCGGTCGTCCCGGGGTGCGGCGGCGACCGCGCGGTTTGATCCAGCCCAATTCCAAGAGAATATCCATCGTCCCACGGGAAATGGAAACCCCGCGGATTTCTTCAATCTCAGCGCGGGTGATGGGTTGGTGATAGGCGATAATCGCCACCACTTCTAAAGCGGCGCGGGATAATGGCCGTTCGGCATCGCGTTCAATGTTCAACAGGGCTGAAATTTCAGGCTTGGTGCGAAACGCCCACCCCTGCCCGACTTTTGTCAGCCCAATGCCGCTGTCTTCACCATAACGGTTGTCGATCACTTCTAGGACCATGGTCAGGCCAACACCATCGGGCAAATGTTTTTCCAAGACACGTTCCAGAACAGGTTCGGTTGACGCGAAAATCAACGCTTCAATCACTTGTGCTGGTCGGATTAAATCAATTTCATCGGCCATGGTGATGGTCTCAACTTTGTTCGTTACGTGAAGGTTTCTGTGATGTTTGGGAAAGCCAAATGGGCCCGAATTCTGATTCCTGTCGCAATTTTAACGCGCCATCACGAACCATTTCAAGGGAGGCGGTAAAATGCGATGCCAATGCCGAACGTCTGTCCATGGGCGTATCAAGGCCGGGCGGCATAAAGGATTGCAAGGTTGTCCACCCCGGGGTGCGCCCAATCAAATGCTGCAAACGTTTCACCGCTTCTTCCACGGAATAAAGTTTTGTCGCTGAAATCGTTAAGGTTGAGGCTTCTTTTTGGGAGGCCATATGACCATAGGTCTTCAGCAAATCAAACAAGGTGGCGGTAAAGGCAACATTTTCCGTGACGGTGAATTTTTCAGGCTGGCCATTGGCGAATCTGTCTTGCCCCAAACGTGGCAGCGCCATTAATTGTTGCCCTGCTTTTTGCATGGCTTCCAGTTTCATCAATTGGAATTTCAAGGCATCGGCCATGTTTTCCAATTCATCTTGTTCTTCGGGTTCTGGGTCAGGCAGCAGCAATCTTGATTTCAAATAGGCCAGCCACGCCGCCATCACCAAATAATCCGCCGCTACATCAATATCCAAATCACGGGCGTTTTGGATAAAGGCCAGATATTGTTCGGCCAAGGGCAGAATAGCAATCTTGCTGAGATCAACTTTCTGATCCCGCGCCAAGGTCAACAGCAGGTCAATCGGCCCTTCAAACCCATCAAGGATGACAAACAAGGACATTTGGCCATCTTGATCAATGGGGCGCGCCTTGGATGCGGATTGATCAAAATCGTTCGTATCCATCATTGCGGCTGTTCCATTAACTTGGTGATGCAATCTTGCCCCACCGAACGGAACATCCGGCAAAGTGACGTGGCATCCGCCCGTGGCATGGGTTCCGTGACCACCCGCCAATATTCATCGCGCCTCATATAGCCTAAGGTGATTTCATTTAGGCGTGAAGCGTGTTTCGTGGCGAGAACAGCGGCGGTGTTTTTTGCCCGTGTTTCGCTTTTAAACGCCGCGAATTGCACAACAAATCGAGGGGCATCTTGATTGGATGGCGGGACGATTTTCGGCGTTTCTGGCTTGGGTTCAGGTTGCAATTGCGATTGGTCTGAAGACAATGACGAAATGGCATCGGCAATCTCATCATCGGATGCATTGCTTTCAGGCTGGTCATTTTCAACTGTCTGTTTTTCTGAAGTCTGGGTTTCAGCGGGTTTAGTTTCAGGGGCTTCTTCGGCTTCCACGCTATCGCCATTATCACTGGTATCCGTGCTGACCACGGTTTCCGCCTGTGCCGGTTGAGGGGTATCTTCAGTGATGGTGGCTTGATCGTTTTCAGCCTGATTATCGGTCACTTCCGGTTGAGAATCCTCGACCACTTCTGGTGAAGCCTCAACAGCCGCTTCCTCTTCAGTGTTTACGGTTTCAGCCACCTCAATCGGCGGCAGTTCAGGTTCTGATTCTGGCGGAACAAGCACTTCAGCGTCTTTATCGTCTTGATTGGCTTGTTCGACCAATAAATCCATCACCGGACTGTCGATGGAATTGAGCTTAAGCCCGCCCCGGTCTTCAGGCGCAACCCTGACGGGCGTGGTGGGGGCTTTGATCACCACCAATTGATCAGATGAAGATTGGCCAAGCCACAGATACGCCCCGCCAAAAGTGATGCTGGCCACAAGAATACCGCCGCCGATCAACATCAGCGGTGAAAAACTGTTTCTGTCACCATCAGCCCGTGCCATTACATCTCCTTCGCGGCTTCCACACCCAGCATAGCAAGACCGGAACGGATCACCAATCCTGTTGCTTCAACCATCCGCAATCGGGCGGCGGTCAGGGCTTCATTATCGTCGATAATAAATTTCAATTCAGGGTGATCACGGCCTTTGTTCCACAGCGCGTGGAAACTTGCCGCCAGATCATTGAGGTAGAACGCGATGCGATGCGGTTCATGGGCTTCCGCCGCCGCTTCGATAAAGCGAGGGTAGGATGCCATCATGCGGATTAAGGTCAGTTCAGCTTCATCAGACAAAAGCGACAGATCCGCGGAGGCATCCGCCTTAATCGGGGCTTGCTTTAAAACCGACATGGCGCGGGCATGGGCATATTGCACATAGAAAACAGGGTTTTCACGCGATTGTTCGGTGACTTTCGCGTAATCGAAATCCATCGATTGGTCGCTGCGGCGGGTCAGCATGATAAAGCGCAAAATATCTTTGCCGACACTATCCAACACATCCGAAAGCGTGACAAATGTCCCTGCCCGCTTTGACATTTTCACAGGCTTGCCTTTATCCATTAGATTGACCAATTGGCAAAGCCGAACATCAAGCGCGTCTTTTTCACCGCTCAACGCGGCAACAGCGGCCTGCATTCGTTTGACATAACCGCCATGGTCAGCCCCCCAGATATTGATCAGACGTTCACTGCCACGGGATAGTTTATCCAAGTGATACGCCACATCGGAGGCAAAATACGTCCACGTGCCATCTGATTTTTTGATGGGGCGGTCGGTATCATCCCCATAATCCGTGGCTTTGAACAAGGTTTGCTCTCTTGGCTCCCAATCTTCGGGGGTTTTGCCCTTTGGCGGTTCCAGCACGCCTTCATAAATCAAACCTTTTTGGGCAAGGTTTTCCATGGTTTTGTCAACCGTGCCATCTTTGACCAACGCCCGTTCGGATGAAAACACATCCATATTTATCCCAAGACGCTTGAGGTCTTTTTTGATGCCTTCCATCATGTCATTAATGGCGAAATCACGGATCGGCTCAAGCCATGCGCTTTCTTCGGCATCCATCCATTGATCGCCAAATTTCTCAGCTAATTTTTGGCCTGTTTCTTTTAAGTAATCGCCCGGATAGAACCCTTGAGGGATTTCACCAATATCGTCACCCCGCGCTTCACGATAGCGGAGATAGGCTGATTGTGCCAAAGTATCCACCTGCGCGCCCGCGTCATTGATGTAATATTCGCGGGTGACGGTATAGCCCGCAAATTCCAGCAATGCCGCCATGGCATCACCAATGATCGCCCCACGGGCATGGGCGGCGTGCAAAGGCCCTGTTGGATTGGCGGAGACATATTCGACATTCACATGATGCCCTTTGCCTTTATCGCTGCGCCCCCAATTTGTGCCAGCGTTCAGAATATCGGTGATCCGGTCTTGCCAGCAATCAGGGCTGAGCTTGATGTTGATAAACCCAGGCCCTGCGATCTCAACGCCTGTGATGCCATCCACCGCTTGCAATTTTTCAGCGATTTTTTCAGCCAATTGCCGCGGCGGCATGGACGCGGGCTTGGCCAGCACCATCGCCGCGTTTGATGCCAAATCGCCATGGGATGGGTCACGCGGAGATTCGCACGTAATCCGGCTTGTGTCCAAATCTTGGGGCAAAGCCCCTTCCGCCGCTAAGGCTGTAATAATACCACGAATTTCAACTTCAAAATGGGCGTATATATTCATCATTTATCTCAAAATAGGGCCAAGATCGAACAGGCGTTCATGTTCCATCATGGCGTAACGGTCTGTCATGCTGGCCAGATAATCAGCGATATGGCGCGCACGATCAGCATGACTTAAATCACCAATGGGCGTGCCGTCAACCATTTGCCAATCTTGCGGCAAGGTATTGGTCTGTTCCATAAACAATTCATAGAGCTGTCGCATCACACGTTTGGCTTTGCTGGTCATGCGGTTGACTTTGTAATGGCGATAGACATGGGTAAAGAGATAGGCTTTCACCGTCTCCAAATCTTTTGCCATGCCATCGGAAAATCCGATTAAAGCTTGATGGGCGGCGCGAACATCATCAGCGGATTTCGGCGCGTGTTCAGCCAAGCGCCGCTTTGATTCATCAACAAGATCAGAAACAGCAAGGCTGATCAGGCGGCGGGTCAATTCATGGACAAGGCGTGAGGTTTCAATCGCGCCATATTGAGCATCAAGGGTTTTTAAAATCCCGCCCACCAAGGGCAAATCCTGCATTTCACGGGGGTTGAGCAGCCCTGCCCTGATGCCATCATCGCAATCATGGGCAAGATAGGCAATATCATCAGACAACGCCGCCACTTGGGCTTCTAAACTGGCGTAACTATTCAGGTTTAAGGAAAACGCCGCATCAAGGGCGGCGATGCTGGGGCGAATATCGGTCACAGGCCCATTGTGTTTGGCGATGCCTTCCAAGGTTTCCCATGTCAGGTTCAGCCCATCAAATTCAGCATAACAATGTTCAAGTTTGGTCAGGATGCGGATGGTCTGTTCATTATGGTCAAAACCGCCGACATCATGCATGGCTTGGTTTAATTCGGTTTCTCCGGCATGGCCAAAAGGCGTATGCCCCAAATCATGCGCCAAGGCGATGGCCTCGGCCAAATCATCATCCAAGCGCAATTGCCGGCAAATGGCACGGGTGATCTGCGCCACTTCAAGCGAATGGGTCAATCGGGTGCGGAAATAATCGCCTTCGTGATAAATAAAGACTTGGGTTTTATGTTTCAGGCGGCGGAAAGCCGAACAATGGATAATCCGATCACGATCACGTTGAAAAGCCGTGCGCGGGTCATGATTGCCAATTTCAGCATCAGCCGCTTTGACCGTCAATAAACGACCTTTGGACGTGCTGTGCTGGGCGGCATATGGGGCTAAAGTGCTGTCGGCCATTGGTTTCAGTATGCGTTGAAAGAACAGGTTTAAACCTACGATATTGTGGGGCTTGGTTCAATTTATTATTGCCCTTAATGATTGGGCTTCATGTGGTTTTAACCCCTTGTTTTATTAAATTCTGTCATCAGGGTTGCTTGCAACATCACCTGAGGCTGATTATATTAAATCTATATTGATAACGGATGATCATGATGAATGATTTAAATCTTCTTAGCACCACTGAATTTGACCTGACCGACGCGGCGGTTGATCGTGTCGCCACGCTGATCAAAACCGAAGACGGCAATATCTTCCGTGTGGCGGTATTGGGCGGCGGCTGTTCAGGTTTTCAGTATGAATTTAGCATTGTCGATGCCATTGAAGATGACGATAAAGTGATCACCCGCCAATCCTCCGATGGTGAGACTGTGCAAATCGTGGTGGATACCATGTCGCTTGAATTTTTGGCGGGAAGCCAGCTGGATTACGTTCAGGAGTTGATCGGCAGTTATTTCCAAGTCTCTAACCCCAATGCCACAGCATCATGTGGGTGTGGAACGTCTTTTGCCATCTAATCCGTTGAAAATCGCCAGCTGGAACGTCAATTCCATCAAAGTCCGTGGGCCGCAAGTGATCGACTGGTTGAAAGCCAGCGATACCGATATTCTGTTCATGCAGGAAATCAAATCCATGGATGAAAATTTCCCGCGTGAGCTTTTCACCGACGCTGGCTATGAAATTCATACCCATGGCCAGAAAACCTATAATGGTGTCGCGGTGGCCAGCCGGGTCGGTTTTGATGATGTGCGCCGTGGCCTGCCCCTGCTGGATGACAGTATGGAAGATGAACAAGCCCGCTATATCGAGGTTGATATTGGTGATTTCACCATGGCGGGGCTGTATTTGCCGAATGGCAATCCGGTGCAAGCTGATGACGGCGGGATGCACCCGAAATTGGCCTATAAACTGGATTGGTTCAAACGATTGCAGCACCGTGCCGATGCCTTAAACCAAAGCCAGCGGCCTGTTTTATTGACCGGTGATTTTAACATTATCCCCAAGGCGGAAGATTGCTGGGATGTTGATAAATGGCATGGCGATGCCCTGCACCACCCGTTGACCTTGGCGGCGTTTCAACGCCTGAAATGGCTGGGGTATACCGATGCTTGGCGGGCGTTTCACCCGAACGCCATTGCTTACAGTTTTTGGGATTACCAAGGCGGGGCGTGGCAGAAAGACCATGGCATCCGGATTGACCATGTCCTGACCAATGCTGAAGCCAGCGACCGATTGATTGAAGTTGGGATTGATAAATCGCCCAGAGGCAATGATCGCGCCAGTGACCATACGCCGGTTTGGTGCCGAATTCACGTTTAATCATCGCATGAAAAAAGGGGCGTAACCGCCCCTTTTAAATATCTTTTTTATGACCGCTAATTAAATATCAGCGTAGGTATGCTTTTCAGCCTTACCACCCGGATGGGTTAACGCGCCCTTTTCGGCTGAACCCACTGTTTGGGCATATTTCCACAAGGTGCCGGATTGATAATCGGTCTCACGTGGTGTCCATGCTTTGCGGCGTTCTTCCAATTCCGCGTCGGTCAGGTCAACATCAATGGTGTTTTTGATCGCGTCGATGGTGATTTTATCGCCATCTTTCAGCAAGCCAATAGGCCCACCAACAGCGGCTTCAGGCCCGACATGGCCGATACAGAACCCACGGGTCGCCCCTGAGAAACGGCCATCAGTGATGAGCGCAACCTTATCCCCCATGCCTTGACCATAAATCGCGGCGGTGGTGGCGAGCATTTCGCGCATCCCAGGACCACCTTTTGGCCCTTCATAACGGATGACAATAACATCACCTTCTTTGTAATCGCGGTTTTCAACAGCGGTGAAGGCTTCTTCTTCGCTGTCAAAACAACGGGCAACACCAGTAAAGACAAGGTTTTTCATACCCGCGACCTTTACCAACGCCCCTTCTGGCGCAAGATTGCCTTTCAGGCCAACAACGCCGCCTGTTGGAGACAGCGGGTTATCGGTGGTGTAGATGACATCCTGATTGGCGGGGATGGTAATATCGGCAAGGTTTTCCGCCATGGTTTTGCCCGTAACGGTGATGCAATCGCCATGGATATAACCGCCATCCAGCAACGCTTTCAGCAAAACAGGCACGCCGCCAATATCAAACATATCTTTGGCGACATATTTACCGCCCGGCTTCAGGTCAGCGATATAAGGGGTTTTCTTAAAGATTTCCGCCACGTCATGCAGGTCAAATTCAATTCCGCATTCCGCTGCCATCGCCGGCAAGTGCAGGCCAGCGTTGGTTGACCCCCCAGATGCCGCCACAACAGTGGCCGCGTTTTCAAAGGCTTTGCGGGTTAAAATATCACGTGGGCGCAGGTTTGTTTTCAGCAAATCCATCACCACCCGACCGGAATGATAAGCATATTCATCGCGGGTTTCATAAGGGGCTGGCGCGCCAGCAGACCCGGGAATGGCAAGGCCAATCGCTTCGGATACACAAGCCATGGTGTTGGCGGTAAACTGACCACCGCATGACCCGGCTGATGGGCACGCCACACATTCCAATTCATGCAGGTCTTCATCGGACATATTGCCCGCGGCGTGCGCGCCAACAGCTTCAAACACATCCTGAACCGTCACGTCACGATCACGGAAACGGCCGGGCAAGATTGACCCGCCATACATAAAGACAGATGGTACGTTCAATCGTGCCATGGCCATCATCACGCCGGGCAGCGATTTATCACAACCGGCAAGACCAACCAAAGCATCATAACAATGGCCACGAACCGTCAATTCAATCGAATCAGCGATCACTTCACGGCTGACCAGCGATGATTTCATCCCCTGATGCCCCATGGCGATGCCGTCGGTTACGGTGATGGTGGTAAACTCACGAGGGGAGCCGCTGTGTTCAGCCACGCCTCTTTTCGCGGCTTTCGCCTGACGATCAAGGGTGATGTTACAAGGCGCCGCTTCGTTCCAAGTGGTGACAACCCCCACGAGCGGTTGGTTGATTTCTTCTTCGGTCATGCCCATGGCGTAGTAATAAGAACGATGCGGGGCACGTTCAGGGCCAACGGAAACATAACGGCTTGGCAGTTTTGATTTATCCCAATTTGATGACATATGATCCTCCAATATATCTTGATGATATTTAACCAAGCCGCTTTAAGGCAAGGGTCAATCGGTCGCGTGTTTCAATTTCAGCTTCTAATCGGCGGCGGTTTTCTTCCACCACATCTTCAGGGGCTTTCGCCAAGAAGCCTTGGTTGTTTAATTTGCCTTCCAGTTTTTTAATCTCACCTTCGGCAGATTTAATATCTTTATTGAGGCGGGCGCGTTCCGCGTCAAAGTCTAGAATACCCGCCAATGGCAAGGCAAATTCTAAACCTTGGGAAACGCCTTGGGCGGATTGTTCCGGCGCGGTGCTGCCAGAATTAATCGCCTCTACCCGTGCCAAACGTTCAATGGCGGGACGGTTGCGATCAATCATCGCTTGCTTTTCCGCATCAGGATTGATCAGCACCAGTTCAGGTTTCGCCGCCACCGGCACATTCATTTCATTGCGGATGGAACGGATTTGGGTGATCAGATCAACAACAAAACTGATTTCCGCCGCGGCATCATCACCGCCTGTTGCGGTAATCTCCGGCCAGGATGAGGTGATCAGCATCCCCTCCCCTTTAAACACCTTTTCCCAAAGTTCTTCGGTGATAAAAGGCATAAACGGATGCAGAAGCCGGATGGCTTCAGCGATCACGCGGCTGGCGGTGTTTTTCGTCTCACGGATCAATTCAGGGTCGATGTCATCCCCGCCGGAAAGTATAGGCTTAATCAATTCCAGATACCAATCGCAATATTGATTCCAGATGAATTTATAAATGCCATCCGCCGCTTCGTTGAAACGATATTCCAATAAGGCTGTTCGGGTTTTTTCTTCGGCCTTCGCCAATTCGCTGATGATCCAGAGATTGGTCGGGTCTTTAACCGAAGTCAGATCAAAATCAAGGGCAGGCTCGCATCCGTTCATTTCAAGGAAACGGCAGGCGTTCCAAATTTTCGTGGCGAAATTCCGATACCCTTCGATCCGGCTTTCCGCCAATTTAATATCCCGCCCCTGTGCCGCCATGGCCGCCAGCGTAAAGCGCAAGGCATCCGCGCCATATTGGTCAGAGAGCAACAACGGATCCATGACATTGCCCTTGGATTTGGACATTTTCTGGCCTTTTTCATCCCGCACCAGCGCGTGGATATAGACATCCTTAAACGGCACTTCGCCATCCATGAAATACATCGACATCATCATCATCCGCGCCACCCAGAAGAAGATAATATCAAACCCTGTGACCAGCACATCGCCGGGGTAATAGCGTTTTAATTCGGCTGTGTTTTCCGGCCAGCCCAAGGTTGAAAACGGCCAAAGACCAGACGAAAACCATGTATCCAAGACATCTTCATCTTGGGTTAAGGTCACGTCTTTGCCGTAATGCTGATTGGCCTCGGCTTGGGCTTCGGCTTCATCCATGGCGACAAATGGCGTGCCATCAGGCCCATACCACGCGGGGATGCGATGCCCCCACCACAATTGTCTTGAAACACACCACGGTTGAATATTCCGCATCCATTCAAAATATGTTTTCTCCCAACGTTGCGGGACAAATTTTGTACGGCCATCTTCCACGGCTTTGATGGCGGGTTGCGCCAGACGATGCGCATCAACATACCATTGATCCATCAACCACGGCTCAACAGGCACGCCGGACCGATCCCCATGAGGAACGGTATGGGTTGTTTTTTCAATTTCGGCCAATAAGCCCAATTCTTCAAAACTGCTGACAATTTTCTTGCGGGCATCAAAGCGATCCATCCCCTGCCAGCCTTCGGGGGTGTTTTCGTTTAATTTCGCTTCAGCATCAAAAACATTGATCATTTCAAGGTTGTTGCGCTTGCCCACTTCAAAGTCATTGAAGTCATGGGCGGGGGTGATTTTCACCGCCCCTGTGCCTTTTTCCATATCGGAATATTCATCGGCGATAATCGGGATCAAGCGATCAACAATTGGCAGGCGCACCATTTTGCCGACCAAATCTTTATAGCGGTCATCATCAGGGTGAACCGCGACCGCGGTATCGCCCAGCATGGTTTCTGGACGGGTGGTGGCCACCGTGATGAACGTGCCATCCATGCCATCAACAGGGTATTTCAAATGCCAGTAATGGCCATTGACCTCTTTCTGTTCAACTTCAAGGTCAGAGATCGCCGTCAGCAATTTCGGATCCCAATTGACCAGTCTTTTATCGCGATAGATCAAACCGTCTTTGTGCATATCAACAAAGACTTTGCGGACAGCGGCGGATAAACCGTCATCCATGGTAAAGCGTTCGCGTGGCCAATCAGGGGACGCGCCAAGCGATTGCAACTGGCGACTAATCGTGCCCCCAGATTCGCCTTTCCATTCCCAGACTTTTTCAACGAATTTTTCGCGGCCAAGATCACGGCGGTCAACACCATCCGCCGCCAGCATCCGTTCCACCACCATCTGTGTGGCGATGCCGGCGTGATCCATCCCCGGTTGCCAAAGCGCATCACGCCCCCGCATCCGGTTAAAGCGGATCAGAATATCCTGTAGGGTAAAGGTCAGCGCGTGGCCAATATGCAACGATCCCGTGACATTAGGCGGCGGCATCATAATGGTGTAAGGATCAGCTGAACTGTTCGGGTCACAAGCAAAACTGCCTGAATCTTGCCAGCGTTTATACCAAGCCCCTTCAAACGATTTAGGGTCGTAAATTTTATTCAGCATCATATCCTCACGCGGGGCCAAGCCCATGACCAAATAAACAAGTGTTCTTTTCTAGTGATAATAAGCGGTTTTGCCAAGCCCTGCCGATCAGCGCAAGGCCTAGTTTGCCTTGGTTTTTTTCTTTTTTGCGGATTTTTTAGCGGCTTTGGCCTGAACCTTTGGTTTGGCTTTGGCTTTAGCGGCTTTTTTGGCGGCTGTCTTTTTCACTTTTTTCGGGGCAGGTTTGGTTTTGGCGGCAGGTTTCTTTTGCCCCGCTTGATGAGAGACCTCTTTAAGGGAAGCTTGCTCAAGGGATGCCTGTTCAAGGGACGCTTGCGCCATGGTCTCGGCGATAATCCTTGGCATATGATCTTTCAGCCACATCCCAATTTCATCCGCCACCACATCACGGATCGCATCGGACATATCAGGCGATTTTGGTGATGGCATGGTGGGGGGCGGCGTTGTCAGTTGTGAAGCCTGATGATCATCAGGGATTTCATCTTGGGCTTGAGCCCATGTTTGATCAGCAATCTCACCAATGGCCGCTTCCAATTCCTCTTGGTCATAGCCATCGTCATCATCGGGCGATTGCCCCTGCCCTTTTTGGAAATGCAGGACAGCATCCATGGCTTCGGTGATGATTTGATTGCGGATTTCAGTTTCAATAAACTGTTCTGGCGCGTCTTTTTGTGCCGCTATATCGTCATCAGCGTCCTGATCAGGGGTAAGTTGCGCGGTCAAAGGAACGGTGGGAAGAATCTTTTTCGGTGGGTAAATCCGCTCGCCGGGTTCGGGCAATTCGCCATCGGTTTGTTTTGCCGCTTCGGCCAGGCGATCAAGGCGGTCATTTTGATCAACGCCGCGCCAGACAACATCGTTCAGCTCAAGGATGTCATCCCCGGCTTCATCATCTGCTTTTTTGCGCCACCACGACATGAAACAACCACTTATTCCGGATAAATCAGCCGCGGATATGGGCCGACCAGCGGTGATTCAATCTGCGGTTCATCCACCAACGCCCCTGCCCCCATCAAGCCAAGGTTATCGACGTAAAGCGCACCGATTGCCGCTTTCAATTGATAAGAAGCATTGACCAAATCACGTCGTGCCACCAATAGGTTCAATTGCGCGGAGACAACATCCTGTTCAGCGTCCAGCTGATCCAAGATTGTTTTTTCGCCATATTGAACTTCTTGTTCAGTGCCATCACGGACAGCGATGGCGGCATCCAATTCCGCTTCATAAGCGGTGATAACAGCGGCGCTGGCGGCATAATTGCGATAGGCGTTTTCAGCGGCCAGTCTTGTGCTGCGCTGATTGTCCTGCAAATTAAACAGCGATTGGCGGTGATCCGCCACCACCCCACGGGATTTCGCCCTGACGCTGGCGGTGGGGAATAACGGCATACTGAAATTAATCGCGGCGGAAACTTCTTCGCTATCGCGGGTGCTGAGGGTGTTATCCACCGTTTTGCCCACCAGTGAGAAATCAACATTCGGTTTAACCTGCGCCACCAGCACATCCATGTTTTTGCGGGTGATCCGTTCATTCAAAAAGGCAACGCGATGGCTGGCGCTAGATTGAAGCGCCATATCCCCCGCGGATAAAGCAGATGATGGCAGATTGCTGGCAATCGGCGGCATCTTAAGGCCAAGCGGCAATGAACCGATCACGGATTCATATTGTGCTTTGGCATTGGCCAAGGCGGTTTCAGCTTGGATCAAACCAGCATTAGCGCGGGCCAGCCGTGCCTTTGTACCCGCCAATTGGGTGGGCGTGCTTTCACCAACCTCAACTTGAATTTCGGCGGCTTTCAAATGTTCTTCCAGCCTTGCGACATTCGATTGGCTGATGCGGAGTTGATCGGTTGCGGTGACCACCCCTGTGTAAGCTTCAATGGCGGAAGACAATGTATCTTGTTCCGCCAATCGGACTTGCGCTGTGGCAAGATCAAGCTGAAGACTGGCAACGGTCTCTTCGGCGGAAGCCAGCCCGCCATCAAAAAGATTACGTTTGATGGTCACGGAAACATCGCGGTTGTTGGTCTCTCGATATTCAGCGCCATTGGTGGAGGTTTCTGAATATTTATGACCCGCCGAAAGATTTGCTGACCATTCCTGCCCATTCTTCGCGATCACCAGATTTTCACGGGCGGATAAATACCCTTGCCGCGCCGCGTTGATCTTTTCTGATTTGGTGATGGATTTTTCCAATTCCATGGTGAACACATCAGCGGCAGCAAGATGCGTTCCTGTCATCATCAAGGCCACTGAAAGCGCCGCGCCCTGTTTGATCGCTTGCCCAATGGTAAGGCTTAATGTTTTCAATGATGCGCTTGTCTTCATCTTCTGGCTTTCTTTACGGAAGGCGAAATCACCCCCCTATGATGCAACCCCCTGATGATAACACTTAAATCACAATCCTTGGATGAAAATACCCAAAACCAAAAATTGTTTTAAAACGAAAAGACTTTTTCTTTGGCAAATTCACCCAGCATCGGGGTTTGGGCATCAAATAAATTGGTATGGGCGAAACCATCACCGGAACGGACATATTTAACAGCTTTGCCCGGGGAAGTTGCGTTTTCCCGCATAATCGTGACCAACCGGCCATTTTCCGCGAGTTGATCCAGCAATTTCTGCGGGGTTTGTTCAATACTGCCTTCGATGATGATGGCATCATAAGGCGCTTCATTGGCAAAACCATCTTGATGCTGGCCTTGCAGAATAACAGCGTTATCAATCCCTTCGCGGGTCAGGTTATCTTGCCCCATGCGGGCAAGGTCAGTATCGCTTTCAATGCCGACAACCGATTGCGCCAAATGTGAGATGATCGCGGTGGAATATCCGCTGGTGGCGCCAATATCCAAAACACTATCTGTTTTCTTCAGCTCCAAAGCCTGAACCAAGCGACCAAAGACCATGGGTTCCAGAATAAAGCGGTTTCTTTCCAACATCAGGTCTTCATCAATATACGCCAGCGCGGCATAAGCTTCATCAATGAAGTTTTCCTTGGCGACACGTTCAAACGCCATCAACACATCGGTTTGTGAGACTTTGTTGGTGCGCAATTGAGATTCAACCATTAAACGGCGACGATCTTCAAAAACAGACATTCAGGCTTCCCCCAGCCAAGAGTGTAATTTCAATACAACAAGACTTGATATAACCCAAGCCCGCGCTGAATGAAAGATGCAACTGAAGGCGATGACCCCATTATTTGCAAATATCAGGCTGGCGGGGCAAAAAAACGGGAATTGTAAAAATTAAGGAAAAGCCTTCAGGCTTATGTTGACGGAGGTATAACCATCGGTTAAGAACAACACTCACTCAGCGGTCCAGTGGCAGAGTGGTTATGCAGCGGCCTGCAAAGCCGTGGACATCGGTTCGATTCCGGTCTGGACCTCCATCCTTTCGATATTTCATCAATTCTTACGGCTCACCTGTTCCAATGGCTTCTTTTCGTTTGGCCATATAGGCGGAGAGTTCGTCTTCAATCCCGGGGTCAATCGCCGGGGCTTCAAAAGTTTTCAACACATCCTGCCAGATCACCGTGGCGCGTTCCGTTGCTGTCATGCTGCCCGATAATTGCCAGTTTTCTTGATTCTGCCAATCGCTTAAGAGCGGTTCGTAAAATGCTGTTTTATAACGAGAAAGCGTGTGTTCCGTGCCAAAGAAATGCCCCCCAACACCAACATCTTCCATGGCGTCAAAGCCAAATTCTTCGGCGCTCATATCAGGGGTTTGCATCAGGCTGGTCATCATTTGAATCATTTCGCAATCCATCACGACTTTTTCAAAACTGGCGACCAATCCGCCTTCCAGCCAGCCCGCGGCATGATAGATCAAATTGCCATGGCCAGTAACCGCCCCCCATAACGCCATCTGCGTTTCATAGGCGGCTTGGCCATCGACGGCGTTCGAAGCGTTGCAAGCGCTGGTGCGATACGGCAAGCCATAATACCGCGCCAATTGCCCCCCAGCCATATTGGCGCGGGAATTTTCAGGCGTACCAAAGGCTGGCGCGCCTGATTTCATATCAACATTTGAGGTAAATCCCCCATAAATCACGGGCGCGCCCGGGAATTTTGATTGCACCAAGGCAATGGTAAAGAGCGCTTCAGCGTTTTGTTGGGTGAGCGCGGCGGCAAAACTGACCGGTGTCATCGCCCCCATCAAGGTGAATGGCGTGATGATCACCGCTTGCCCAAATTCAGCCATGGTCAGGGCGGCATCGGACATTTCTTGGTCAAGAACACGAGGGGAGTTGACGTTGATATTGGTCATGGCCGCGGGTGAAGCTTTCATCTCATCAAGGGAAATCCCGCGGGCAATAGCCGACATTTCAATCGCATCTCGCACCCGCCCTGCCCCAATGGACATGGATGAAGACACTTTATCGCTCATCGTCAAAGTCACATAAAGCGAGTCCAAATGCCGTGTATTGGCGGGCAAATCGGTGGTGGCAACCGCCTGATTCCCCATGAAATGAATGCAATTAAAAGACTGCCCCATTTTGATGAGGGATTTGAAATCATCCAGCGTCCCTGCCCGGCGGCCATTAACAGCGTCATGAACATTAGGCGGGCCAGAGACAAGACCAAAATTAAGCGTATTGCCGCCGATATGAAGGGCGTGATCAGGGTTGCGCGGGGTTAAGGTAAACTCCGCCGGGGCTTTCGCCACCATTTCCGTGACAAAAGCAGGGTCCATGCGGACAATTTCACTGTCATCATCAACCATACAGCCTTGTTCGCGCAAATGCTGGCGGGCGGATGCGCTTAAAACCTTCACCCCTAAACGGCTGATCACATCAAGTGAGGCGTGGTGAATGGCTTCGATATGATCATCACTGAGCGGCGCCATCGGCGCCATGGTGTTCACTACACGCTGATAAGGGATTTGATGGGTGAGCACGGATTGTTTTTGGATTTTAGCAGCTTGCTGGCGGCGTGATTCCCCATTCCGAGACCGCCGTCTTGAGCGTTGAAGGGGGATTTCACGTTGTTCATTCATCACTAAACCTTAATTTAAATCGACTCTAATGGGTTAAAATTCTGTGCTGATCAGATCAACAATCACTTTGGCGTTATTAGCGTTGGGGTTTTTGACATCCAGCCCAAAGACAAGATCAACCAAGGCTTCCGCCTTTTTGCGCCCCATCACGGGGTCCGCCAAAAGGTGAAATTTATCAATCATCTCTTGGTCTGATGGCGGGGCGTTGGGATCCCAATTGGCTTGGGTGGTCTCGGATGTAAAGGTTTTTCCGTCATGGGCGGTTAAAATGACATGGGCAAACCGCTGGCTGGGGAAAGCGTCATTATAACGATCATCTTCGGTCAGGGTCATGCCCGTGGAAAGGGCGATCATCTGAGGGTCATCAAAAGGTTCAGTAACCTCACTTGTGTTGACCTGACCACGGCATACCGCCGCCGCCACCGGCCATGGCAATGAATATTGCGCGGTTTCTGTATTTTCAGGGACGCGGGTGGCCAATCGAACCGCTTCATGGAAAGACACGACTTCAATATGGGCAATATCTTGGGGTGAAAGACCATGGCTGGCCATGACATCCATGGCGGCGGTGACAGCAGGTTGCGCCCAACGGCAAACAGGCCATGGTTTGATATATTGATCCACCATATGCCAAACCGTGCCAAGGTCTGCCCAAATTTCATGTTCTGTTTCAGCCGTGACGGTGACGGCTGGCGCGCCTGTAAACCCATCTTGGGCTAAGAATCCTGCGGAAAGCCCCGCCATTGCCCCCCAACCGGAGCCATCTTTGACCATGGTGGGATAATCAATCGTGCGCATCATCTGGCTGCGGGGGCCGTGATATTCAGCAATGCCCATGGCGTGGGATAATTCATCATGATCGCCGCCTAAAATACGGCTGGCCAAAGCGGCAACGCCAATCGCCACCCACGCCCCTGATGTATGGTAATCAGCGGCGGATTGATGCAAAGCGATCCCTGCCCTAATGGATATTTCATAACCTAAGATCAAATTGGTCAGCAAATCGTGATCATGATAGTGCTGGTCATATTTTTCTTGATATTCCAGCAAAGCGATCAAAGCGGGCAGAAGGCCGCATCCGGCATGGCCTTTCGTGAGGCGCATCCCATCATGGGCATCAATGGAATCGATCATCATCCCGCCGGCCAAAGCCACGCCCAAGGCGCTTGAACCGCGCCCATCCCCCAACAGGCGCAATTCTTGACCTTCTGATGTGTTGAAATGGCGGTGGGCATGATTGGAAATAATCCTGCCCAGAGGCGTAGTGCTGCCCGCGGCCAAAACCCCGATTAAATCCAATAAGCATCTTTTGCCTTGATGGATCACATGATCAGGAATGTCATCAGCGGTGAAATTAAGTATATAATTTTCAACAAACGAGTTGCGCGGCACCGCCAGATTATGAGTTTCAATCGCGGTCTTATTGGTGTTTGCAGCCTTATGTGCAGGTTTGTTGATCGTATTCATTCTTTATCTCACCTTTATAGCCTGAACCTCCGTCTGTTGTGAAATGTTCTCAATGCGAATAAATGTTATATAATTTTGCCATTAATGATCATATTGATGTGATGCTGTCGATTTTGCTTGTCAGGCGATTAAAAGAGGCGAATACAGAAAGTATAGCATTCACTTGAAGTCATCCGATGCGCCTTTTGATCTCATTATCTGCTCTTTTTCTTTCTGTCCTGTTCATTCAGGTCGGCAGTGGATCGCTTGGGCCGCTTGATGCTTTGGCGGGGCGGTCTTTTGGATTTACCGCCACGGAAATTGGGATTTTAGGTTCTGCCCATTTTGTTGGGCTGTTTTTAGGATGCTTTATCAATCCATGGTTGATCAGGCGCGCGGGTCATGCCCGCTGTTTTGCGGTGATGGCATCCGCTTCGGCCATTTCCGCGATTATGCACCCTGTCTTTGTTGATCTCTATTTCTGGGCGTTCTTGCGGGTTTTAACAGGTTTTGCCATCGCTGGCGGCTATACGGTGATCGAAAGCTGGTTGCAGGCCAAATTGGTCAATGAAAACCGTGGCCGTATATTCTCCGTTTATCGCGTTGTTGATATGGTGGGCACCATCATGGCGCAAGGGGTGATCGCGACTTTAGACCCTGCCAGTTACACCGCTTATAACATCATCGCCATGGTCGCGTGTTTAAGCCTCTTGCCTTTGGCTTTGACCCAATCCGCGCCGCCTGAAATCCCTGAACAAAGACGGTTTAAGCCGTTTTTTGCCCTGACCTTATCACCTTTGGCGGGGTTGGGGATTATCGCCGCGGGTTTGACCAATTCATCCATCCGCATGGTGGGGCCTGTCTATGCCATTGAAATTGGCCTGTCCGCCGCGCAAACCGCGCTGTTTTTATCCATGGCGGTCTTGGGCGGAGCGTTGGTTCAAATTCCGGCGGGGATCATCACCGATAAATTTAACCGCCGTTATGTGTTGATCGGGTTTTCTTTATTCGCGATCATTATCTGTTTTATCACTGGCGCGTCATCTTTGATTGATTATCGGCAGGATTTGCTGGCCTTTGGCTTGGTGTTCTTATTTGGGGCGGCCACCATGCCGATTTATTCCATCTGCGCCACCCACGCCAATGACTTCGCCTCACCTCAAGAATTGGTTGATCTATCGGCCTCGCTGATTTTGCTTTATGCCCTTGGCGCGATTGTCAGCCCTGTTGTCTCCGGCTATCTGATTGAAAATTATGGCGCGGGGTCAATGTTTACGTATATTGGTTTCATTCATACCGTTCTTGTGTTCTATAGCATCTGGCGCATGGGGATCAGACCCGCGATCAGCATCACCAGCTATCGTTATGTGCCGCGGACATCCATGTATATTAAAGCGATTTTGCGCAACCCCCGAGAACGAGATTAATCGCCTGAAGATAAAGAAAGTTAAGTTATGCCACGTTTGGTTTCGCATGGTCTTTTGTTGCTGACGTCGTTTATTTGGGGCATCACCTTTGTTTTTCAAACAACAGGGATGGATGAATTGGGCCCCTATGGGTTTACCGCCTTCCGCTTTTTGGCCGGAACAATCGCCGTCCTGCCCATGGCGCTATGGGAGCGAAAACGAACATCCACTCTTTCGATTATTCAATCCGCCAAAGATGATCAATCGGCATTGGTCTGGGGCGTTTTATTCCTTGGGGTGTTGATGTTTATCGGGTCGGTGTTGCAACAGGTCAGCCTGGGCATCACCAGCGTTGCCAATACCGCGTTTTTGACGACGCTTTACGTGCCATTGGTGCCGTTATTGGGCTTGGTCTTGTTCAAGCGCAATATCCGCGGGTTAAGATGGATGGCGGTGGGGATTTTCATTATCGGTTCATGGCTCATGTCTGGCGCATCGCCCCGTGAAGCGGTGCTTGGCGATATGATGGTGGTGATCGGGGCTGTGTTCTGGGCGGCGCATATCATGTTGGTGGGCTGGATGGCGCAACGCACCAACACGCCGTTTCAACTGGCTTTTGTTCAAACCCTGATCACCATGGTCTTATCCTTTGTGGTGTTTATCGCCTTTGAGATGACGACATTTTCCGCCACTTGGCATGGGGTGATGTCGGCTTGGCCCGAAATTCTGTTTGCGGGGGTGATGTCCACCGGTCTTGGCTTTACCTTGCAATTAATCGCCCAGCAGCATTGCAGCAACGCCGCCGCCGCGATTATCCTGTCGTTAGAAGGCGTGTTTGCCGCGGTAGCCGGATGGATTATTTTAGGGCAATCCATGATGGTTTCTGCCATGATAGGAGCAGGCTTTATTTTCATTGCTGTATTGATTGTGGAATGTACCCCTGAAAAGCCAGCGGCAAAAAACCTGTAGCAACACAAACCCGATTGGCAATGGCTATCGGTGATGGCGAATAAAGGACAGATCATTGTTTGGGGCTGAAACAGAACCTGATTTAAAACATCTTGTCTTGCTTGGCGGCGGCCATACCCAGGTTTCGGTGCTGAAATCATTGATCATGGCGCCGGTCAAAGGCTTGCGGGTGACGTTGATCAGCCGTGATATTCTTACGCCTTATTCGGGGATGCTGCCCGGCTATATCGAAGGGCTTTATTCCGCCAAAGACATCACCATTGATTTAAGCCATCTGGCACGGCTGGCGGGGGCGCGGTTTATCCACGGCACGGTTGAAAGGCTGGACGCGCATCGCCGCAAATTGACCGTCCAAGGCTATCCTGAAATGGGATATGACCTGTTGTCGATTAATATCGGCTCATCGCCGGATATGGGGGCGATTAAAGGCGCGGAAGCCCATGCGATACCCGTCAAACCCATCTCACAATTGCTTGATAGGCTTCATCCGTTGCTGGAACAAAACACCCAAGATGGCGGCAGGAAAACCATCGCTGTTATTGGCGGCGGGGCTGGCGGGGTTGAAATGGCGCTATCGCTTCACCAGCGGTTGATTGTTGATGAACAGCGCCCGCTTGAACTCTGTTTAATTGGCCGAAGCCCAAGGGTTTTATCCGAGTTTACCCCACAAGCCGCTGATAAAATCATGCCTGTCTTTAAGGCGAAAAACATCGCCTGTCATTTGGGCGTCAGTGTTGATGCCATCACCGAAGACGGCGTGGTGCTGGCCAATGGCAGTGTGATTAAAGCAGATCATGTCTTGGCGGTGACGGCGGGTCGCCCCGCGTCCTTCTTGGCCGAAAGCGGGTTGGCCTTGGATGAAAAAGGATTTATCGCGGTTGATAACACGTTGCAATCCACCAGCCATGACAGTGTTTTCGCGGCGGGGGATATTGCCTCTGTTATCGGTGCGCCGCGACCAAAGGCGGGGGTGTTTGCCGTCCGCGCGGGACCTATTTTGACCGAAAACCTAAGGCGGCACTTGTTGGGGGAACAGCTTCAACACTGGCAACCCCAGAAAAATTATCTCGCCTTGGTGGGAACAGGCGGTCGGCACGCCATGGCGGTGCGGGGCCATCTTGTCTTGCGCCCCAGCGGGATGCTCTGGCGACTTAAAGAATGGATTGATCGCCGCTTTATTGAAAAGTTTTCAGACCTGCCCCAAATGCCGCAACCCAGCCCTTCCCCATTGGCGCGATTAATGGCAAGCCAAGGCCATGATGGCGAAGCCGCCCTTGCCGCCATGCGCTGTTTGGGATGCGGGGCAAAGACAGGCTTCTCGGACCTCGACCAAGGCATTGCCGAAGCTGAAACCTTTTTACGCGCCCAAGGGATCGATTTCGACCAAAGCATCAAAACCAACGCCGATAGCGCGGGCATTGATTTGCCCCAAAGCAAAATTGTCCAATCCGTTGATGCGATTTCAGCCTTGGTGGATGATCCGTTCACTTTGGGGCGGATCGCGGCGCTTCATGCCATGAGCGATATTTTCGCGAGCCATGCCAAGCCTCATTCCGCCTTGGCGATCTTGACCCTGCCCCACGCGTTTTCATCTCTCCAGAAAAACGATATTACCCAGATTTTAGCAGGGGCGATGCTGGCGCTTGGTCAACATGGCGCGGTGCTTGCTGGCGGGCATACATCGGCGGGGGCTGAACTTCAGGTGGGCTTTGCCATAACAGGTTTGGCTCAAGATACTGAAATGAACACTCCTCGTGATGGTGATGCCTTGATCCTGACAAAACCTTTGGGCATTGGTGTGATCATGGCCGCCCATGCCGATGGCGGGCATAGGATGGCCGATGGATTGGCACGGCAATCCGCGATTGATGTAATGACCTCATCAAACGGCGTGGCGGCTGAAATTCTAGCAACTTTCGGATGTTTTCCCATGACCGATGTCACCGGCTTTGGGCTTGCCCGCCATGGGCTTTCGCTGGCCTCAACCATTGGCGATGGCACGTCTTCTCTGGTGATTGATCTGGCGCGTGTGCCGATCATCCCCCCTGCCCTTGAATTGGCGCAAGCGGGCGTGGCATCATCCTTATTCCATGCCAATCGGCTGGCCGCGCCTGTGACAGGCCAGCACCCTGCCTTGCCATTGCTTTATGACCCGCAAACAGGGGGCGGGTTATTGGCGGTTGTCCCGCAAGAGCAATCCAAGGCGATCGTCAAAAAACTGCACGAGGCTGACCTTGACGCCGCTGTCATTGGCCGCATTTCATGTGATGGTAAGGCTGAAATCAGGTTAAGTTAAATGGTTGCCCCCCTCAAACGTTCCGAAGATTGGCAGGCATCCTATGATGCCGTTATTGATGTGCGCAGCCCTTCTGAATTCCAAGATGACCATATCCCCGGGGCGATCAATATCCCTGTTTTATCCGACCAAGAACGGGCGGAAGTGGGGACATTGCACAAAGCCAACGCGTTTGAAGGCCGGCGATTGGGGGCGGCGTTGATCTCCCGCAATATCGCCCGCCATTTGCAAGAAGGTATCTTGGCGGATCAACCGCCATCCTTTGCGCCATTGATCTATTGTTGGCGTGGCGGTCAACGTTCAGGGGCACTGGCGCGGGTGATGGCGGAAACAGGCTGGGTCGTGACGGTGCTTGAAGGCGGGTATAAAACCTATCGCGGTCATGTGTTGGATCACCTTGACCCGCTGTCGCTTCAAATCAAGCCTATATTGTTGCAAGGGCCCACGGGTTCGGCCAAGACCCATGTTTTGAAAGCGGCGGCAGAACATGGCGTGCAATGCCTTGATTTGGAGGGGCTGGCACGCCATCGCGGCTCTTTGCTTGGGTTTGAACCTGACCAAGCCCAGCCCAGCCCTCGGATGTTTGATGGCTTAATCTTCCAACAGCTCAAGCAATTTGACCTTTCAAAACCTGTCTTGATCGAAGCCGAAAGCAGCCGGATTGGCGCTTGCCATATCCCGAAAGGCCTGTGGGCGGTGATGCAGGATGCCCCGCAAATTGTGATTGATGCCAGTCTCGACAGCCGCGTTGATTTCCTGATCCGTGATTATCCGCATTTGATTAAAGAACCGGAACGGCTTGACCGTTTAATAGATGGCATGGTGATGCGCCACGGCCATGAGGTGACACAATCTTGGCGGGGGTTGATGGAAGACCAAAACTGGCCGGAATTGGTCAGAGCCTTTATCAGCCAGCATTATGACCCCGCGTATCAGCGCAGTATGGGAAAACGGCAAAAAGACATCATCGAAACCATCACCACAGACCGCCTTGATGCCCCTGCTCTTGCGGCGATGGCCGAAAAAATCGCAAGGCTGATTAAAAAAATTGCATAAATTGCCCCTTCAAGGTGTTTTCGGTCTTGCATAAGATCAAAATCTTGTCTAAGACAAATTCACCGTGTTCCCCGGTAGCTCAGCGGTAGAGCAAGCGACTGTTAATCGCTTGGCCGGCGGTTCGAATCCGTCCCGGGGAGCCATTTTTTCTCAGAGCCTTTACGGCTCTTTTTTTGTGCTGATTTCGAAGAAGTGAGCCTTTTTAAACCAATACTCAGGGTTACAATTTATAGTGTTGCACCACTAGCAACATTGTGATGGTGAAATCACGCGATTTCAATCCAAAAAATTTCAATGATTTGCCAAATTTTCAATGATTTGATCGGTGGTCTTCATCTTGGGTGGGGAGAAAAACCTCTGGTTTTCGCATCATCATTTCCCAAACCACATAATAAATCAGCATGGTAAACAGCCCTATTTTAAGGCTGGTGGCGGTATAGACATAAAGCGCGATGGCGATAAAAACAAATAAGATGGCACAATTTAAAACATCATGAACACGCATCAAAACAACTCCGGTATTGGTGTTGCCCCCTTTTGACGAAATCCCTCCCCTTAATTCGTCTCTATCTTAATGATGGGTCAATTTGATGCTGGAACAAGTCCTGATGACGATACTTGCTTGATTAAGGCACTTGATGGTCAACCGTCAGGCCCAGGGCTTCGGCGGCGGTATCCGGCACGGCGGCAAACCCAAGGAATGAAGAAAACACCGTTGGCGACGGCGGGTCTAAGGCCAAGGTCAGCGTCCCGCCATTTTCAAGGAAACCGCGCACACCAGGCGCAACTTTCGCAAAAGTCAACGGGGCAAAACTGCCCAAATTGATGGCCAATTGATCCATCAGCATATTGATGCCTTCCGCCCGGCTGATATTTTCACCCAGGGCATATTCATCCAAAAAGAGATTAAGCAAACCTTGGTCTTGAACCATAAAGCGCATGTTGTTAAACAGCCCGCCGGTGAACATCAACCCCACCAATTCATCGGAAATTTCAGCCCCAGGTTGCGTCACCGCGGCGTTGAGAATCTGTAGAGATGAATTGAGCATACCGATGCCAATCTCAAGTTCAACCTGCCCCATGCCTTTTAATTCAACGGCGGTGATAATGTTGTTATCGACACGGTCTGGCTGGACTTCAACCACTGAAGACGCGCTGATATTCATGACAAATTGATCAAGATTAAGCTGATCCATCATATCCAAAAATTCAGGGTCTTGGCTGGCATCAACGGCAACGACCATGTTTTTCAGATCAATCTGGACATCCTGAATAGGAATATCAGGCAGGTTAGGCACATCCACCATGGCGCTGTTGAAGGCGATTTGATCAATATGGAGGTTCTGCTGGCCGTCTTCAAAATAATCCAAGTTATCGACTGAAAATTGCCCAAAATTTTCAATTTGATCGAGGAAATTGTCATCAAACATCAGGGCATTGACGTTAAATTCAGCCACTGGCAACACAATATCCGTCCAATTGAAATCTTGAATGGTGATGACATCTTGGTCTTCGGTAATCACCATGCCCTTCATTTCTAAATATTCAACGCGGGTCTGGCCGCCTTCAGGGGTGGTCTTAAAACGATATTGATCAAACGAGACCACCGATCCGTCATCACCGGTAATGGTAACGTCGCGTGCCTCACCATTTAGGTTTTGAGGGTCAATAAAGCCCGATTGATAGGTGACGATGGCATCACCAAGCCTTAACATTTCACTGGCGGACGCGGAAAAACACAGCGTCAGACTCACCAATAAACCAAACCCGATTTTCAATAAATTTTTCATGGTGCCGTTCATCCTTGATCAATACACAAAAAATTGTCGCAGGGTATTGATGATATGTCCACAAGACACTAAATTTTTATTTCTTATTGGAGATATGTCATGTCAAAACCTCATTTCAATTGGGAAGATCCGTTTTTACTTGAAAGCCAGCTCAGCGATGATGAGCGGATGGTGATGGAAAGCGCGCGCCGCTTTGCGCAAGAAAAATTGATGCCGCGGGTGATCGAAGATTACCGCGAAGAAAGCTTTGATCGCAGCATTATGCTGGCATTCGGTGAAATGGGGCTGTTGGGCAGCACCATCCCCGCTGAATACGGCGGCGGCGGCATGAATCACGTCTGTTATGGTCTTGCGGCGCGTGAAATTGAACGTGTTGATAGCGGCTATCGTTCGGCGATGTCCGTGCAATCGTCTTTGGTGATGCACCCGATCAACGCCTTTGGCACCGAAGCCCAGAAACAGAAATACCTGCCAAAACTCGCCACAGGTGAGATGGTGGGTTGTTTCGGGCTGACCGAACCTGATTATGGCTCTGATGCTGGGTCTTTGATCACCCGCGCGGAACCTGTTGACGGCGGGTATAAATTAACCGGATCAAAAATGTGGATTTCCAACGCGCCGATTGCCGATATTGCGGTGGTTTGGGCAAAGCTGGATGGGAAAATCCGCGGCTTTATCGTTGACCGAAGCATCGCCGGTGATGGTTTTGACACGCCGATGATCAAAGGCAAGCTTTCCTTGCGCGCCTCCATGACAGGTTCGATCATGATGGATGGGGCGTTTGTCCCTGAAGAAAACCTCTTCCCCGAAGTGGTGGGGCTGAAAGGGCCGTTCTCATGCCTTAATAAAGCGCGTTACGGCATCGCTTGGGGCACGTTAGGCGCGGCGGAGTTCTGTTGGCACGCCGCCCGCCAATACACGCTTGATCGCAAACAGTTTGGCCGTCCCTTGGCCGCCAATCAGCTGATCCAGCTCAAACTGGCCAATATGATGACCGAGATTACCCTTGGCCTGCAATCTTGCTTGCGGGTGGGCCGGATGTTGGATGAAGGCAGTTGCGCCCCTGAAAACATTTCAATTGTGAAGCGCAATTCTTGCGGCAAAGCCCTTGATATTGCCCGCACCGCCCGCGATATGCACGGCGGCAATGGTATTTCCGAAGAATATCATGTCATGCGGCATATGGTGAATCTGGAAACCGTGAACACCTATGAAGGCACCCATGATGTCCATGCTCTTATTCTGGGGCGGGCGCAAACAGGGCTGCAAGCCTTCACTGGCGCGTAAATCAGGTGATAACTAAGGTTACGGGGTTGAGCTGGTCAATTCCCGTGGCCTTAACAGTTTCAGCAAGACGCCGGAATCGCGGGTAATCTCACCAAAAGTTTCAGGCTCGAAAACAAGTTCAGCAAACGAAGCCGAAGGGTAGTCGATAATGTTATGCCCTGCCCTGTTGCCGTCTTCCGCCATCAGCATATGCATCAGTAAGATCAACCCGGGGTTATGGCCAATTAGCATGACTGTTTTGCAATCAAACCCATGGTCGGTGATAACATCAAACAGCGTTTCGGCCTCAGCGTTATAAATACGGCGATCATCAATGCTGAGCGTGTCTTTAATTTCGGCTAAGACCAATTCAGCGGTTTGACGCGTGCGGTTTGCGGGCGAATAAATCACCAACTCCGGCTTCGGGAAATGATCATGAAGCATTTTTCCGATCTGGCTGGAGTTTTTTTCCCCACGCTGAATAAGATTGCGGTCAAAATCAAGACCGGTTGCGCTGACCAATTCAGTTTTGCCATGTCGGAGGATATATAAACGCGCCATCAGGATGCTCTCGAAAATAGAATCTAACCTTGCCACTCAATATAAGGTTGAGAAAGCAATTTTCTCCCTAACACTAAAAAAATATTATCAACTTGCCACAGACATTTGATTTTACCGCGCTAAATGGTCTAGAAAATAAGCAGAACTCTGGAGCGCGTCATGACAAATCATCCCCCATCAAATAACACTGCTTATGCTGGTTTTATGGAAGCCATCGGCAACACGCCGTTGATCCGCCTGAATAAAATCAGCGATATGACCGGATGTGAGATTTACGGCAAAGCGGAGTTCATGAACCCCGGCGGTTCCGTCAAAGACCGCGCCGCCAGAGGCATCATCCAACACGCCGAAAAAACAGGCTTGCTGAAACCCGGTGGCATGATCGTGGAAGGCACAGCGGGCAACACAGGGATTAGCCTTGCCATGTGCGGCAATGCTCGCGGCTATCAATCGGTGATTGTCATGCCGGAAACCCAAAGCCAAGAAAAGAAGGATATGTTGCGGCTTTTAGGGGCTGATTTGCGGCTTGTTCCCGCTGTTCCCTATAAAGACCCGAATAATTACGTTCGTTATTCTGAAACATTGGCCAATGAATTGGCCGAAACCCATGACGCGGGCGTCATCTGGGCCAATCAATTTGATAACACCGCCAACGCGGAAGGGCATTACAGCTCAACAGGGCCGGAAATTTGGCAACAAACCCAAGGCAAGATTGACGGGTTTACCTGCGCCGTTGGCTCTGGCGGCACGATTTCTGGTGTGGGGCGTTATCTTAAAGATCAAAACAGTGATGTCGTCATTGCTTTGAGCGATCCTGAAGGCTCTGCCCTTTTTAATCATTACGAAAATGGCGAGTTGAAAGCTGAAGGCAATTCCGTCAGTGAAGGGATTGGCCAAGGCCGGATCACCGCCAATTTAGGGGAAGCGCCGATCACCGCCCAATATCGCATTTCTGATCAAGAAGCCCTGCCCTTAATCTATGATTTATTGCAAGACGAAGGGCTGCTCTTGGGCGGCTCAAGCGCGATTAATGTTGGGGGCGCGCTGAAGATGGCGCAAGAGATGGGCCCCGGCCACACGATTGTGACCATTCTTTGCGATAGCGGCCAGCGGTATCAGTCGAAAATCTGGAACCCTGAATTCCTGAAATCAAAAGACCTGCCTGTTCCGGCATGGCTGGTTTAATGGCAAAGGGGCTTGATATGACGACCTATCCCATCATCAGCGCGGAAGATGCCACAGCGGCCATCACCCAAGACAATATCATTGTTTTTGACGCGTCATCGCATTTGCCCAATGTTGAACGTGACGCGGAAGCGGAATTCTTAGACGGTCACCTGCCCCATGCCCAGCGATTTGACATCAACACCATCGCTTTGCCTGACGCGGATTACCCCCATACCATGCCCACCGCGCCGTTATTTCAGCGCCATATGCAATTGATGGGGGTTCATCAGGACAGTCACATCCTGATTTATGATGACAGTGATATTTTCTCCGCCGCAAGGGCGTGGTTTATGTTCCGTTATTTTGGTCATGACCGTGTCCAAATCATTGATGGCGGGTTGAAAGCGTGGAAAGCCGCCGGCGGCACTATGGAAACAGGCGCGCCCCAAGCCCGTGAGCGTGGTGATTTCCTTGCCCAAGACCCGCTTCAGAATGATGGTCTTATATCTGTTCACGGCATGAAAAAGCTGGTCAGCAAGCCGATTGATGAACGAGGTCGCCATATCCTTGATGCGCGTTCGGCGGATCGCTTTTATGGGCGTGTGGCGGAACCGCGCCGTGGGCTGGCCAGTGGCCATATGCCCGGGGCGATCAATATCCCTTTCACCGATTTGCTGGATCGGGAAACAGGCTTGATGAAATCGCCTGATGAGATTGAAAAGGTCTTTCAAGACGTTTCAACGGATAAAGCGGTTGCGACAACCTGTGGTTCTGGGGTGACGGCTTGTGTTCTTATTCTAGGGCTGGCCATGATTGGCCGTTATGATGCCGCGCTTTATGATGGATCATGGACAGAATGGGGCAGCCGTGAAGATTGCCCGATCAGCGTTTAATCTTTTCCCAATCCTTTGGCCATAAAAAAACCCAAGGCTGACCTTGGGTTTTTCTTTAAGCATCCAAGCTGATTTTAGTGGTTTAAAATCTGGCTCAGGAATAGTTTTGTGCGGTCATTTTCAGGATTGTTAAAGAACTCTTCCGGTTCTTTTTCCTCAATAATCTGGCCTTCATCCATGAAGATCACACGGTTGGCCACTTTACGGGCAAAGCCCATTTCATGGGTCACACAGACCATGGTCATGCCGTCTTCCGCCAAGGCCACCATTGTGTCCAGCACTTCTTTAATCATTTCCGGATCAAGGGCTGATGTCGGTTCATCAAACAGCATCAATTGCGGCTGCATGCAAAGCGCCCGGGCAATCGCCACACGCTGCTGCTGACCGCCTGAAAGCTGGCCGGGGTATTTATGGGCTTGTTCTGGAATCTTAACGGTTTCCAGATATTTCATGGCGATTTCTTCCGCGTCCTTTTTCGGCATCTGGCGTACCCAAATCGGCGCCAAAGTGCAGTTTTCAAGGATGGTCAAATGCGGGAACAGGTTAAAATGCTGAAACACCATGCCGACTTCACGGCGGATTTCTTCAATATTTTTAACGTCACTGTTCAATTCAATGCCATGGACATTAATATCACCGACTTGGTGTTCTTCCAAACGGTTCAAACAACGGATCAAAGTGGATTTGCCTGAGCCAGAAGGCCCGCAAATAACAATCCGTTCGCCTTTATTGACGGTCAGGTTAATATCCCGCAAGACGTGAAAGGTTCCGTACCATTTGTTCACACCGGACATGGAAACGACAACTTCGTCGCTTACTTTCATCTTTGAACGGTCGATATTTTGTGCTTCAGCTTTCGCCATAAGTTGCTCCTATTATGCCGTTAGTTTTTACGGCTGGTGCTGAGTTTATATTCCATGAACATCGAGTAACGCGACATCCCGAAACAGAAAACAAAGTAAATAATCACAATAAACAGATAGCCTGTTTCATCCTGAACTGGTGTACCCCATGAAGGATCAGCATAGGTGGACTGAACCGCCCCCAACATATCAAAGATACTGACGATGGAGACCAAGGTCGTGTCTTTAAAGAGGCCGATAAACGTGTTCACAATCCCCGGGATCACATGGGTCAAGGCTTGCGGCAGGATGATCAGCCGCATTTTCTGCCAATACGAGAGGCCCAACGCATCCGCGCCTTCAAACTGGCCTTTATCCATGGCTTGCAGACCACCACGGATCACTTCAGCCATGTAAGCGGCGGAGAATAACATCACCCCGATCAACGCCCGCAGAAGGTTATCAAAATTGACCCCTTCCGGCAGGAACAAGGGCAACATCACCGATGCCATGAAGAGAACGGTAATCAACGGCACGCCGCGCCAAAATTCAATAAAGACGGTGGAAAGGATACGCGCCACTGGCATATGTGAACGCCGCCCCAAGGCCAAAACAATACCCAAAGGCAAGGATGCCACAATCCCAGTTACCGCCACCACCAAGGTGATCAGCAACCCGCCCCAATCATTCGTGCCAATCTGGCGGAGGTTGAAATCAACCCCTAAAGTGGCGTTTACCGCGGCATAGGCGATGAAAATCCAACCGAATGTGCCGAACATCCCCGCAAATTCACCCGCGGTTTGCCCCATTCGTCCAGCGGCGGCTTGACGGCCAATGGTGATCAGCAACAAGCCAAGAATGGTGATGACGGTCACGCTGTTGTAATCAGTGTCAAAATTACCACCAGTCAGCAGAATCAACGCGATCAACGGATAGATGGTCAGCAAAAACGCCCCGACATAACGGCGATACGGCAAGGGTTCAATCATCACCCACGCAAGACCAATCAGGCCGATCAAAGCGGTTACATTTGGTCGCCACAATTGGTCATTGTCATAAGCGCCATACATCAAGAACTTCATTTTGGCGGCAACGAAAGGCCAACACGCCCCGTGCCATCCGCTTGGCAACTCCCCGCCCTTATCAACAGTCAAACAGGCTTCACGTTTAACGCCTTCAGGGGCAGACCATACGGCTGAAAACAAGCTGAAATCCAGCAATGCCCAGAACTGACCAAGGCCGACATAAAGAAGGAAAATGGTCAACAAGCCCATCAAAACCGATTTGATGGTGGCGACCGGTGAGGAAAAATCAGACATAGAATTAAAAATATTCTGATAAAGCCAGCCGGTGATCCCTGCTTCAGATGCCGGAGGCGGCAGTAAAGGCGCGGCTTCCGTCCGGACGAAATTTACAGATTTATTGTCAGTTTTCTGGGGCATCTTAACGCTCCACCAATTTCACTCTGGCGTTAAACCAGTTCATAAAGATCGCCGTGACAATAGAGAAGGTCAAATAAACAGCCATTGTCATAAAGATCATTTCAATTTCACGACCAACCTGATTAAGGGCAGTCCCCGCAAACACCGATACCAATTCAGGGTAAGCAATCGCCACCGCAAGGGATGAGTTTTTCGTCAGGTTCAAATACTGAGAGGTCAGCGGCGGGATAATAATCCGCATCGCTTGTGGGATGATCACCAAGCGAAGGGCGTAATTCTTTTTAATGCCCAAGGCTGAAGAGGCTTCGGTCTGGCCTTTTGGCACGGCAACAATCCCTGCCCGCACAATTTCAGCGATAAAGGCGGCGGTATAGATTGATAACGCAAACCAAACCGCCAGCATTTCAGGGATGACCAAGACCCCCGCGCCAGCTTGATACCCACGCTTTAACAATGGGCCTGTTTCGGCGAAAACCGGATATTCCCAAGTCAACGGGGAGCCCGTCACCAAGAATACAACCAAAGGCAGGCCTAACAAAATACCAACACCAGCCCAGAACATTGGGAAAATCTGGCCTGTTCTTTGCTGGCGCTTTTTGGCCCAGCGGCTGGTGAACCATGTAATGCCACAAGCGATCAGGAAGGCGTATAGCGTTAAGGAAAAGCCTTCTTCGGGCATCGCACGAGGGATATAAAGACCGGTAATATTAATCCCCATGACATCGGGGATCAGTTCAACTTTTTCACGGCGAGAAGGCAAGGTCCGAAGCACCGCAAAATACCAGAAGAACAATTGCACCAATAACGGCACGTTCCGCCCAATTTCAATGTAAACTGTTGAAAAGGCGCGGAAAATAAAGTTTTGCGACAAGCGCATAATACCAAGGGTAAACCCAAGGATGGTCGCGGCAAAAATACCGAAAAACGCCACAATAAATGTGTTTACGATGCCAATATAATAAACTTCAAGATAGGATGATTTCCCGACTTCATACCCGAACAGCCACGTGCCTAATGTAGGGCTGATTTGGAAACCAGAAGTTTGGGTTAAAAACCCAAAGCCAACGCCTTTATTCTGCGCGGCAAGGTTGGTGACGGTATTATCGACCACCCACCAAATTCCAAAAATAATACTTAAGAGAAGCAAAACCTGAAATGTGATGCTGCGGTAGCGCGCATCATAAATCAAAGTGAGTAAAAATGACTTATTGGGACGCATTAGCGAGCCCCCTCTTATTTTAATGTGCGTACAGCCTGACTTATTAGTCAGGCTGTACAAAAATGTCTAGACGCTAAATACGATGATTAGCGAATTGGAGCGGCATAAAGGATGCCACCGTTGCTCCACAGGGCGTTAACACCACGAGCAAGCTTAAGTGGTGTGTTTTCACCAACGTGCTTTTCGTAGCTTTCGCCGTAGTTACCAACCTGAGAAATGATGTTCATCGCCCAATCGTTAGAAATGCCCAGCTCTTCACCGAACTTGCCTTCTGTACCCAGAAGACGCTTAACAGCAGGGTTATCAGAGCTCATCATGTCACCAACGTTAGCAGATGAAATGCCCATTTCTTCAGCATTGATCATCGCGTTCAGTGACCAACGAACAATGTTGAACCACTGGTCATCACCCTGACGGACAACTGGACCAAGAGGTTCTTTTGAAATGATTTCAGGAAGAACAACGTGAGCGTCTGGGTTTGTCAACTTGCCACGCTGGGCAGCCAAACCTGAACGGTCAGTGGTGTAAACGTCACAACGACCAGCGTCGTAAGCGGCAACAACTTCGTCAGCCTTTTCGAAAGCAACAAGGTTGAAGCTCATGCCATTCTGACGGAAGTAGTCAGTGATGTTCAGTTCTGTTGTTGTACCAGTGTTTGTGCAGATGTTTGCGCCGTCCAGCTGAGTTGCTGAAGTTGCACCCAATGCCTTTGGTACCATCATGCCCTGACCGTCATAGTAGTTAACGCCAGCGAAGTTCAGGCCCAACTGGGTGTCACGTGTCATGGTCCAGGTTGTGTTACGTGACAGAATGTCAACTTCACCTGATGACAGAGCGGTAAAACGCTGCTTAGCAGACAATGGTGAGTACTTCACCTTGCTTGCATCGCCGAATACAGCAGCTGCAACCGCGCGGCAAAGGTCAACATCAAGACCAGCCCAGTTGCCGCTGTCGTCAGCGTTTGAGAAACCTGGAAGACCCTGGGAAACACCACACTGAATGAAGCCCTTATCCTGGACCTGCTTCAGAGTTGAGCCACCATGGCCATCAGCCATTGCGTTGGATGCAAGCGCGATGCCAGCAATACCAACGAGTGCGGTAGTAAATTTTTTCATAATAATCCTCACATATTCATATTTAACGTGGTTAATTCCACATTTTGTTATATAATTATAAATGAAATTAATTCAACTTACTAATTATTATTTTTATCCTTGTTTTTTAGCATTTTTATTATATTCATTCCAAAATAATGTATAGCTCTCAAAATTGTTCCAATTCATCTAAGATCAGACCATGACAAAAAAATCGAAAACCACGCTTGCCACCCATGCCAGCCTGAAGCCAAATCAGAATTTTGGCATCCCCAATCCGCCTGTTTATCACGCCTCGACAATTCTAAAGACCAATCTTGATGATTACCGTAATCACGTTGGGCAATATGATTATGGGCGGCTTGGCACGCCGACCAGTGAAGCGACTGAAACCGCGGTGGCGCAACTTTATGGCTGTGATGATATTGTCGCCGTGCCTTCTGGTCTTGCCGCCATTTCCGTTGGTATTTTAAGCGCGGTGAAAGCAGGCGATCAGGCGTTATTTCCAGACTCGCTTTACGGTTCAGGGCGGCGATTTGTTGAACAAGAATTGCCGCGTCATGGGGTTGAGGCGGTGTTTTATGATCCTACCGGCAAAACCAGCGATCTTGCGGCGTTGATCAGGGATAACACCAGCCTGATATATATCGAAACGCCGGGCAGCCTGACGTTTGAAATGCAGGACACCCAAGCGATTGTCGATTTAGCCCATGAAAACGGGGCGTTGGTGGCGGCGGATAACACATGGGGCACCGCGCTGTATTTTGATGTTTTTGGTCATGGCATTGATATTGTCATCGAAGCGGGTACGAAATATATCTCCGGTCATTCCGACGTCAACATTGGTTTTGTGGGCGGAAATGGTGAAGTTGGGCGTGCTATCCGTGAGCGTTGCAACAATTACGGCATTTGTGTTGGCCCTGATGACCATTACTTGGCTTTACGCGGGTTGAGAACGATGCCGCTTCGGCTCAAGCAATCGGAGCAAAATGGCCTTGCCCTCGCCCGCTGGATTGAACAACAACCTGAAGTGGTGGGGATGCTTCACCCGGGGTTGGAAAGCCATCCCCAACACAACCTTTGGAAAAGAGATTTCACCGGGTCATGCGGGTTGTTCAGCTTTGTGATTGATGCCGGTATTTCTGATCAAGCCGTTGATCACATGGTCGATAACCTTGAAATGTTTGGTATTGGCGCGTCATGGGGCGGCTTTGAAAGCCTGATTAGTGAGGCGAGTTTCAAACGATCTGTTTCATCACGCCCTAATGGTCGCGTCTTGCGGATTTACGCCGGTGTTGAAGATACGAATGATTTGCTATCTGATATTGAACAAGGGTTTAACCGTTTGCGCGGGTTAAAATAATCTTAAGCGGTAACAATATCGTCTTTTTGGGTGGCCAAGAGATCAATGATCAATTGGCCATCTTCTTTTTCAATCCCCGCATCATCAAACGCGGCGATAAGATGCGTCACCACAGCCATAAACGCGGCATCATCAATTTTAAACGGAGCATGGGCGGTTTTAATGTCCCTTCCCTTATAAAGATCAGGACCACCGGTGATCATACAGAGCATATCACCCATATGTTCAGTCAGGCTATCCATATCAATATCTTTAAAATATGGCGTTAAACTGTCATCATCTTGGATGCGGTCGTAAAGACAAATGGCGACACCGCTGGCAATCCTGTTGCCGTATTTTGTATAAAGTGATGCGATTTCAGTTGTCATTGTCAATTTACGTATAAAAATATTAATATTTTGTTAAAGTATCATTTCATTTTTTGAAGATAAAGAGTATTAAAGTTATCAATAAAGTTTATGAGATTTCTTTATGACTAGTCGTGGTTTTTCATTGATTGAACTTTTGGTGGTCGTCGCCATTATTGGTATTCT
>CALFYS010000138.1 GCA_937952245.1 uncultured Alphaproteobacteria bacterium | reverse complement strand
GGATTTATCCAAGGCGCATTAAGGCAATGCCACAAACCACGGCAATACAGGCCAGCAATTTTGGCCGTGTTAAATCTTCTTTCAAAAACACCACGCCAAAGATCATGACAATCAACACCGATGTTTCCCTAAGAGATGAGACCACCGCCACCGGCAAGGTTAAACACGCCCATAACACCATGACATAAGCCAGATAAGATGCCCCGCCGCCAACCACCATCATCTTCATGCCCTCACGCGGCAAGCGTTTCAACGCGTCGCGATGAAAGCATAAATAATAGCCTGTGAAGAGCAGAACATTGACAAAAGACATGGCGCCATAAAAGGCAAAGGCACTGCCCGTGACGCGCGTCCCCAAGGCATCAGTCAAAGAATAGGAGGCGATAAAACAGCCGGTGATAATCGCTAAAATCACCCCCATTGGCCCATCTTTATTAAAGCGATATTGCGCCAGACCAAAGATGATCAACGCCCCCGCCACCAGACCAATGCCCAGCAATTCCAGCCGGCTTAATTCATCATGGGCAAACCCCATGGTCACCAGCGCCAGCAATAAAGGCGACAGCCCCCGTGCGATAGGATAGATGTTGGACAAAGCCCCAAAGCGATAGGCGTTCATCAAAAACACCTGATAGCCTGTGTGCAGAAACCCGCTCAAGATAATATAGGGCAACGCCTCATACGGCGGCAGGCCAACAAAAGCCACCCCGACCAGCGCGATTGGCAAATGCCCCACGGTCACGGCATACATGCTTAAGGCTTTGTCGTTATTTTCCTTGAGCAGAAAATTCCAAAAAGCGTGGAGAAACGCCGCGGCCAAAACCGCCAGAATGACAAAATTTTCCATCGCCTTTACGTCAGGTGATCACAGTCACCTGACCCTGCTTTGATTATGACCGCATTTTGCCGCCATCGGGATCATAAACTGGCGCGCCCTGAACCTCAATAGGATAGAGATCGCCCAGAATTTCAACCTCAAGCTGGCTTCCTGGCGCGGCGTGTTCAGTGCTGACATAAGCCATCGCCATGGATTTGCCGACATGATGGGCATAGCCGCCTGACGTGATATAGCCAATCGCTTGGCCATTGACCATCACCGCTTCATCCAGCGTCACATCAATCGGGCTATCAACCGTCACGGTGACCAGTTTTCTGGCCACGCCATCGTCTTTAAACTTTTGGGTTGCTTCTTTGCCGACAAAATCTTTGTTCCAATTGATGAACACATCCATGCCGGATTCAACCGCGTTAAAGTCAGGGCGGAATTCCAACGACCACGCCCCCCAGCCTTTTTCAAGACGCATCGACATCAAGGCGCGGTTGCCATACCAACGGTATCCTAAATCTTCGCCCGCCGCTTCAATCGCTTCCGCCAGTTTGATCAGATATTGTGGGCGGCAATAAATTTCAAAGCCCAATTCACCTGAAAAACTGATGCGGTTGAGAATAACAGGCACGCCGCCAACAAAGGTCTTGCGGCAATCACGGAATTTCATGGCATTGGCTGAAACATCATCACGGGTGATCCGTGATAACAATTCACGGGATTTTGGCCCCGCGATGCCGATCCCATGCCAATCGCCAGTCTGGTTTGAATGGCTGACCCCTTCGGGCAAGGTTTTGGCAAAGAAGCGGGAATGGGCATCCTGCATCGCGCCTGAACCAAAGAGCATGAAGTGATCTTCTGCCAAACACGCCACCGTCAAATCGCCATAAAGGCGGCCTTTTTCCGTCAGCATCGGGGTCAAGGTGATCCGCCCGGGCTTTGGGATAAAGCCTGCCATGGTTTTATCCAGCCAGGCACGCGCGCCTTCGCCTTTAATCTCATGCTTGGCGAAATTCGCCAGCTCAATACCGCCGACACCTGAACGAACAGCCGCCACTTCTTTAGCGACATAATCATGGCTGCGGTTGCGCTCAAAAGTCGGGTCTTCCCACGCGTCCTCAGGGCTATCGGCAAACCAAAGCACGTGTTCCAAGCCAAAGGCCTGACCCATGCGCGCGCCTTTTGCCACCAGCCGGTCATAAAGGGCGGTGGTCTGCTGCATCCGGCCTTTCGGCAAGGTTTCATTCGGGAAGGTCATAACGAACCGGCGTTCATAGTTTTCGGTGGATTTGACCGTTCCCCAATCCGGTGAAGCCCAATCGCCAAAACGCGCCACATCCATGGCCCAAACATCAATGGAAGGCTCACCATCAATCATCCATTCGGCCATGGTCAAGCCAACGCCGCCGCCTTGGCAGAACCCTGCCATGACGCCAACAGCACACCAATAATTTTTCATCCCGGGAACAGGCCCGATCATGGGGTTGCCATCAGGCCCAAAGGTAAACGGCCCGTTGATGGCATCTTTAATGCCCGCGTTGGCCAAGGCAGGCATCCGTTCAAACCCCAATTCAAGACGGTCGGCGATATGCTCCAGATTAGGCGGTAACAATTCATGGCCAAAATCCCATGGCGTGCCTTCGACTTTCCATGGCACACCCACCGGTTCATACGTGCCCAACAGCAAGCCTTCACGTTCCTGCCGGAAATAGATATTGGCTTGATAATCAATCCCGCAGGGCAAACGCGACCCAAAATTGGCGATCTCATCAATCCGTTCGGTGATCAAGTAATGGTGTTCCATGGGCTGAACCGGAACATTCAATCCGGTCATATGGCCCACTTCACGCGCCCATAACCCGCCGCAATTGACGATATGTTCAGCGTTAATCACGCCTTTCGGTGTCGTCACATCCCATGTGCCATCAGGCCGCTGGGTGGTGGCGGTGGCCGGCGTATGGGTGAAATATTGCGCCCCATAATGACGGGCTGCTTTGGCAAAAGCATAGGTCGTGCCCGATGGGTCCAAATCACCGTCTTGGTCATCCCAAAGGGCGGCGAGATAATGTTTTGGGTCAATCAACGGATGGCGTTCGGCGACTTCTTCAGGCGAAATAAATTCCTGTTCCAGCCCCATATACCGTGCCTTAGACCGTTCCCGCTTAAGATAATCATACCAAGTCTTATTCGAGGCCAGATAAAACCCGCCGGTGAGATGCAGGCCAGTGGACTGACCCGAAAGTTCTTCAATTTCTTTATAAAGATTGATCGTGTAGCTTTGCAGGCGGCTGATATTTGGGTCAGAGGAAATCGTGTGGATTTGCCCCGCGGCGTGCCAACTCGACCCAGAGGTCAATTCATCACGTTCGACCAAAACAACATCTTTCCAGCCAAATTTAGCCAGATGGAAAAGGATCGAACAGCCGACAACACCGCCGCCGATAATCACCACTTTGGCATGGGTCGGGAATTTTTTTGAACCTGTTGTTTCATCTTTGATAATCGTTGGCATGACAACCTCCCAATTGTCCTTTTACATCATCTTAACTGAATTTTGATTAATACCAAGCATCGGGCAATTCTGCTTTCCGGCGGGCGACAAAATCATCCAAGGCTTCTTTTTTATCCGCGTCAATCGGCGGGGTTTGGTATTGATCCAGCATTTCGTTCCAGCGTTCATAAGCCCGCACCCGCATATCTTTGCCGCCGTTTTCTTCCCAGCTTTCGACATTTTCACTATCGCTTAGTTTGGGTTCGTAAAACGCGGTTTGATAATTCCGCATGGTATGGCCTGACCCCAAGAAATGCCCGCCCGCGTCAACCTCTTCATAGGCATCGCGCGCAAAGGCGTTGTCATCGGTTTCAAGACCAAGGCTTAACACCTTTTGATACGACCCGAGCCGATCCGCATCCATGATCAGTTTTTCAAACCCTGTGGCCAAGCCGCCTTCCAGCCAGCCCGCCGCGTGCAGGGTAAAGTTCGACCCCGCCAACATGGTGGAATGCATGGAATCCGCGCTTTCATACGCCGCTTGCCCATCTTCAATTTTAGACGCGGTCAGTGACCCGCCGCATCTGAGAGGCAGACCCAATCGCCGCGCCATCTGGCCAATGACGTAATTGGAGATCACCGGTTCCGGCATGCCAAAGGTGGGCGCGCCAGACTTTAAACTCATGGTGGAAAGAAAATTGCCCATAACAAAGGGCGCGCCGGGGCGAACCAATTGGGCAAAGGCGCAACACATCATCGATTCCGTCATGGCTTGGGCAACGGACGCGGCGGTACTGACAGGCCCCATGGCACCGGTCAAGATAAACGGTGTCACCACCATCGCCTGCCCCCGTCCTGAATAGACTTGGATGGCTTCAGTGACAACGCGATCAACCAGCAATGGCGAGTTGGTGTTCACATTGGCCATGATGCAGATGTTGTTCTCCATCATCTCTTTGCCGAAGAGAACTTCAACCATATCAACGCTATCTTGAGCGCGGCTTTTTTCCGTAATCGCCCCCAGATGCGGCTTATCATTAAGCGTCAAATGCGCGTGAACCATATCAAGATGGCGCTTTGATACAGGAATATCCGTCGGCTCACAAATCACCAGCCCTGTGTGATGCAGGTTCGGGTGCATATATGATAATTTCAGGAGTTTTTCAAAATCATCAAACGTCGCGTAACGCCGCCCACCCTTGAGGTCTCGGACAAAAGGCGCGCCATAAATCGGGGCAAAAACTTGGTTCTTGCCGCCAATCACAACATTACGTTCAGGGTTGCGAGCAATTTGGGTGAATTGTGATGGCGCTTGGGCGCAAAGGGAGCGGATCCATTTCGCATCTGCTTTGATCAGGTCACCATGCTCACCTGTGGGGGTGACCCCTGCTTTTTTCCAAATATCAAGGGCGACAGGGTCATCACGGAAGGCCACGCCGACATTCTCGATCATCCAATCCACTTGGGCGTCAATTTTATCCAATTCTTCATCATGAAGCGGATCAAAAAAGGGCAGCTTGCGCGCGATAAACGGCGATGCTGGCGAGACCAGATTTTCGGCCGTATTTCGGCGCGATTGACGGGACCGTTTGGCCATTTCCCTCCCCCTTGGAACGTCACATTAATTAAATGCTAGTCCAATTGAGCGGGGCTATCTTCTTAAACGCGTCAAAAAACTGTCGTATTTAAGTCAGAATAGAAGACTTTGAATTATTTGATCCATGCCTGCAATTGCGGCAGGTACTCATCCACCCCGCGGTAGGCGCGTTCCGCCGCTGTCATGCCCGCGATTAATACTGCCAATTCATTCAGCGCGGGTTGATCATCCTGCCACATCCCTATAGGGGCCATGGCGGTTTGGATGGTAAAGATAATCCATCCGCTTAATGGCAATTTGCGCAATGTCTGGCGTTCCACCCGCACAAATAAGCGTGACGCGATTGCATCGGTTGTGATCGGGGGATGATCAAAACGGCTAGGGGTGAAAAGCCCATCATCAATTTGCAACGCCCAATTCCGCCGCTGACTGATGGGGCCTTTCAGCATGGTGTTAAAAAACCGATCAACTGGTCGTTCCAAGACATCACCATAGCCCGGCACAGGGGCATGGATCGCGCCCATGGGCTTGCCCATTTTTTCCGCCAACACCCAATGGGAAGGAAAGGCCAAAGATGCCGCTTTCAACACCCAGACCGTTCCCTTTTCTGTGTCTTCGGGGGCGAGCAATAATAAATCTTCAGGGATTTTCATCGCCGCTGAGTCCAAAGGGTGGCGGGCGGCATCAGGGGTTAATTCCATCCCATGATGGGCGGCGAGGTTTTCTTGCACCAGAGCAAAAGTCTCAAGGCTGGCGTCCATGCTATCCGCTGTGGCATCAAAAATATCATGGTGATGAGATTGGCTTAATTCTTGTTTTAACGCCAATTGTCGGGGGTGCATTTCAGCATCGCCAAAGGCATCCGGCGTTAAAAGCCAATCTTCTTCGGCGCAAGAGCGCAACCCCATTTGCAGTTTTTTGCCTAACCGTTGCCAAGGGGCTGTTACGTGGGAAGGGTTGGCGGTCATGGCAGGCTCAATTTCGTCATACGGCCACCATCCACCGTATAGACCTGCCCCGTGATGAAATCAGCATCAGCGGATGCCAGAAAGGCGATGAGGCTGGCCACTTCTTCAGGCTTGCCGGTTCGCCCTAGGGGATGAATCTTGCCAATATCACGGCGGAAAGCGGCAGGGTCATCCATGCTTTCGATAAAATCAATATTGAGGTCAGTATCAATCCAACCCGGCGCCACGGCGTTGCACCTGATCCCATCACCGCCATGGTCAACCGCCACCGCTTTGGTCAGCCCATGCAACCCTGCTTTGGACGCGCCATAGGCGGCATGCATGGGGTTTGAACCTAGGCCTTCGATTGATCCTGTGTTCACAATCGCGCCTTGGGTTTGCCGCAGATGCGGTAGAGCGGCTTTGATCATCAAAAACGGGGCGGTCAGATTGATCTGGATGGTTTGCATCCAATCGTCAAGCGGCATATCTTCAACACTGGCTTCTTTCATAATACCGGCGTTATTGACCAAAACATCAAGGCGACCCGATTGACGGATCACTTGATCAATC
>CALFYS010000137.1 GCA_937952245.1 uncultured Alphaproteobacteria bacterium | reverse complement strand
TGGCGGCGCAAGAGGGGTTTCTGATAACCGCGCGGGGATTGTTGTTGAACTCCTGACCGCTGATAAACGTGATGTCCGGATGCGTGACTTTGTGACCGCTTGGAAAAAAGAAGTCCGGCCAATGCCCGGTCTTGACCGGATGTCCATTCGCGCCCCCGCAGGGGGGCCGCCCGGCCGTGATATTGATATTCGCTTGATGGGGGATGACCTCGATACACTAAAGCAAGCGGCCAATGAAGTGATGGCGGTAATCCGCACAGTTCCCACCGCCAATGCCGTGGATGAAAACCTTTCCTATGGCGCGGAAGAACGGATTATCCGATTAACGCCTTTGGGCAAGGCTTTGGGCTTTACCGTTTCATCGGTGGGTCAGCAATTGCGCGCCGCCCTTGATGGCGCGATTGTCACCCGCTTTGCCCGAGGTGATGAGGAGGTTACCGTCCGTGTTGCCTTGCCTGAAGATGAAACGAAAAATGACAATATCGGCAATTTGAGGCTGATTGGCCCTCAAGGTCAATTTGTGCAATTGGCTGAAATCGCCACGGTTGAAAACCGCCTTGGGTTTTCGGTGGTGCGCCGCCAAGATGGTTTCCGTGAAGTGTCGATCACCGCTGATATTGATACCAATTTGATCACCACCCCTGAAGCCTTGGAAAAAGTCCGTGAAGGCGGGCTTGATGACATCGCCCAGAAATATGACCTCCGCTATCGTTATGATGGCCGTGATAGTGAACGTGCTGAAGCCTTTGGGGATATGCAGGTTGGCGCGATTATGGCCTTGGTCTGTATTTATATCATTCTGGCGTGGGTTTTCTCATCTTGGTTGTTGCCCTTTGCGGTGATGATCATGATTCCATTTGCCTTGATCGGGGCTGTCATCGGGCATTATGTCATGGGGCTGACCATGACCATCCTGTCGATGTTCGCCTTGATCGCGCTGGCGGGGATTGTGGTCAATAACTCGATCATTTTGGTGGCGACCATCGAACGCCGATTGGAAGACACCGGCGGTGATCGCATGGCGGCTATTCTTTCAGGGACGGTGGATCGCTTGCGGCCGGTGATTTTAACGTCTTTCACCACGATTTGTGGTCTTTCGACCTTAATGTTTGAAAAGTCCCTGCAAGCCCAGTTCTTGATCCCCATGGCCACCACGATTGTCTTTGGGTTAGGGGTGACCACCATGTTGGTGTTGTTTGTTGTGCCATCGGCCTTGGCCATTGGTGATGATATTAAACGTGGCATTAAATCAGCAATGCGGGTATTTAAATCACCACAGGCGGCTGAATAAACCTGTATTAGAGGTTGGCATGACGGAAACAGATACATCAGTTGATACAGCATCTTTTGATATGGCGGCAGTTACCTTTAACGCCGATGGCCTTGTGCCGGCCATTGCCCAATGCGCCGAAACGGGTGATGTCTTGATGATGGCATGGATGAACCAAGAGGCATTAACCCAAACATTGACCACGGGGCGGGTGACGTATTATTCCCGCTCGCGCCAAGAATTATGGGAAAAGGGCTTAACCTCTGGCCATGTGCAACAGCTGGTCTCCGCCCATCTTGATTGCGATGGTGATACGATTTTGCTGAAAATTCATCAAACGGGCGCGGCCTGCCATACCGGTCGGCGGTCATGCTTTTTTATCCCCATGACAGCAACGCCAGAAGGCGATCAGGGGTAGTCATGGCGAAACCACCAAAACCTAAAGGCAATAGTGGCCGATCCTATCGCAGTGACGCGGGCGTGACCAAAACCCCGAAGAAATCACGAGGGCGGACGGAATCATCACGCCGCTGGATTCAACGGCAATTGAATGATCCCTTTGTGGCGGAGGCGAAATCGCGCGGTTTCCGATCACGGGCGGCGTTAAAGCTGGAACAGATGGATCAGAAACATAACATCCTGACCCATAACGCGGCGGTGCTTGATTTGGGATGCGCCCCCGGCGGGTGGTTGCAATACGCCAGCCAGAAGATTGGCCTGACGGCGGGGCATGGTCGTCTGGTGGGGATTGATCTGTTGGATACAGACCCTGTTGCGGGGGCGGATATTCTGAAAGGTGACATCAATGATGATGCCATGATGCATGAATTGATCCGTCTTTTAGGGGGGAAGGCTGATGTTGTGTTATCCGATATGGCGGCGGATACCACCGGCCATCGCCCCACTGATCATTTAAGAACCACCGCGTTATTGGATATTGCGCTGGATATGGCCTGCCGTGTGCTGACCCCGGGTGGGGTGTTCTTGGCGAAATGTTTCCGCGGCGGGGCGGAAAAAGACGCGCTTGATCTGATGCGCCGTGACTTTGCTGTGGTGCGTCATGTTAAACCTGCCGCCAGCCGCGCGGAATCGGTTGAAAGCTATGTGCTGGCCACGGGCTTTCGGGGGGAGAACCCCGATGGTGAACGCTTGATTTAACGGCTTGGCATCAATCGCCAAAAAATCAAACCAATTTCACGGATGCGACATTATCGGACTATCTTTTTTCGGTGAGTTTCGATATATTCTGATCGCATCTAATTCATGGAGCAAATTAAGGGAGTGACCCTTGCCCATCACCGATGCACTAACCTTCGATGACGTTTTGTTAAAGCCTGCCGCCTCTGCCATTTTGCCGAGCGACGCCGATGTTTCAACGCGTTTGACCCGCCATATTAATCTGAAAATGCCATTGCTTTCCGCCGCGATGGATACCATCACCGAAAGCCCCTTGGCCATCACCATGGCGCAATTGGGCGGGCTTGGCATTATCCACAAAAACATGAGCGTTGAAGACCACGCCAAGCAAGTGGCGGCGGTTAAAAGATTTGAAGCGGGGATGGTGGTCAACCCATTGACCATTGCCGCTGATAAAACTTTGGGCGATGCGCTGGCCTTAATGCAGCAACATGGCATCAGCGGTATTCCCGTCACTGAACCCGATAGCCCGAAATTGGTGGGGATTCTGACCAACCGTGATGTGCGCTTTGCCGAAGACCCGCTTGAAAGCGTCAGCGCGTTGATGACGCGCGATGTTGTGACGGCGGATGAACATATCAGCCATGATGACGCCCGCAAATTGCTTCATACCCACCGGATTGAAAAACTGGTGATCGTTGATGATAACCATCATTGTATTGGCCTTGTGACGGTCAAGGATATGGAAAAAGCCCAAACCTATCCTGACGCGGCGAAAGATTCTTCTGGCCGTTTGCTGGTGGGGGCGGCGATAGGTGCGGGCGAAGATGGCGTGACCCGCGCTGAAGCCTTGGCCGAAGCCGGTGTTGATGTTGTCGTGGTGGATACCGCCCATGGCCATTCTGAAGGCGTTTTGAAAGCGGTTGCTCGCGTCCGAAGCATCAGCAATGACCTGCAAATCATCGCCGGCAATATCGCCACCAAAGAAGGCGCGGAGGCTTTGATTAAAGCAGGCGCGGATGCTGTAAAAATCGGTATTGGCCCGGGTTCCATTTGCACCACCCGCATGGTGGCAGGGGTTGGCGTGCCGCAATTAACCGCGATTATGGATGCTTCTGAGGCGTGCCGCAAAGCAGGCGTGCCTTGTATCGCCGATGGCGGGATTAAATATTCAGGCGATTTGGCAAAGGCCATCGCCGCGGGCGCGGATGTGGCCATGATCGGCTCGATGCTGGCAGGGACGGATGAAACCCCGGGGGAAGTGTTCCTTTATCAAGGGCGGTCGTATAAAGCTTATCGCGGCATGGGGTCTTTGGGGGCGATGGCAACAGGTTCAGCGGATCGCTATTTCCAAGCCGAAGTCTCACAACCGCTGAAATTAGTCCCAGAAGGCATTGAAGGCCAAGTGCCTTACAAAGGCCCTGCCAGCGCTGTTATTCATCAGATGCTGGGCGGGCTGAAAGCTGCCATGGGCTATACCGGCAATGGCACGATTGATGCGATGAAATCGAATTGTGACTTTGTGCGGATCACTGGCGCAGGGCTGAAAGAAAGCCATGTTCATGATGTCACCATCACCCGCGAAGCCCCGAATTACCGCCCTGATATGTAGGTTTAATCCATGACCGATACGATTTTGATTCTTGATTTTGGCTCTCAAGTCACGCAGTTGATCGCCCGCCGTCTCCGTGAAGATGGTGTTTATACCGAAATTCTACCCTGCACGGCTGAACCTGATCGCATCACCGCGCTTTCGCCTAAGGGCATTGTCTTGTCCGGCGGGCCGAACTCTGTTGCGCTGGCCGATACGCCGCGCGCGCCAGAAGTGGTGTTTGAGATGAATATCCCCATCTTGGGCATTTGCTATGGCCAGCAGACGATGTGTCAGCAATTGGGCGGCAGGGTTGAGCCGGGGGATGACCGTGAATTTGGCCGTGCTGATATTGCCGTGCAATCATCCTCACCTTTGTTTGATGGCATTTGGGCAGAAGGCGAAAGCCACCCCGTCTGGATGAGCCATGGTGATCGTGTCATGGCCTTGCCCGAAGGCTTTCAAGTTATCGCCACCAGCCATGGCGCGCCCTACGCGGCGATTGCCAATGAAACCCGCCATTATTACGGCGTGCAATTCCACCCTGAAGTGGTGCATACCCCTGATGGCGCGGCTTTGCTCAGCCGTTTTGCCAAAGGCATTTGCGGGGTAGAGGGCGATTGGTCGATGCAGGCCTATAAAGCCCGCGCCATTGATGCCATCCGCAAACAAGTTGGCGAAGACGGAAGGGTGATTTGCGGGCTTTCCGGCGGCGTTGACAGTTCCGTGACGGCGGTGTTGATCCATGAAGCGATTGGCGAGCGGCTGACTTGTGTGTTTGTTGACCACGGCTTGATGCGCCAAGGCGAAGCCGAAGAAGTGGTGGCTTTATTCGGCGGCCAATACAATATTCCGCTGATCCATGAAGACGCGTCTGATTTGTTCTTGGGGCGTTTGGATGGGGTCAGTGATCCTGAAGAAAAGCGTAAGATTATCGGCGCAACCTTCATTGATGTCTTTGACCAAGCCGCCGCTTCAATCGATGGCGCGGGGTATCTGGCGCAAGGCACGCTTTATCCTGATGTGATCGAGAGCGTTTCCGCATCAGGGGGGCCGAGCGTGACCATCAAATCGCATCATAATGTTGGCGGGCTGCCGGATGATATGGCGATGGAATTGGTCGAACCGCTCCGCGAATTGTTTAAAGATGAAGTCCGTGCCTTGGGGCGTGAATTGGGGATGCCTGAAAACCTGATTGGGCGGCATCCGTTCCCGGGGCCGGGGCTGGCCATTCGCATCCCTGGGGAAATCACCCGCGAGAAATGCGATATTCTGCGGAAAGCGGACGCGGTTTACCTTGATGAGATCAGAAAGGCCGGTCTTTATGATGAGATTTGGCAGGCCTTTGCCGTGCTTTTGCCCGTCCGTACCGTTGGCGTGATGGGGGATGCGCGGTCTTATGATTATGTCTGCGCTTTGCGGGCGGTGACCTCAACCGATGGCATGACCGCCGACAGCTACCCGTTTAGCCATGATTTCCTGACAAGGGTTTCCACCCGCATTGTTAATGAAGTCAAAGGCATCAACCGCGTCGTCTATGACGTGACGTCAAAACCCCCCGGCACGATTGAGTGGGAATAACCGCCTCAGCGCGTTTTAATACATCAAAGGGTTCATAAAATGATTGGGAATATCCAAACCGTTGACGCGGTCAAATGGCTGGCGACGGTCATTCAATTATTCGGCTATGGGTTAACAGGGTTAAATCTGGTGCCGTATAATATTTACCTGTTTTTTATCGGCATTTTTCTGTGGTTTGCCGTTGGGTTTATGTGGAAAGACAAAGCGATTATGGTCGTCCATGTGGGGGCGTTCATCTCGTTATTTATTGGCTATTTGAACGCTTAGACAAGTGCCAATTCACATGGGTCAGGCTTGATCGAATTAAAACTGAAATGGCTTGCTAACAGGGCGTATATTGGTTGAAATACGATTCATAATATCAATAGCATGGTAGAGCAGGTATCATGAAACCAACCCACGGATTTTTGCCCTTAACGCCGTATTTTACGGTTGCGGATGCCGATGCGCTCATGCGGTTTTGCAAAACTGTGTTTAACGCGCGGGTCTTAAAAGAAAACCGTTATGAAGACGGCACGGTTCAACACGCCCGCCTCAACATTGAAGACAGCCTGATTATGCTCAACCAAGCCACGGATGATTTCGCCGCCACCGTCTCCCAAATGCATTTATATGTTGATGATGTTGACGCCACCTATCAGTTGGCCTTGGGTGAGGGGGCGGAAAGCGTGATGGCGCCGATGCTGCGCCCCCATGGCGAATACATGGCGGGGTTTGTTGACCCCACCGGCAATATTTGGTGGGTCGCGTCACCGGTTTAGTTGGGATACCTTGATCTTCCGCCAGAAATGCCATGAATAGGGGCGGTTTTATTTTGATCTGTTCATGAAATCTTTACTTTTATCAATTATGATCATGC
>CALFYS010000136.1 GCA_937952245.1 uncultured Alphaproteobacteria bacterium | reverse complement strand
ACATCATGAACATCAGCGCCAACCGCTTCACAAAGATCGGCCATCTGATTGATGTATGAAATTTTCACCGCCAGAAACGCATTGGCGGCGTATTTGATCAATTCTGAGGTTTCCAATGTCGTGAATAAAATCGGCGTTTCTAGCAAAAATAACGGACGATAGAGCGCGGCCATCACCTCACGAGCGGCATCTGTTTCAACCCCAACCACCACACGGTCAGGGCGCATGAAGTCATTAATCGCTGAGCCTTCGCGCAAAAATTCAGGGTTAGACGCGACATCAAAATCAGCATCGGGATTGGCTTTTTGAACGATATTAAACACCTCACGCCCTGTCCCCACGGGAACAGTCGATTTTGTGACAATCACCGTATAGCCGCTGAGATGCTGAGCCACTTCTTCGGCCGCGGCATAGACATAAGACAAATCCGCATGACCATCACCACGGCGGGTCGGCGTGCCAACAGCAATAAATACCGCATCAGCATCTTCTACAGCCGCCGCCAATTCCACACCGAATTGAAGCCGCCCTGCCGCCATATTGCGCGCCACCAAATCATCAAGGCCCGGTTCATAAATCGGGATTTCACCATTATTCAGGCGGTCAATTTTGGACTGGTCTTTATCAACACAAGTGACATTAAAACCAAATTCTGAAAAACACGCCCCAGAGACAAGTCCAACATAGCCTGATCCAATAACGGTGATATTCATGATCTTTTCCTATTGAGTCCTAAGGCCACAATCAGCCCCATTACACCTAATTAATATCCTAAAATTGTTTCCACCGCCGCTGTAATGGCATGGCCAAGGGCGATATGAACCTCTTGAATTAATGCGGTTTGATCCGCGGGAACGGTGATTGTTAAATCGGCAAGCGATTTCAATTGGCCGCCACTGCCCCCTGTTAGCGCGATGGTTTTCACACCCATTGATTTGGCTTTTTCAATGGCGGCCACCACATTGCCTGAATTGCCGCTGGTGGAAATCCCGACCAGAACATCACCCGTGCGGCCTAAGGTTTCAACTTGCCGTGCAAAAATATCCTGATAGCCAAAATCATTGCTGTAGGCGGTTAAAAACGATGTGTCGGTGGTCAAAGCCAATGCTCTTAACCCCGGGCGGGGGCGGGCGTGGTCTAAAGTGGCGACAAATTCAGCGGCGATATGTTGGGCATCACCAGCAGAACCGCCATTGCCGCAGAGCATCAACGTGCCGCCATCCGCCAAAGAAGCCGCGATCATACGAGCCGCTTCCGCGGCTGGTTCAGCGCAAGATTCTGCGGCTTTCGCTTTAACCTCTGCGGATCGCTCAAGGTGCAATTTGATGGCGTCTAATGTCATATACCTGTCACAAAATTGATGTTTACTATATGTCTCTTGGACAACATTACGTCATTAATATATAGATTATGTGACAAGCGCTATAAATTTTTGGAAATCCAATGTCGAAATCATCTGTTAAAAAAGCCATCTTCCCTGTTGGTGGGTTAGGCACACGATTTTTACCCGCAACAAAATCCATGCCCAAAGAAATGCTGCCCGTGGTCGATAAGCCTCTTATTCAATACGCGGTTGAAGAAGCCGCCGAAGCCGGTATTGAAGAATTTATCTTTGTCACGGGGCGGGGCAAATCTGCCATTGAGGATCATTTTGATCATTCCATGGAATTGGAACAGACATTGGAATCACGGGATAAGCGGGATGCTTTGAAATTGGTGCAATCCATGATGCGTGAGCCGGGGTCTGTGGCTTATATTCGCCAGCAAGAACCCAAAGGATTGGGGCACGCTGTCTGGTGCGCCCGCAATTTAATCGGTGATGAACCTGTTGCCATTCTCTTGGCTGATGATTTGATTCTGCCGCAAAAAGGCCAGAAAAACTGTCTGGCGGAAATGGTAGAGGCTTGGGAGAAAACCGGCGGGAATATGGTGGCCTCCATGACGGTTGCCCCTGAACAAACCGCGTCTTATGGCATCATCACCCCGGGCAAACAAATGGGGGAGATGGGGGGTTCCTTGACCGAGGTTAAAGGGCTGGTGGAAAAACCAAAACCTGAAGACGCGCCATCGCAACTGGCTGTTGTGGGCCGCTATATTATTGAGCCCGGGGTTTTTGCCGAATTGGATAAGCAAGACGCGGGCACAGGCGGCGAGATTCAAATCACGGATTCGCTGGCGCGGCGTATTGGTCATGTGCCTTTCCATGGGCTTAACTTTTCTGGCACACGTTATGATTGCGGCTCAAAAATAGGCTTCCTTGAGGCCAATATTGCTTTTGCCCTTGCTCGAGATGATCTGAGCGATGATCTCACCCATTGGATTAAAGATTTGAATTTATAATGCAGCATCATTTTCATCCCACTATTCTTCGTGCCTATGATATTCGCGGTATTGTTGGCGAAACTCTCTTTAACGCTGATGCGGTGGCCATTGGCCTTGGGTTGGCTGAAATCGTCAGGAAGGCTGGCGGAAGCCATGTCGTGATCGGACGTGATGGGCGGCTCAGCTCCCCTGAATTATCCTCCGCACTGGCGGAAGGGCTGGTCGCAGGCGGCATGAAGGTCAGTGATATTGGCACAGGCCCCACCCCCAAACTTTATTTTGCTGATCTTCATCTTAACGCTGATGCCGCCATTCAAGTGACAGGGTCGCATAACCCGCCAACGCATAATGGCTTTAAGATGGTGATGGGGCATAAACCTTTTTTCGCCGAAGATATTACAGCACTTGGCAAAAGCGCGGCATCCGGCCTCACGAAAGCTGAAGGCGGGGCGATTGATGAAATTGATCTGCAAGAAACGTATATCGCCGCCATGCTGGATGCCATCGGCACCATCACCGGATTGGACGGTCAAACGTTTATCTGGGATTGCGGCAATGGCGCGGCGGGGCCATCAGCCCTTGATTTAACGGCAAAAATTTCAGGCCAGCACCATGTGTTATTCCCTGAAATTGATGGCCGTTTCCCCAATCATCACCCTGACCCTGTTAATCCAGAAACCTTGGATTTATTGCGGGACGCGGTGGCCACCCATAAGGCTGAATTGGGGATTGGTTTTGACGGTGATGGCGATCGGATTGGGCTGATTGATGCCAAAGGCCGGCAAGTCCCCGGCGATTTATTAACCGCTTATCTGGCGCGCCACAGCCTGAGGAAAACCCCCGGGGCGGATGTGATTTTTGATGTTAAATCTTCCCTAGCCGCCCTTGATGCGATCAGCGAAATGGGGGGGAATCCCATGCTATGGAAAACAGGCCATAGCCATATGAAAATGAAAATGAAAGAGGTCAACGCCCCTATCGGCGGTGAAATGAGTGGTCATTTGTTTATCGCGGATGGCTATTACGGTTTTGACGATGCGCTATTTGCCGCTTTGGCGGTGCTGCGTGAGATGGCCGTCAGCGGGGAAAGCATCACCCAATATATTGATAGCCTGCCACCAACATTTGCCACGCCTGAGTTGCGAATCCCTTGCGCCGATGAAACTAAGTTTCAAACCATCGCTCACGTGATCGCTGATGTTGAGGCCAATCCTGATGATGATCAAGAGGATGTTGCCACGATGGATGGCATCCGCGTCACCGGTGAAAAAGGCTGGTGGTTGTTGCGCGCATCCAACACCGGGGCTGAATTGGTGGGCCGTGCCGAAGGCCGGAACGAAGCCGATTGCCAGATGCTGAAAACTCGTATTCAACAGCGTCTTAAATCCGCTGGTTTGGATTGGACGGGCTAGGCGGCATTTTGCTTTACACAACAGATTGCTGAACATATATTCAGCGGCAAGACACACCACCAACAGAGAATAAGATCATGACATCAAGAACGGACTGTCACGGCCTTCAGGTTGCTGACGAATTATTGAATTTCATTAACACCAAGGTTCTTCCTGGCGCTGGTATTGCCGCCGATGACTTTTGGGCAGGCTTTGCCAAATCAGTGGCGGAATTAGCACCAGAATCACGGGCGCTTGTGGCCAAACGTGATGACCTTCAAGCCAAGATTGATGAATGGTTGATCGCCCATCGTGGTGAAGATTTTAACGCCGAAGCCTATACCAATTTCTTGATGGAAATCGGCTATTTGGTGCCTGAAGGTGATGATTTTGAGATCACCACCAGCAACGTTGATGAAGAATTTTCATCCATCGCGGGCCCGCAATTGGTTGTGCCTGTGCTGAACGCCCGTTACGCGTTGAATGCCGCCAACGCCCGTTGGGGCAGCCTCTATGACGCGCTTTATGGAACGGATGCCATTAGCGAAGATGACGGCGCGACCCGTGCTGGCGGATATAACCCGAAACGTGGTGAAAAAGTGATCGCCCATGCCCGCGCCCATTTGGATGCGGTGGCGCCATTGGCAAAAGGCAGCCATCACGATGTTAAATCATTTGCGGTTGTTGATGGCGGTCTTGCGATCACCATGCAAGATGGCAGCACCACAACCTTGACAGATAGCGCGATGTTCCGCGGTTATACCGGTGATGCCACCGCCCCAACATCTGTTCTGCTGGCCGTCAATAATATGCATATCGATATTCAATTTGATGCCAATGGCGCCATCGGTTCATCGGATCCCGCGGGCATCAATGATATTGTGTTGGAATCCGCTGTCTCCACCATTGTTGACCTTGAAGATTCAGTTGCGGCGGTTGATGCTGAAGATAAAGTCTTGGCCTATTCCAATTGGCTGGGGCTGATGGTTGGTGATCTCAACGATACGTTTGAGAAAGGCGGCAAAACCATCACCCGCGCGCTTAACCCTGATCGACAATACACTGCCCCTGATGGTTCAGAACTGACCTTGCATGGCCGGTCCATGATGCTGGTTCGTAATGTCGGTGAACTGATGACCAATCCTGCGATTTTATTGCCGAATGGCGATGAAATTCCTGAAAGCATTATGGACGCGTTTGTTTCAACCGCCATCGCCATGCATGACCTGAAGAAAACAGAAGGTCCTCGCAATTCACGGGCTGGGTCTGTTTATATTGTGAAGCCCAAAATGCACGGTCCTGAAGAAGTCGGTTTCGTCAATAAGATGATGGGCCAGGTGGAAGACCTGTTGGGGCTGGCGCCATCCACCATCAAGATCGGGATTATGGATGAAGAACGCCGGACAACCGTCAATTTGAAGGAATGTATCCGCGCGGCGAAAAGCCGGGTGGCGTTCATCAACACCGGCTTCCTTGATCGCACGGGTGATGAAATTCACACCTCCATGGAAGCGGGCCCGATGATCCGCAAAGCAGAGATGAAAGGCACGGCTTGGATTCAATCCTATGAAGATTGGAATGTTGATAAAGGCCTTGCTTGTGGTCTCAGCGGCAAAGCCCAGATCGGTAAAGGGATGTGGGCCATGCCTGATTTGATGGCGGCGATGCTGGAACAAAAAGTTATGCATCCCAAGGCTGGTGCCAATACCGCTTGGGTGCCATCACCAACAGCGGCGACACTTCATGCCACCCATTATCATCAGGTTGATGTTTTCGGTATCCAAGACAGTTTGAAGGGCAAGCCACGCGGCAAGCTGGAAGATTTGTTGAACATTCCTGTGAACCGTGAAACCAATTGGTCAGAAGATGATATTCAGGCGGAATTGGATAATAACGCCCAAGGGATTTTGGGCTATGTGGTGCGCTGGATTGATCAAGGCGTTGGCTGTTCAAAAGTGCCAGACATCAACAACATTGGCCTGATGGAAGACCGCGCGACCTTGCGGATCTCATCCCAGCATATCGCCAATTGGTTGCACCATGGCATCACCACCGAAGACCAAGTCATGGCCACCATGAAACGGATGGCGAAAGTGGTGGATGGCCAAAACGCTGGTGATCCTCTTTATGAGAATATGGATGGCAATTTTGATACATCCATCGCGTTTAAAGCGGCCTGTGAATTGGTCTTTGAAGGCCGTGTTCAGCCATCGGGATATACAGAACCTGTTCTGCATGGCCGCCGGCTTGATAAGAAAAGCGCCTAAGGGGTGTTGAATGGACAGCGACGGGATCAATAAAAAAACCGTCCTGTCCTACGCGGCATATGATTGGGCGGCATCGCCCCTGCCGACACTTCACGCGACATTTGTTTTTGCTGTTTATTTCACCACCGTCATTATGCCTGATGGCGGAACGGTGGCATGGGCGTGGATGACCGCCCTTGCGGGTATTGCCGTTGCCATTGCCGCGCCTTTTTCAGGCATCATCGCTGACCGATATGGCTGGCGCAAACGATCTCTCTTTGTCTTAACACTGATGGCCATGATCACCGGCGGCTTGCTCTGGTTTGTTCAACCCGAAACAGGTTTCGCCGTGATGGCCTTGGGGCTGTCGGCGGTGATGATTTTCGCCACCGAATTGTCATTTGTTTTCTATAACGCCTTATTGCCGAAAGTGGCGACGGCCAAAACAATTGGGCGCGTTTCTGGTCTGGCTTGGGGGTTTGGTTATATCGGGGCGATTTTATCCCTTGGTCTGGTCTTGGGGATATTGATCTTGCCTGATGCCCCGCCATTTGGTCTTGATGCTGATGGGGCGGAACATATCCGCATCACCATGCCCTTGGCGGCCATTTGGCTCGCGGTTTTTGTCATTCCGTTTTTTCTTTATGTGCCAGAAGGCCAGCCTGATCCTGAAGCCCATAACCTGCGGCAGACATGGCGACTGATTAAGCAAAGCCCAGGCATGGTGCGGTTTTTAATCACCCGCATGATTTACGCCGATGGGCTGGTGACGCTATTTGCTTTCGGGGGGATTTTCGCCGCCAATGTTTTTGGATTATCCCAAACCGAAGTGCTGATCTTTGCGATCATCACCAATCTCACCGCTGGCGTGGGGGCTATTGTTGGCGGCTGGGCCGATGATCGGCTGGGCGCGATTAAAACCATCCGGTTCAGCCTGATTGCCCTGATCATGATCGGGGCGGTGATTATGCTGGCCAGCGCGCCGGTGATGTTCTGGATCATGGGCAGTTTGCTGGGGTTTTTCATTGGCCCGTTGCAATCCGCCAGCCGCAGTCACCTCGCTCGGCTCGCGCCTAAAAACAAAGAAGCCCAAGTCTTTAGTTTCATGATGCTGACCGGAAAATCCACGGCATTTGTGGGGCCGTTTTTATATGGAGTGGTGGTGCTGATGACGGGCCAAGATCGTTACGGCATGGCGGTGGTCTTGGCCTTATTAATAGGCGGGCTGTTGTTGTTACGCCCCGCCCCCAACCAAACGTGATTAGCTGTCAATTTGCTGGCGCATTTGATCCCGCAGATCATCCAATGATACGGTTTTCTTGCCGCGTTCAATTTGCCAGAACGACCAGCCGTTGCAGCTTTCACGCCCCAGCATTTTAGCGCTCAATGAATGAATAGACCCTGATCGTGGCAAGGCTTCAGCCCCTTGTGGGGTTGTTTCCAGAAGACTGCCATCAGCCCGAACACGCGCCCGCCATTGCCCTTTTGGACAGACCAATGTCTCCCCGGGTTTGATCATCCCGCCTTCTAATAACGCGCCGAATGGCACGCGGGTGGCGGCTCTTTTTGTCGGCATGGCCAGCAGTTCAGATTCTGCAATCGGCTTGACCGATTTCAATCGTTTTTTCGCGACATCGGCATAGGTTTCATCGCGTTCAATGCCAATAAATTTGCGGCCTAATTTTTTCGCCACCGCGCCAGTGGTGCCTGAACCAAAGAACGGGTCTAAAATCAAATCACCCGGGTTGCTGGAGGCCATGATCACCCGCGCCAGCAATGATTCTGGCTTTTGGGTTGGATGGGCACGCTGGCCATTTTTTTCATCTTTAATACGCTCACCGCCATTGCAAACAGGCAAGGTCCAATCCGATCGCATCTGAACATCATCATTCATCGCCTTCATCGAATCATAATTAAACGTATAGCGTGATTTCTGAGACTTAACCGCCCAAAGCAAGGTTTCATGGGCATTGGTAAAACGCCGCCCACGGAAATTCGGCATCGGGTTGGATTTACGCCAGACGACATCATTGATCATCCAAAACCCTGTATCTTGCAGCACCGTGCCCACACGGTAGATATTATGGTAAGACCCGATCACCCAAATCGCGCCATCGGGCTTAAGAATACGGTGGGCTTCGGCCATCCATGCTTTCGTGAACTCATCATAAGCTTTTGTGGTGTCGAACTTATCCCAATCTTCCAAAACAGCGGTCACCGCGGTTTCATCAGGCCGTGTTAATTGCGCGCCACTTAATTGCAGATTATAAGGCGGGTCCGCAAAAACCAGATCAACACAAGCGTCAGGAAGACGCTTTAATTCATTGATGCAATCACCGATAACCACGGTATTGGTGATGTTTTTAAGATGGGTTTCTGCTGTCTTAGCCATTGAAAAATCCTTTGCTTAAGACCCATCTTTTCGCAGAGAATCATGTAAAGTCAATGCTTTATGAAGCAAAGATAAAGTAATTTCTATATCTGGTGGCGGTTTTCTGAAACGTCCCTTTATCTTGTGGTGGGGGTGGCGGCTAAAAGACGTTCAATGGGCTTAAAGCTGCGGCGGTGATGTGGCGTCACCCCCTGTTTCGCCAATCCCGCTTGATGGGATTTCGTGCCATAGCCTTTATTATCCGCCCAACCATACCCCGGGCATTGCTGATCAAGGTCATCCATTAACTGATCACGGGTTTCCTTTGCCATGATTGATGCCGCGGCGATTGAAAGCGACCGGCCATCGCCTTTGATAACAGGGATAATCACCGGCGGGTTTTGCAAGACCTGCCGCAATCGGGGAAAAGGCGGGGCCAAATTGCCATCGACCAAAACCGTCACGTCAACATCAGGGTCATGCTGTTGCAGCAACACCATGACCGCGTCATCCATCGCTTTGAACGTGGCGTTCAGGATACCGTCTTGATCAATCACCTCTACCGAAGAAGACGCGGTGGCGGTCTTAACTTGGGGATTATCCTGCAATGCCAGAAATAAATCACGGCGACGGGCGGCGTTTAGCTTTTTGGAATCATTAAGCCCCGAAGGCAGGTCTTGCCATTGATCAGGGGTGATCCATGCCGCGCCAGCGGTGACCGGCCCTGCCCAAGGCCCGCGCCCCGCTTCATCAACACCAATGACAATGCGGTTATGATGGGAAAATAAATCAGGGCGGTCGTTGATGGCCGCTAATTCTAAACTGAAATCAGGGCGGGATTGATCAAGTTTTTTTGGACGGTCAACTTGATCTGCCACCGATCCCGCTTTCTAATAATCTGGGCATGATCTCAACAAAATTGCAGGGCTGGTGGCGAATATCCAATTGCCATTTCAGAATATCATCCCAACCATCACGGCAAGCCGAAGGCGAGCCAGGCAAGGCAAAAATATACGTCCCGCCAGCAACCCCGCCAATGGCACGGCTTTGCAACGCGGATGTGCCAATCTTGGCATAGCTGAGCCAGCGGAACATTTCCCCAAAGCCTTCGATCTCTTTGTCAAAAATGCCGCGCATCGCCTCAGGGGTGACATCACGTCCGGTGACGCCGGTGCCGCCGGTGGAAATAATCGCGTCAATTTCAGGGTCATCCATCCAGATTTTGACCATCGCTTGAATTTCATCAATATCATCACGAACAATCGTCCGGCTGATCAAGTGATGGCCATGGTCTGTGACCCGCCCCGCCAAGACATCACCTGATTTATCATCGGCGGTGGTGCGGCTGTCAGAAATGGTCATGACCGCAATCCCAATCGGGATAAAGTCAATGGTTTCGTCTAATCGGCCTGTCATGTCATCCCCTTTAATGTCTTTTCATGACGGTTAATTGGCGCATTTCTCATTGAGCTTGGTCAGCATACAAACACGGTTATCTTGCTGGCCTTGGAAAGGCGCGTATGTCGCCACGCCTTGACCGGCCAAATTGGAAACCGCCACCGCGTCCTGCCCCAATCGTTTGCGGTAAATCCATAAATTCGTCATGACGTTCTTGACATAAAATCGCGTCTCACGGGCTTGCAGGGATTCCAATAACATCAACGTATCCCCACCGTGATTGACCTTCCGCATCCATTTTCTGAGGTTGCCGGGCCCGCCATTATAAGCCGCCAACAACTTGACCATATCATTTTCAATCAGCGGTTCATTTAACAGATGCAGGATATAATCTTCACCAATTTTAATGTTAACGGCAGGCACCATCAGATCATGCCGCTTTTTCCCGCGATAGCCACGGTCACGGGTAATGAACGCCGCCGTGGCCGGCATCAATTGCATCAATCCGCTGGCCTTCGCCCAAGATTTCGCCCGTGGGTTAAAGCCTGATTCCTGTCGCATGACCGATAACAACACCGCCTGATCAATCCGGATGGGCGCGCCAGCTTCAAAATCAGGGATCGGATAAAGCCCGCCGTAATAAACCCGGCCTTGTTCTCGTTTAATCACATCCGCTGTCCGGAAGGCCAGCCCCGCCATATGGGTTTTCGCGGCAAAGGACATGGTCTGAACCTTTTGGTCATCCGTCATTTCTTCCCAGAGATAGCGCAGCTCACGGCTGGCGTGATAGGTCTCCCCCACCTGCAACAAAGCAAAGGCGCGCATCCCCCCGGGGGTTGATTTAAGCCAATCCAAATAAGCATCCGTCACTTCGGGCAAGTCAAAATCCAAAGTGATGTCTTGGCCGAGGGCTTCGGCGGCAAGGCTGCCGTAAAATGTATCCTGATGTTGGGCGGCAATTTCCAGATAGCGGAATGATTCCGCGGCATTGCCGTTGCGCAATTCACCGCGGCTTGCCCAAAAAGCCGCGCTGGCCACCAGCCGCCCGCTGGCGTTTTCATCTTCCGCCAAGACATGAAAAAAGTTCAACGCTTGGTCAATATCACCGCTCCGCCATGCCGCGATCCCTGCCGTCCAATACGCCACAGGAACTTTCAAACCCGCGATGGCAATCGCCTGACGGGCTTGCCGAATGGCGTTAATATCTTTGCCATAGATAAAATAGCCATGGGCAATATCGGCTCGCAACACCGCTTCTTCATATTTGGTCAGGTAACGAAGATTGCCTTTATTCAGCATATCCCGCCCGCCTGAAGGCCAACCTGACCGGATTTTATAGCGAATTTCACGCGCGATCTGACGTGTTTTAGAAGGCGATGACCGCCCCACTCGAGTGGTGGGGATAGAAACGTAACTGCTGCCCAAGGACGACCGGCCATAGCCGTTCAAATATCCTTTTTTCGGGGCTTTTGGGGCTTTGGCTTTCGATGGTTTCCTTTTTTTCGCAAGCCATGAAATCCGGCTGGCGGCGGGGTGGTCATTATAATTCTTCAGCCAAGACGACAGCTCCTTATAACTTGACCGCCAACCTGTGGGGTGCAAATACCGCTGCGATAACACCCGCCCTAACAAAAGGTCATTGTCCAAGGCTTTAATCAGCTTATCGGCTTCTTTCCATTTCTTATCCTGTTGCAGGGCAAAGATTTGTTGATAGCGTTCAACATCGGCCGCTGACAGCGGGAGAGGCAGATCAAGGTTATGTTCTTCAAAAGGAAGGGTCGCCGCATGAGCCGCTAAATTATGGCCATTGCCGATGCCAATAATCACCAATAAAGCCATCAAGATTTTGGACAGTTCACGCCACATAAGCCAACCCTATACCATCTTTATTTCGCAATTGATTTCATCCAAATGATTAAACTCAATTGGTCAAATCCTAATCAATTTAAACATTGCTGGGGCCGCTGATCAATCCTTAAGCCCATCTGGATTTAATTATTTTTGATATGGTTGTGCAGCATCCGCAAATCTTGCCACGCCAAGGCTTTTTGCCCCGGTGTTCGCAATAAATAGGCGGGGTGCAAGGTTGCCAATAAAGGGATTTTACCCGCGCCATGATCAAATTCATGCCATTTGCCGCGGCATTTCAAAATCCCGTCTTGGGTGTTTAATAATGCTTTCGTGGATGACCCGCCTAAGGTCACGATCACTTTTGGGGCGACCAATTGAATGTGACGTTTCATAATCGGCAGGAAAGCGGCGACTTCCTCAGTGGTGGGGGTGCGATTGCCCGGCGGACGCCATAAAATAATATTGCTGATGTAAAGATGGGAGCGGTTCAGCCCGATGCTGGCCATCATGCGGTCAAGCAACTGGCCGCTAACACCAACAAAAGGTTTGCCTTGGCGGTCTTCATCAGCCCCCGGGGCTTCGCCGATCAGCATAATATCAGCATCAGGATTGCCATCACTGAACACCATGTTGCTGGCGGTTTTTTTCAACCCGCAACCATCAAATTGGGCGCAAGCCTCTTTCAATTGATCAAGATCGGCACAGTCCCCCCAATGGTGGTCTTGACCTAATGGCAAACCAGAAACGGGGGCGGTGGTGATCGCTTGTTGCTGTTCCGCAAATGGTGAATCTTGGCGCGCTCTATCTTGAGGAGGTGATGAAGGTGCTGTTAACGCCTCCGTTGCCGGCCCTGTTACCGTTTGGGTATGCGTATCGGGGCTGGCCGAAGACGGGCTGACACCAGAAGGTTCATCCCATAATGCTTCATCCGCCCCCATCTCCACTTGTTGGCGGAGCATGGACAACATCTCTTCTGGGCTGTAATCTTCGTTTAAGGGCGGCGGCATCATGCTAATAAATGTCTTGTTATGGCGAATTTTGGCGTTTCCATCTTTTAATATAGTGATTTGTATGGTCTCGTCTAGGTCAGATGCCGTCACGTGATGGGGTCATAAAATTTCATTTCGGGGAATGGGAGAGTGGCATGGAACGCGAATCCATGGAATTTGATGTTGTTGTTGTCGGTGGTGGCCCTTCTGGTCTTTCCGCTGCCATCCGTTTGAAGCAACTGGCCAATGAAAAAGGCCAATCCATTGAAGTCTGTTTGATTGATAAAGGGGCTGAAATTGGCGCCCATATTCTTTCAGGGGCTGTGCTGGAGCCGCGGGCGCTCAATGAATTGATTCCAAACTGGCAAGAGCTGGGCGCGCCATTGGATACGCCTGTCACCAGTGACCGCTTTATGTTCCTGACCGAAACCAGCAGTTTCCGTCTGCCAACACCGCCGCAGATGAACAACCACGGCAATTACATCATCAGCCTTGGGAATTTCTGTCGCTGGCTGGGCGAACAAGCCGAAGCCCTTGGGGTTGAAGTTTATCCCGGGTTTGCCGCCGCTGAAGTGCTTTACAACGACGATGGCAGTGTCCGCGGGATCGCAACCGGCGATATGGGCATCGGTAAAGACGGCGAAAAAACAGATGCCTATGAACCCGGCATGGAACTGTTGGGCAAGCAAACCATTTTTGCCGAAGGCTGCCGCGGTCATTTGACCAAAACGCTTTTTGATCGCTTTGATTTGCGTGAAGGCAAAGACCCGCAAACCTATGCGATTGGCATCAAAGAATTATGGGATATTGACCCCGCTAAATCAGAACCGGGCAAAGTCTGGCATTCCGTTGGCTGGCCTGTATCCACCGATGTTTATGGCGGCTCATTCCTTTATCACCTCAATGGCAATCAGGTTGCTGTTGGTTATGTGGTGGGGCTGGATTACCAAAACCCTCATCTTTCACCGTTTGAAGAATTCCAGCGGTTCAAAACCCATCCAAAAGTCCGTGATGTGTTCGAAGGTGGCCGCCGCGTATCTTATGGCGCCCGCGCCCTTAACGAAGGCGGCTTCCAATCCATTCCTAAACTGACATTCCCGGGCGGCTGTTTGGTCGGCTGTACAGCAGGTTTCTTGAACGTGCCTAAAATTAAAGGCACCCATACATCCATGAAATCAGGGATGCTGGCGGCGGAAGCGGTGTTTGAAATGGTCACTGGCGACAGTGCCGCCCAAGAGCCAGCTTCTTACGGTGAGAAAATTGAACAGTCATGGTTGTGGGATGAACTTTACCGTGTCCGCAACATTCGCCCGGGCTTTAACAAAGGCCTATGGTTGGGCATGGCTTACGCTGGGCTGGATACCTATCTGTTGCGCGGCAAAGCCCCGTGGACATTCAAACATCATGATGACCACAGCGCGTTAAAGCCTGCCGCTGATATGCCCAAAATTGAATACCCTAAACCTGATGGTGTGGTCAGTTTTGATCGCAATTCATCGGTTTATTTATCGGGTACAAACCACAATGAAAATCAGCCCGCGCATTTGACATTAAAAGATGCCTCTGTGCCGATTGACCATAACCTTGCGGTTTATGACGCCCCTGAACAGCGTTATTGCCCTGCCGGTGTGTATGAAATTGTCCGTGAAGAAGATGGCTCAAACCCTCGTCTTCAGATCAATGCTCAAAACTGTGTGCATTGTAAGACCTGTGACATCAAAGACCCGACACAGAATATTGTTTGGGTCACGCCAGAAGGTGGCGGCGGGCCCGCGTATCCGAATATGTAATGGCCTAATTAACATTTTGGCTTGATATAGTCATGACAGACCCTGTCTTATCCGTCATAGTAATGATGAAAGGACAGGGTCTTTTGCGTTATTTACTACTGATTTTATCGACAGGTTTTTTGCTGGCTGGCTGTCAGCCCGGGGCAGGCGGGGTTGATTTATCAGCCCCTAATGCTGGTACGGCTTCTGGATATGATTGGGGCAGTGAAACGGCTGATGGCCATGTTCAAGAACCTTATGACCAGCAATCAAACGCGGCATCTTTTCTGATGGGCTATCGGGCTAATCTGGACAGAGACATATCATTAGCCGCCGATGAATTTAACAATGCCCTTGGCACCGCGCCAGAAAACCAGAGGCTGATGGCATTGGCGTTTCAATCCTATTTTATCAATGGTGATATTGAAGCCGCCGCGCGATTGGCCAGCAAATCACAACAATTGGGGTTTGATTTTGATTATGGCAGTGAGCCAGCCTTGGTCTTGGCCTTACAAGCACGGGATTGGCCGGGGGCATTGGCGGTGGCTGATTTATTGCTGGAAAACGCAGGTAGCCAGCCGATTGGAACAATCTTGGGGGCGTGGGCATTGGCGTTTCAAAACCAAGGGGACGCTGGCCTGACACGATTGCTTGATTTGGCGCATGATGACCAAACTGAGCCGCCCATCGCCATTTTCACCCAATCGGCTTTAATCGCTGAATATTTAGGCCGCCCTCAAGATGCTTTGGCATCCGCCCGCATGGCGGTGGACCAAGACTTATTGGGGCTGACATCGGCGTTGACCATGGCAGGGGTATTGGCACGCCATGGCGATGTTGATGCGGCAAGAGACATTCTGACCAACCGATTAAGCTCTTACTTTAATCGAGACGCCGCCTTATCGGCTTTAGATGATGGCACATCGCCATTGTTCAATCGCCCAGACATCAATACATTATTGGCTGAAGCCTATGTTGATGCGGCTAATGTTCCGCTGCCTATTCGCACCAGCCGATTGGCGCGCGCCCACGCGGCGGGGTATATCGCCCCTGATCATGATAAAATCAATTATATGCTGGGGCTTTATTATCGTGACCTTGATCAGATTGAAAAAAGCCATGGCTATCATGAGCGTATTCCAAAAAACAGCATTTGGTATCAACCCGCGCAATTTTTAAAAGCACGATATTTTGGCGCGGAAGAAGAAAACTATGACAACGGCATGGCGATCTTTGAAGAGTTGTTGGAGGGTGACGCCAATAACATTCAGATTTTGATTCAAAAAGGTCACGCGGCACGGCGGCATGGCGAATATCAACGCGCGTTGCAATCCTATCTGAAAGCATGGTCATTAGAAGAAGACCACCCCACGGTGAGCTATTATTTGGGCATTACCTATGATCGTCTTGATCAGAAAGAAGAGGCGGAGCGCGCGTTGCGCCGTTCGCTTGAATATAATGGTGGGGATGCCTATGCCCTGAATTATCTGGGCTATTGGCTTTTGGAAGAAGGCGGCGACCCTGAAGAAGCGTTGGGGTTCATTCGCCAAGCCATCGAATTGCAACCACAAAACGGCTATTTCATGGACTCGCTGGGGTGGGGGTATTTTAAATTGGGGCGGCTTGATCAAGCCTTGCTCTTTATGGAACGGGCGGTGGTGTTGCGCCCTGTTGACCCTTTGATCACCGATCATTTGGGGGATGTGTATGACGCCTTGGGGCGGTCGCGTGAAGCGGTTTTCCAATGGCAACGAGCGCTTGATTTGGTCGCGGAAGGCCAAAGCGATGAGGATATGGATTTGGAGCATATCAAAACCAAAATTGAATCCCAAAGCGCATCAGGCAAAAGGCAAAATTAATGGGCAATATTTCAATCAAAGCCCATGCCAAGATCAACTTGAGTTTGAGCATCACGGGTCGCCGCGAGGATGGGTATCATTTGATGGATTCCTTGGTGGTCTTTGCTGATATAGCGGATCAGATTTCCATCGAGAAAGACCATGAAGACAGCCTCACCATCACGGGGTCGCAAGCCGATGGATTAAACACAACTGACCTTTCGCAAAATATTCTGATCACAGCGCTTGATGCTTATCGCACGGCTTTGAATTGGGATGAAAACTTTGCCCTCACTTTAGAAAAAAACATTCCTGTTGCGGCAGGGATCGGCGGCGGGTCATCGGACGCGGCGGCGATTTTAACCGCGCTGAACAGGCTTCACCCTTCACCATGTTCTGATGATAAACTGGCCGAAATTGGCCTTCAAATCGGAGCGGATTTGCCGGTTTGTTTAAAACAATATCAATCGTCACAATGGCGGATGCGGGGGATTGGTGAAGATTTAACCCCCATGTCTTTTCATGACGTAACCGCGGCAGGATTGATCCTTGTGAACCCAATGGTTGGGGTTTCAACAAAAGATGTTTTCGGCCGCCTTGATTATGCTGCCCTTTCTCCATCCAATGATATGAATGAAGGGGCTGATCTTATGGCCTGGCTGGAACGAGGCAATGATTTAGCCGCCCCTGCCATGGCGATTGAAGATAAGATCAAACAACAGCTTGATGGCCTATCAACATTAAAAGACCGCGACGGGTATCTGCACCATGGCATGAGCGGCAGTGGCGCCACGTGCTTTGCTCTTTTTGAAAACGCCCATCAGGCGATATTGGCTCATGATCATATCAAACAGCAAATGGCATGGTCTTGGGCAGGAAAAGTAAGATAATTGGCCTTTTGGGCATTATGGTTGATTGCATCCCCATCTATGTTTTGCCATGATAGCCCCATAATTTAAGGGTGATCATCATGTCTTTTTGGATCAAATGTAAACAATGGCACAATCAAGTCATGGATAGAGGGTTTTTATCCTCCAGCCATGATTGGCGCTATGTTGTGGGGGCTGTTGTTTTGATCCTCTTGGCAGGCATGATCAATTATGAAACAAGACAAGCGCAATGGCAGTATTGGCAAGATAATCCTGATCAGTTTTATGCCAATGGCTCACCGCTTGCCAGCACCACGGATGCCGCGTATTTCCTTAGCCTTGCTGAAAATTATGGGCGCGGGGTGATGGGTCAGGATTTCGTACAAGATCGCAGGTATCCCGACAAAACCATTGCCTATCAAAACACCCATAATGAAGAGTTTGATGAAGACGCGTTTTTAGGAAAATCTGCTCTTGATCTGCCTTTGCTATCTGTGGTGGTGCATCATCTTGCCGATTGGTTTTATGATGGTGATTTGCTGATGGCCGGCAACAGCATGATCCCTTTCACCGGATTTTTAACCGCGGTCATGGTGGGGTTAATGTTCTGGGCGGCGGGATACCCTGCTGAAGGCGCGGTCGCGGGAACGGGCCTAGGGCTTAGCTCAACCTATTTAATCCGAACATCGGTGGGGCGAATTGATACGGACCAATTGGTGGTGTTTTTTCTTGCCCTTTGTTTGACCTTTGTCTTTTTAGCGGCACGACAGCGGAACATGGCCAAGACGCTGGGGTTTTCATTACTGATGGCCTTGGCCATGCTGGCTTTTTTCTGGTGGTATTTAAAATCACCTTTTGTGGTTTTATTGCCGCTCTTATTGGGCCTTGGCGTTTATACCCACCAAGGAGGCGATTGGCGGCGCGCATCTTTAGCGGCCGGTGTTGCCATTATTGCCATTAATCCTTTGTTTTATTTTGGCACGGTATGGCCATTTACCCTTGATATATTCAATTACTTAACAGGCATCAAAACTCAAGCTGATATTGTAACCAAATATGATATTGCTTTGTCTTTTCCCAATACGTTTTCAACCATCACCGAATTGGGCAAAATTGATTTCATCAGAACCCTTGAAGTAATGACATCAAACGCCGTTATTGGGGTGATTGGCGTTATTGGATTTATCGGATTTTTGATCGCTCGCCCTCAAAAAGGGCTTATTTTCTTGCCGTTTTTCATGATGGGGATGTTGTCTGTCATTGCTGGCCGCCGATTTGCGTTTTTTGCCGCGCCTTTTGTTTGGTTTGGCGTGGCGTGGCTGGCCTTGACCGTCACCCGCTGGCTGGCGGCGAACATACAGAAAAAGCGCGCCAATAAAGAACGCGGCTTTATTCAAGAAACCGCGGTCTTGGCAATATCGGCGGTAATGGTCATGGGGACAGCATCAATCCTTTCCATTAATTATTTGCCGCGGCCTTCTTTTGATCGACCCACTGTTGAAACCTTTGCAGAAATGCGCCGTTTGAACGATGACAAACCCGGGATTTTTGCCAGTTGGTGGGATTATGGCTATATGGCGCATTTCAAAAGTGGCATGGCTGTTTTCCATGATGGCGGAACACAAAGCTCACCCCGTACCCATCTTTTTGCCCGCGGTGTTGTCAGCCCTGATCAGCGAGAATTAATCCAAATAAGCAAATTTGTGACGACAAAAGGCAATGAAGGTATTCTTGCCAATGCCCAAAGTTTGGAGGCGCTTAATCAAGCCATTATCACCGCTGATCTGCCGGAGCGTCCAATCTATCTTGTGATGACCAGCCAGATGCAGGGTTGGGCGCAAACAATTGCCAAATTGGGCAAGCATGATGTGGTCAATGGCATCACCCCGCCATCGAATGTCTTGCGGGGGTACGCCTATATCAATCTGAATTGTAAAAACGCTGGCGCCAATAAATTGCAATGTAATCATGGTTTGCTTGACCTCAATCACGGCACGCTTGATGGCAAGACCATTGTCAATGCTATGGTTGAAATTCGTGGCGGCAAACAAGTGGCAGGAAAAAAGCTCAACCCGAAAGGCCAATTTGTCTTGATGATCATCAATGGCGATGACCAAAAGACGCGATTGTATTTAGTGCCAAACCCTCTTTGGAACAGTAATTTTAATCAGCTTTTCCATCTGGCGGCTTATAACAAAGACCAGCTTGAGTTGGTCATTGATAATTATCCCGCCGCCCGCGTTTACAAGGTTTTGCAATAAATTACATTTTGTTAAAAAACAGTCTTGAAGACCGGATGCTAAGTCGTTATGTTGCTTTTCACAATTGGGGCGTAGCCAAGTGGTAAGGCAACGGTTTTTGGTATCGTGTACCGTAGGTTCGAATCCTACCGCCCCAGCCAT
>CALFYS010000135.1 GCA_937952245.1 uncultured Alphaproteobacteria bacterium | reverse complement strand
AAGGTTCAGACCTATTTGCAACAACGCCCTGAAGGGATGTTTGAATGGCAAGATATTGGCCGCGATGATGGTCTTTCGGGCCGCTTAGAAGATTTGATTTTGACACGCGCCCGTGAAATCCGTGCCGCATCAATCTCAGAGAGCAATTAATCTTTCTTATTTTTAGACGCTTTTATCAATAAGGTCTTTTGATCATGTCTCGCCTCGACGCCCCAAGCATTGAGAGAAAATGGCAGCAACGCTGGCAAGATGCCGGCTGTTTTAACGCTGACATGGCCTCTGACAAACCGAAATATTATGTCCTGGAAATGTTTCCTTATCCTTCGGGTCGGATTCACATGGGGCACGTCCGCAATTACACCCTTGGTGATGTGGTGGCGCGGGTCAAACGCGCCCGCGGGTATAACGTGCTGCACCCTATGGGCTGGGATGCTTTTGGCCTGCCGGCGGAAAACGCCGCCATTGAACGCGGGGTTCATCCGGCAAAATGGACCTATGAAAACATTGAAGGCATGCGCGAACAGTTAAAAAGCATGGGGCTGTCCTATGATTGGTCGCGTGAATTTGCCACGTGTGACCCCAGTTATTATCGGTTTGAGCAAAAAATGTTCCTCGATTTCATGAAGAACGGGCTCGCCTATAAAAAAGAAAGCTGGGTCAATTGGGACCCTGTGGAAAATACCGTCCTTGCCAATGAACAGGTGGTGGATGGTTGCGGATGGCGTTCGGGCGCGCCTGTTGAACGGCGTCTTCTTTCGCAATGGTTTTTAAAAATCACCGCTTTTTCGGAAGACTTGCTGAACGCTATCGAAGGGCTGGATCGCTGGCCTGATCGTGTGCGGATCATGCAGCATAATTGGATTGGTAAATCCAAAGGCGCGCGCATCACGTTCCAGCTGACTGAAACACCTTCCGGCGCGGATCAGGGAATCGAAGTCTTTACCACCCGCCCCGATACGCTTTACGGCGCGTCCTTTATTGCGCTGGCCGCCAATCACCCGCTGATACTTAACCTTGCTGAAGATAACGCCGCGCTTCATGACTTTGTCGAAGAATGCAACCGCATGGGCACATCGCAAGCGACAATCGAAGCGGCGGAAAAGAAAGGCGTTGATACCGGTCTCACCGTTGATCATCCTTTTGATAAATCGATTAAATTGCCTGTTTACGCGGCGAATTTTGTGTTGATGGATTACGGCACAGGGGCGATTTTTGGCTCCGCCGGTCATGACCAGCGTGACCTTGATTTTGCCAATAAATATAACCTGCCTGTTATCCCTGTTGTTCTGCCAGAAGGCGAAGACCCTGAACAGTTTAGCGTCACCGATACCGCTTATACTGGTGATGGCCGTCTTTATAATTCCGATTTCCTTAATGGCATGACCGTTGAAGAAGGCATCCCTGCCGCCATCGCCAAATTAGAAGAATTGGAAAGCGGCACGGGGGAGACCACATGGCGTTTGCGCGATTGGGGGGTTTCCCGCCAACGGTTCTGGGGATGCCCGATCCCTGTTATTCATTGTGACACCTGCGGGATTGAGCCTGTCCCTGAAGATCAACTGCCCGTGACCTTGCCGGATGATGTTGATTTTGATCAGCCCGGCAACCCGATTGCCAATCACCCCACATGGAAACACACCACCTGCCCGAAATGCGGCGGTCAGGCTGAACGAGAAACCGATACATTTGACACGTTCTTTGAAAGTTCATGGTATTTCCTGCGGTTTGCTGATCCTGACCCTGACATCGCGTTTTCAAAGGAAGCGGTGAAATATTGGTTGCCTGTTGACCAATATATCGGCGGGGTTGAACACGCTGTTTTGCACCTGTTGTATTCGCGTTTCTTCACAAGAGCACTAGCCGCTTGCGGTTATCTTGATCTTGATGAGCCATTTGACGGCATGATGACCCAAGGCATGGTCTGTCACCAGACCTTCAGAGACCAAGACGGCCAATGGCTGTTCCCCACTGAGGTTGAACGCCAAGGTGAAGATCAATGGGTCAA
>CALFYS010000134.1 GCA_937952245.1 uncultured Alphaproteobacteria bacterium | reverse complement strand
GAGGTCATCGCTTGCGGTTGTTCTGCTGGGCATTGCTGTGGTCACAAGCGGCTAACTTCATTTGGGCAATGCACGTTTATTCGCCAGAAAATCGTGGTCTTACTTTGCGTTTTCTTCAAGCGAGAGGCCTATTCTAAAGACCATTTCATCATCATAGGGACGGCCCACAATTTGAACCCCTGTAGGGATGCCTGATGCGGCAACCCCTGATGGAACAGAAAGAACGGGATGGCTTGATAACATATTGAAAGGCGGCGTCATCGCCCAGCCGAGAAAAGAAGAACGTTTTTTGCCGTTAATGATAATTTCATCAGATAGGGGGTTAAAATCCGCGGGTATGCTTGGCAAGGCGGTGGTTGGGCAAACCAACGCATCGAAACCTGCCATGGCTCGCGCAAAAGATACACCCACTTCTCCAGCCATGTAGAGAGATTTGACAAAAGCCTCAGCTTTGGCATCAAGGCTTTGTTCGGCAAAAGCACGGGCGTAATCCGTCATTAACGCGCTTTTTTCAAGAGCTGGAGCGATCGATGTCGCAAAGATATGAACAAGATGGTCTTCAACCGCCCGTTCCAGACCATCATCCCAATCAAGACTGATCTCTTCCACAATGGCTCCTGCGTCACGCAATCGGGCAATGGTCTGTTCTGTATTACGAATGACTTCAGCATCAACTTCATAAAAACCAAGGTCAAAGGATACGGCGATTTTTAATCCTTTGACCGAAGGTTGATCCATCGTAATTTTTATCGGTTGCGGAAGCATGGTAACGTCTTCTGGATGGGGGCCGCTCAGAACATTTTGAAACAAAATCGTATCTTTTACTGTTCGAGCAAGGGGGCCCGTGTGGCAGTAAAGATCAAGGTTAAAAGGCACATCAACAGGGGTTCGCCCTTTTGGGGGTTTATAGCCAACAACCCCGCAACACGATGCCGGCACCCGAATTGATCCCGCAATATCAGACCCCGTCGCCAGCATACTGGTGCCAGCGGCAAGCGAAGCCGCCGCCCCGCCTGATGATCCCCCTGGTGAAAAATCAGTATTATGCGGATTTCGCGTAACCCCCCAGCGTTTGGAATGGGTGAATAAGGCGCAGGAATATTCAGGGGTTGCTGATCGGGCATGGACGATGCCGCCCGCTTCAAGCACCCGCTGATTAATGGGTGAGGTGGTAAGTTGCGGGGTTTCATCCGATGTTAGTGAGCCGGCGGAGGTTGGCAGACCTTTGATATGGCCCGCATCCTTGATGGCAACACATAACCCCTCAAGAGTGCGAGGTGGCTCAGTTTTACCCATATATCGGTCTTCAGCTATTTGTGCCGCTGCTCGGGCTTCATCAAAATACGTGTAGGTAAACGCGTTGATGGTTTCTTCAGTGGCTTCTGCCTTTGCGATGAGCGCGTCGGTTAATTCAACAGGCGAGAGTTTGCGTTCCTGAAACGCTTTAAGCGCATCTGTGGCTGAAAGTTGATGAAGCTCATCCGACATTTCCGCCCCCTTCTTCGGTGATGGTGATAATGCTCTGGCGCATCACATCCATGATGTGATCAATCTCTTCAGGGGTGCAAATGTAAGGAGGCGCAATCGCAAGCGTATCACCGATCGTGCGGAAAAACACGCCGCGGCGGATGGCTTCTGCCCCCACACGCTGACCAAGACCCGTGCCATAAGGGCCATCTTCAGGGAATTCAACAGCGGCCAACATCCCCATTGAGCGGGTGTTCAACACGGCTGGCATTTGGGCAATTCGGGCAAGTCCTGTCTTGATCTGCTCCCCCAATGTTTTGACATGGCGCGGCAAATCCATGTCTTCATAAATCGCAATACATTCAAGCGCGACAGCCGCGCCGAGGGGGTGGCCACCATAGGTGACACCATGACCAAGCGTTTGATATTCACCCGCCAGATTTGCGATCGTGTCGCGCACGGTATCGGTCATGGCAACTGCTGACATGGGAAAGACAGAAGCCGTCATTTGTTTGGCCATGATCAGCATATCAGGATGAATATCATAGGTCTGGCAGGCAAACCATTCCCCCGTTCTCCCAAAGCCGCAGATGATTTCATCGGCCAGCAACAGAATATCATGGCGGGCAAGAACATTTTGAATTTCAGGCCAATACCCTTCCGGCGGCAGAATGACCCCACCCGCGCCCATGGCAGGTTCACCAATAAATGCAGCAATGGTCTCAGCGCCATGGGATGTGATCAAATCATCCAATTCGCGAGCACGCCTTTTTGAGAATGCCATCTCACTTTCGCCCAGTTCAGCGTCATGAATAAAATGAGGTCGGCCGGTTCGGATCACAGCATCCAGCGGCACGTCAAAACCATCATGACAATAACCAAACCCTGTAAGCGCCGCGCTAATTTGTCCAGAACCGTGATAAGCGCCATGCCGTGCGATGATCCGCTTTTTCTGTGTTTTGCCTCTGGCGTTCTGATAATATCGGGCAAATTTAGCGGCTGTTTCAACAGCTTCTGATCCTGACGCCGCGTAAAAAATATGGTTGAGATCACCCGGCAAGATGGCCGCAAGTTGTGCCGATAGTTGCGTGGTAATTTGCGGCGTACGCCCCATGAAGGAATGATAATAGGCAAGTTTCTGTGACTGGGTAGAAAGGATTGTTGAAAGTCTCTCAGGTGTAAAGCCAAGCGGTGAACACCATAAGGCCGATACCGCGTCAATATAGGCTTTGCCATTTGTATCAAAAACCCTGATCCCATCCGCATGACTGATCTCTAGCGGGGGGTTGTTTAATGCGTCTGTTGGATCGGTAAAAGGCAGGAGATGTGACAAAGCTTATCCTTCAAATTATTTAAACCAAACAGATTTCAGCATCGCACTATGCACGTTTATTCCTGGCTCGCATCAGCGCTGTAATCAATCACCGTTCTGTATT
>CALFYS010000133.1 GCA_937952245.1 uncultured Alphaproteobacteria bacterium | reverse complement strand
CAACTATAGAAATATCACGGCTTTTATAAAAACCGTTCAATTTGGCCACGTCTTTTGAATATTGCACCCCGCCACCAGCAATGATCATAGGGCGTTTGGCCTTTTTCAGGAGTGCGGCAGCGGCTTTAATTTCATCACCATCAGGGGCTTGGCGGCGAATATGATGGATTTTCTTTTCAAAGAAAACCGCCGGATAATCATAACTCCAGCCCTGAACATCCTGAGGCAGACCAAGGAAAACCGGGCCACAATCCCCAGGGTCAAGCATGGTCGCCACCGCCGCTGGCAGCGATTGGATCACCTGAGCCGGATGGGTAATGCGATCCCAATATCGCGTCACAGGTTTAAACCCATCATTGACGCCACAGGTGGGGTCATTGAAATTTTCCATCTGCTGTAAAACAGGGTCAGGCAAGCGCGTTAAATAAGTATCGCCACATAGCATCATCATCGGCAGGCGATTGGCATGCGCCAGTGCTGATGCTGTCATCAGATTAGCCGTGCCCGGGCCTGCGCTGGCGGTGCAAAACATAAACCGTTGGCGCAACCATGCTTTGGCATATCCCGCTGCGGCAAAACCCATGGATTGTTCATTCTGGCCACGATAAAGCGGCAGGCTTTCTTGATGATCATAAAGCGCTTCGCCAAGGCAGGTCACATTACCATGCCCGAAAATACCGAAGCCACCTCCACATAAGCGATGTTCTTCTCCATCAATCATAATGAATTGATTATCCAGCCATTTGATGATGGCTTGTGCTGTAGTCAGCTTAATTGTGCTGTCGCTCACTGGGCTTGTCTCCTCAAAACTTTCAAATCTCAAGTCAATTTGACGAAGGGCTGATTTTGCCACTTGCCTGTTTATCAATCGAAGGCTACCGTATTTGCAACCGGTTGCAAAGGGGGCAATCTGCCTCGTCTGGAGAAGAAAATGACTTCAATTGGTATTGGCATTATTGGTGGCGGCTATATGGGTAAGGCTCATGCTGTTGCCATGCTTGCGGTTGGAGCGATTTTCAACACAAAACTCCGCCCCCGACTTGAAATGGTGGCGGCAACAAGCAAAGATTCTGCTGAAGGCTATCGCACCGCCTATGGGTTTGCCCGCGCCACTGATGATTGGCAGGAATTGGTCAATGACCCCCGTGTTGAAGCGATTGTTATTGCCTCTCCCCAAAACACCCACCGCGTGATTGCTGAAGCGGCGATGAAACTTGGCAAACCTGTTCTTTGCGAAAAACCCATTGCCGACACTATAGAAGACGCAAGGGCTATGGCGGCGCTGGCTAATGAAACTGGCGTGGCGAATATGATGGGATTTAATTATATCCGCACCCCTGCCAGCCAATACGCAAGACAATTAATTGCTGAAGATGCCATTGGTCAGGTGACATGGTTTCGCGGCGAGCATACCGAAGATTTTCAAGCGGACCCTGACCTGCCCCATAATTGGCGGTGTTCGGGCATCGCCAATGGCAATATGGGTGACCTTGCCCCCCACCCTATTAATGCCGCCCTTGCCTTGATGGGGTCGATAGAAAAAGTAATGGCTGAGGTTGAATGTGTTCATAAAGAACGCCCTGGTGGCACTGTTACCAATGATGACCATGCCCAGATCATGTGTCGATTTAAAAATGGCGTCATGGGGCATATTTATTCCAGCCGCCTCGCCACAGGTCGCAAAATGGGCTATGCCTATGAAATTCATGGCACCAAAGGCTCAATCCGGTTTGATCAGGAAGACCAGAACGCCATTTGGCTTTATCGTGCCGAAGGCCCTGAAGCGGAGCGCGGGTTTAAAAAAATTCTGGCTGGCCCTGCCCATCCTGATTACCTACCCTTCTGCCAAGGCCCCGGCCATGGCACGGGCTATCAGGATACGATCATTATCGAAGCCAAAGATTTTTTAGAGGCCATCGAAACAGGAAAAGCCATCTGGCCGACGTTTCGTGACGGATTAGAAGTAGCAGAAGTGGTTGATGCCGTGTTGTTATCAGCACAATCAGGACAATGGACAAATGTCAGAGCCGTATAACATCAGAACAGTTTAAGATTGGTTTAGGAGAAGTGAATGACAATTAGGATTGGTAATGCGCCTTGTTCTTGGGGTGTTGAATTTGCTGATGACCCGCGCAACCCTCATTGGCGTGAAGTGCTGAGCCAATGTGCTGAGGCTGGTTACACCGGCATTGAACTGGGGCCTGTTGGATTTATGCCCGAAGATCCTGCTGAACTTGGTGACGCGCTGGAAGAATTTAACCTTGAATTGATAGGCGGCGTGGTGTTTCGGGCTTTCCATGATCCTGATGCTTGGGATGAGGTGATGGATGGCGCCGTCCGAACGTGCAAAGCTTTGGTCGCCCATGGCGCGTCGCATTTTGTCATGATCGACAGTATCTCGCCACGGCGAGCACCAACAGCTGGCCGAGCCGATGAAGCCGAACAAATGGATGATGCTGAATGGAAAGCCTATCGTGACCGCATTGTCACGATTGCAAAAATGGGCGCTGAAGAATATGGCTTGATCCCTGAATTGCATCCCCATGCTGGCGGCTTTATGGATTTTGAACCTGAAGTTGAAAAACTTTTGTCAGAAGTAGATAGTGATACGCTAAAACTCTGCCTTGATACTGGCCATTGCACCTATGCTGGTTTTGATCCTGTGGCATTCATGCGGCGGCATATGGACCGCATCACTTATGTACATTTTAAATCCACTGACCCTGTTGTCAAAGCCCGCGCCATTGCCAATCGAACCGGATTCTATGACGCCTGTGGTGAAGGTATTTTCTGCACCCTTGATAAAGGTGAGGTTGATTTACCGGCGGTGCGTGAATTGCTGCTGGAA
>CALFYS010000132.1 GCA_937952245.1 uncultured Alphaproteobacteria bacterium | reverse complement strand
ACTTGCATGTGTTAAGCATGCCGCCAGCGTTCGTTCTGAGCCAGGATCAAACTCTTAGGTTAGACGCGTTCAACTCTTAAAGAGTGAACAAGACCTACCCAAAAAAATCCATGACTAATAGTTAGTTATTAACGTGGATTCGCGAGTAGGTATAAATGTTTATACCGAACGACATGATGTAGCACATGCCGCCGCCCGCGAATCCCTTCCGAATACTTACCATCTCAAAAAGCGTGCCACCCTGGAGGGCGGCGTTGCCACCGTGTCTCGGTGACGTGAGAGCGGGTTATAGAGACACTCTCAAACTCTGTAAACCCAAAAAATGAATTTTTTTTAGGTTTTTTTTCAAAGGCACAAAATCGTCGTCATTTCGACGTATATTTTGCTCAATTTCCATTGAAAAAAGAGACTGACAACAACGGTTAATGGCTGTTTTCCGTCTCTTGTTTATTGTTATATCGAATTCCTTTTAAAAATCCAGTGAAATCGTTATGGTGTTACAAATTTATTTCAGGGCTTTTGAGGCAAAACCTGATCTGTTGATTTCTATCATTCGCGGATCAAATTGAAGGCATCATAAGATTTTGAAGATCGCCATTATAAGGAACGGCGCAAAAGACGGCATGAAAGACAAAAGGGAAATGGAACAAAACACCACTAAAATCGGCTTTTTCCAGCCATTTTATTCATCATTATGCCGTTTTTCCGTAATCGGCGGATTGATGGGCGGGATCATGGCGGGCACGGTGATGCTGCCATTAACGCCTATTGATGCCCATGCCGCGGCGGTTGATTGGGATCAAAATGAACCGCAAATCAACCTCAGCGCATCCGCTCCGATTATCGCGCCGGTCATGCGGCCTGACCCGATTGTGATGCTGCCGCTGGCGCCTGAAAATATGATTCTCCCCGAATCAAGACCCGACCGGCGGTCACTTTATCCGCAAACAGCCATCACAATTGATGCGTTTTATCAGAATCAGTTCGGCAAAACGCCCGCGAATAAACCCCAATCCTTAAAGTTAAAGTCCGGCGAAGGCATGGCGACCTTGTTAAAACGCGCTGGTTTTTCTGCCCAAGACGCTCAAGAGGCGATTCAAATCGTGGCGAAACATCGCTCCATGCGCAGTCTTCCCATCGGTTTTCAGATTGATTCAATCGCGCCCACCAAAGCCAAAGACAGCACCGAAACTGATTCGGATGCCGGCGCCTTTCGTTTGGCCCTAGAAGATGATTATGATCTAACGCTCTATCAGACCCAAGATGGCGGTTGGGCCAGCCAAATCAGCGCCCGTCCTATTGAACGATTCCTGACGTTTTCTTCAGGGATAATTTCATCATCACTCTATAAGGCCTCAAAAGAAGCCGGCATGAGCGATCAGGTCTTCAATACATTTGTCCAAGTGTTGAGCTTCTCCGTTGATTTCCAGCGTGAGATCAAAAAAGGCGATAGTTTCGAAGCTTTGTTTGAAACGAAACGTGACCTGATTTCCGGCAAAACAAAATTTGGCACGGATCTTTATTATATTTCCATGACTCTCTCAGGCGATTTGTTGGAATATTTCCGCCATGAACACGCCGATGGCACCATCGGGTGGTATGATCGGGCGGGCAATTCAGCCTCCAGAACCTTAATGCGAACCCCAGTTAATGGCGCGCGCTTATCTTCAGGCTATGGCAAACGCAAGCATCCCATCCTTGGATATTCAAAAATGCACAAGGGTTTGGACTTCGCCGCCCCCACCGGCACGCCGATTATGGCGGCGGGTAGTGGCATCGTCGAATCATCCGGCTGGAACGGCAGTTACGGCAAATACATCCGAATCAGGCATAACAGCACCTATAAGACAGCTTATGCCCATATGTCGAAAATCAAACGCGGCATCACCCCGGGCCAACGCGTGAATCAAGGCGAGATCATTGGCTATATCGGCAGCACCGGCCGTTCAACAGGCCCGCATCTGCATTATGAAATTCTGGTGAATGGTCGCAAAGTCAATCCGTTGACGGTTCGGCTCCCCGCGGGCAAAAGCATCCCTGAGATTGAGCGCAAGCCTTTTGAATTATCAATGGCGGCGATTGAAGAAGAATTAATGTCGAGGGGCATCAGCCGCCTGACCAATAATTAAGGCTTCTTGAATAAGGCTCAATGATTAAGCCTTACCCCTATATCGAAAGTGGAATTTAATGTCCGGTGTTAGACGGCAAGGTCAACAGGCTGGCCTTCGCCTGATTCGTCTTGGCCCGTGCTCTCATCGCCAGCGGCATCTTCTGTTGAAGTGCTTTCAGACGCTTCACCATCTTTTTCAATGGCAACCGCTTCTGTTTGTTCTGATGCGGCGTCAGCCTGTTTTGCTTCAGCATCTTGATCAGATTTGGCTTCGGCTGATTTGTCTTGATCAGCGGTGTTATTGTTTCTGTCCTGATGACGATTTTGCCGTTCTTCGGCCGCGGCAATAATCGCCGCGTTAACCCGAAAATAATGGTCAGCAAATTGAAAATACGCTTCGGCCTGAATCCGTTCACCCGCGGCGGAGGCATCATTGGCCAGCGCGATGTATTTTTCATGGAGCTGCTGGGCATTGCCACGCAATCTTACGTCTGGTCCATTGCTGTCCATCGTCGTGTTGCGATTAATATGTCCGTTATTATGACCGTTGCGACGGCCACGGCCGCGCTGTCGATTATTCTTACCAGGTTGTCTCATCAGGATAAGCTATCGTTTTTGTTGAAGTAAAAGTCTGAACAAACCAAGACCATCTTTAATTTTTAGTGATGCTTGATGTTCAGGGAGTGTCGCTGTAACCAGCCAACAATGACAACTTAACGAAGATTACACCCTTTTCAAGCATTAATTTAATTTAATATGGCATAATTATGTCAGGCGGAATTCTAGGCAGCGGTTAATGCCTGATAAATCAGGGTATTTCGCCACTAAAGACAGGCCTGCTGCGCCAAAAATCACGGCAAGATCATCATCTTGTCCCGCGCCAATTTCAACAAATGCCGCCCCCGAAGGCCGAAGACGCCGCGCCAAAACAGGTGCCAATTGCCGCCACGCATCAAAGCCATCCTCCCCACCATCAAGGGCAACCATGGGATCATGGGTTTTGACTTCATCCATCAAGGTCAAGATTTCAGCCTTGGGAATATACGGCGGGTTGCTGATAATCACATCAAATTGCCCAGCGATACCATCATCGGCAAGAAGACCATCATCCCACGCGCTTGTTTTAAATCGCGCCCTTTCAGAAAGCCCTAAAAGGCTGGCGTTTTTTTCGGCCATGGCGACGGCATCGGGCTGAATATCAACCCCAAGCCCCATCGCCCCGGGGTGATGATAAAGGCTGGATAAAAGCAAACATCCACTGCCTGTGCCTAAATCCAGCAAATGCGGTTGCGGGCAATCCGTTTTATTTAGCCATGCGATAACCGCCTCAACCAAGACTTCACTATCTGGCCTTGGGTCGAGCGTGGCGTGATTGATCTGAAAATTAAGGCTATAGAACTCCCGCCAGCCGCGCATTCTGGAAATAGGCTCACCGTGTTGGCGGCGGTCGATCAAATCAGAAAGAGTTTCACGATGCTGGTCGGTGAAGACCACATCTTCATGGGGCAACACCGCGTCATCACGGCCAAGCGCCATGGCCAGCAAAAGGCGCGCATCACGCCGCCGATCATCAAAACCATTTTCCGGCAATTGCGCGGCAATCTCTTGCAAGAGGCCTGCCGCGTCCTTTTTATCGGAGGGTCGATTACGCCCCATCTTCCGCAACTTCAGCAAGACGGGCGGCTTGGTCTTCCAAAATCAACGCATCAACAATTTCATCCAAGGCTTCCCCCGCCAGAATGCGATCCAATTTATAAAGCGTCAGGTTAATCCGGTGATCCGTCACCCGCCCTTGGGGGAAATTATAGGTGCGGATACGTTCAGACCGGTCGCCAGAACCCACCTGCCCTTTACGGGAAGCGGCGCGTTCAGCCTCTACCCGTGCCCGTTCCGCGTCATAGATACGCGCCCTTAGAATCTTCATGGCTTTGGCACGGTTTTTATGTTGCGATTTTTCATCCTGCTGGCTGACCACAATACCGGTGGGGATATGGGTGATGCGCACCGCTGAATCGGTTGTATTCACCGATTGCCCCCCAGGGCCAGAGGCGCGGAAAACATCAATCCGCAAATCCTGTTCATTAATATCAATATCAACATCTTCCGCTTCCGGCAGAACCGCAACCGTGGCGGCGGAAGTGTGAATCCGTCCGCCTGTTTCCGTTTCCGGCACGCGTTGAACCCGATGCACCCCTGATTCAAATTTAAGCCGCGCAAAGACATTATGGCCTTCGATGGTCGCGGTGGCTTCTTTATAGCCGCCAATCCCTGTGTCCGAGACTTCCATGACTTCAAAACGCCAGCCATGTTTGGCGGCAAGCCGCTGATACATATTGAAGAGATCAGCGCCAAATAACGCCGCTTCATCCCCGCCAGTGCCAGCCCTGACTTCTAGAATCGCGTTGCGCTGGTCATCTTTATCTTTCGGCAAAAGCAATAATTGCAATTCGCTTTCGGCATCGGGCAAAGCGTCATTAATGCTGGCGATTTCTTCTTCCGCCATGGCTATAATTTCATCATCACCATCGGCATCAGCGATCATCTGCTGGGCGGCTTCTAAATCATCCCGCATGGATTTGACCTTTTCGCATTGTTCCGCGGCGGGTCTCAAATCCGCCAGTTCACGCGAAAGTTTGGTCAATTCATCCGGCGATAAATTTGCCGAATTGGCCAGTTGGTCTTCAATGTCTTTTCGGCGTGCCAGAACCCGCTCAAGATTATCGTATAAACTCATGATTTACTCTGATGCAATTAGCGCTGAAATAGCCCTTAACTTTGAAATAATGTGCTGAAATGTTCGGCCGCTTGGTCGAGGGCAATATCGGTTTGGCTGCCATCCTGCATATCCCTGAGAACAATCACGCCGCGTGCCGCTTCATCCGCCCCCAGAATACCAACATAGCGGGCGCCCAATTTATCGGCGCGTTTTAATTGCTTACCCAGATTGCCGCTGAACGGCATTTCAACCCGCTGGCCATGATTGCGGATTGTATTGGCCAAAGCAAAAAGCGTGGCGTCAATGGACATCCCGCCATCAGCACCATCAGTATTTGAATCAGCACCATTTGAGGGGGATAGGGCGATCAAGACCAGCGGCGGGTCTAATCGCGGGGCTTGGCCAGATAATAACGCCAGCCGTTCCACACCAGCCGCCCAACCCACACCAGCGACATTGGGCCCGCCCAATGTTTCCGCCAGACCATCATAGCGGCCGCCGCCCAAGACCGTTCCTTGGGCGCCTAAATCGGTGGTGATGAATTCAAAAGCCGTATGGCAATAATAATCCAGCCCCCGCACCAATTTCGCATCATGGATATAGGCAATGCCCGCCGCGTCCAATTGTTCAGCAACACGATTGAAATGATCGCTTGAAGCGGCGTTCAGATATTCCCCCAATTTAGGGGCATCGGCGATTAATTGCCGGTCGTTTTCATCTTTACTGTCGAGAATCCGCAATGGGTTGGTCTCTAACCTGCGCTGGCTGTCTTCGGAAAGTTCTGTTTTGACATCCGATAAAAATTCAACCAAAGCGGTGCGATACGCCGAGCGGCTTTCGCCATCCCCCAGTGAGTTCAAATGCAAGGCACATGACGCCAACACCCCCAAACGGTCGAGCATCATCGCCCCCAAGGCAATGACTTCAGCATCCGCCAAAGGTGAGGTTGGCCCCAGCAATTCAACACCGACTTGATGGAACTGCCGCATCCGGCCTTTTTGTGGGCGTTCATAACGGAACATCGGCCCTTGGTAATAGAATTTCTGCGGCAGGGTTTGTGTTAATCCAGCTGAAATCAATGCCCGCACCACCCCGGCTGTGCCTTCGGGACGAAGCGTGAGCCCTTCACCACCACGGTCGGTAAAGGAATAGGTTTCCTTTGTCACCACATCGCTTGATTCCCCCAAGGGGCGAGCGAAGACATCGGTAAATTCAAAAATAGGGGTGGCCATTTCTTCAAAGCCAAAAACACCCGCGCATGATTTTGCCGTATCCATCACATGGCGATGCCCGGCCATATCTTCAGGCATGAGATCTTGGGTGCCGCGTGGTGATTGCAATTTGCTCATTTTATTTCAAAACCTTTTATGCTTGTTCGGCTTGTTTTGCGGCTTTAATAGCCGCTGCCCGTTCTTCAACCAGCTCAACAACATGGCTGACAATATCACCATTTTTCAAGCGGTGGTCGGCCATGCCGGAAAGATAAATCTGATGGGTGTCTTTGCCGCCGCCGGTCAGCCCAATATCAGTTTCACGCGCTTCCCCCGGGCCATTGACCACACATCCAATGATGGACACGGTGATCGGCTCATCAATATGGTCGAGTTTTTCTTCGATAATGCGGACGGTATCAATCACGTCAAATTGCTGGCGGGCGCATGACGGGCAAGAAATAACAGATACACCGCGATGCCTTAACCCCAAGGATTTCAGCATTTCAAAACCCACCCGCACTTCTTCGGCGGGATCGGCGGAAAGCGACACCCTAATGGTATCACCAATCCCCGCCCATAACAGATTGCCAAGACCGATGGATGATTTCACCGTGCCTGTCCGCAACCCGCCGGCTTCGGTAATGCCGATATGAAGGGGGCAATCAATGGCATCCGCCAAACCGTAATAGGCGGCGACCGCTAAAAACACATCAGAAGCTTTCACCGATATTTTGAATTCATGAAAATCGTGATCCTGCAAAATCTTGGCATGGTTTAGGGCGGATTCCACCAAGGCTTCGGGGCAAGGTTCACCATATTTTTCCAGCAAATCGCGTTCTAATGACCCGGCGTTAACGCCAATCCGAATGGAACAATTATGATCACGCGCCGCGTTAACAACCTCGCGCACACGATCCGCTGAACCGATATTCCCGGGGTTAATCCGCAAGCAAGCCGCGCCCGATTGGGCCGCTTCAATCGCCCGTTTATAATGGAAATGAATATCCGCCACGATCGGCACTGGGGATTGCTTGGTAATCTCAGCCAAAGCCGCGGTGCTGTCTTCATCGGGGCAAGACACCCGCACAATATCCGCCCCTGCCTTTGCCGCTGAATTGATCTGATCCATTGTCGCCGCAACATCGCTGGTCAGGGTATTGGTCATGGTTTGAACAGAGATCGGCGCATCACCACCAACCGCCACGTCACCAACCATAATCTGTCTGGTTTTCCGGCGTTCAATATCACGATAGGGGCGTACACTCATTTTTGGCTCCAGTGATAGCGGGTGATCACGAAATCTGTGATACCGTATCGGCAGTCTTTCGGCAATGACAATCCAAATTATCTGGATAAAGTCATCATCGACACATGATATAATTCAAATGTTAGGAATTTCAGCCGCTAATACCGCTGGCTGATAATGGTTTGGTCGAGCGGCAATTCGCGTAAAGCTTCACCCCAACCGCCAAGCACAACAGGCTCAGCATCACCCAGCTGAATTTCAAGGCCGCCAGCATTACCCGTTGTCAGGAAAAGATCATCCCCGCCCGGCACCACATAACGTTCACCGGTTCGCATCAACCGCTGGCTGACCGCTGAGCCATCCGCGCGGGTGACTTCAACCCAGCTGTTGGCCGTGGCTTTTAAAATAATCTCTTCTTCGGGGATGCGATTGGTGGCAACAGCATCGGTGACGCGAGGCTGAACATCACTCTCAAGGCTTTCTTCAACAGATGCCAATTCCTCTGTCACAACATCTTCCGCCTGAGGCTCAACAACAGGCGGCGTAAGCGGAGGCTGTTCTGAGGTTTCACTGGCGGCAATCGCCGTTTCATTATTGGCGGCATCATTGGAGAGTTCTTCTTGATCAGGAAGAATTTCAGGAGTGGCTTCTGGAGTAACCTCTGCGGTCTCTGTTACGACTTCAGTGACCGGACGAGGGGCAACTTTCGTGAAGGTGGCTTCAACTTCATCTTCGACTTCGGTTTCCGCGTTCAAGGCCAGTTCAATCGGCTGTTCCGACGATTGGTCTTGCGGCGCGAGAATAAGCCCTGTTGAGAAAGCATACCAGCCGCCATAAATCAGCACACCCGCGATCAATGCCGCCAGCGCTGTCCGTCCTGAATTGGCTTTTTGATCGAGCCGCTGATCAACAAAGTCAAACTGCGGGTTGTTTTCATCGGCGGTCAGGCTTTTCTTCAGGTCAGCGCAAATCGACGCCGCGTCAAGTTTCAACAGATTGGCATAACTGCGCACATAGCCAATCACATAGGTCATGGCCGGCAACTGATCGGTCGCGCCCGCTTCAATATGTTCGATATAACGTTGCGGAATTCGCAGTTGATTGGAAATATCGGCGCAAGTCAGGTTCTGGCGCGCGCGTTCTGCTTGCAGTGCCTGTCCAATTTCTTCCAGCATTTCAGCGCTGGTCTTTGCCCCGGTATTTTCCATAAAAGCCAATATTATCAGTGTTTATGTAACTTTTATGATGATTTTTCAGCCAAACAGCAAGAAATAAATCAAATCCGCGAAAACCTGACTATATTTGGACTAAATCTTATGAATAACCACAAGATTTAGTCAGTCGATACAGGGCGGCATGACCTGATCACATCATGCCATTGATTCAATGGGATAAAATTTAAGCTTTATTCGCCGTCTAAACCAAAGGCGGTATGCAGACTGCGGACAGCCAATTCGGTGTAATCACGGCTGATCAAAACACTGATTTTAATCTCTGATGTTGAGATCACCTCAATGTTGATGCCCTTATCCGCCAAGGTTGCAAACATGGTTTTGGCAATCCCCGGCTGGCTTCGCATGGCCATCCCCACAACTGAGATTTTACAGACATTTTCGGCCATCAGGATTTCGTTAATCCCGACATCATTTTTAATGCCGTCCAAAACGGATTTCGCACGATCCAATTCAGAACCGCTGACCGAAAATGTAATATCGGTTCGGCCTTCTGTGCTGGCGGCGGTCTGGACAATCATATCGACATTGACATTGCTATCGGCAAGCGCGCTAAAGACCGTTGCCGCCACCCCTGGTTTATCTTCCAGTCCAGCCAATGTGATTTTCGCTTCATCGGCACTATAGGCAATGCCGCTTACAGAATTCTTTTCCATGATCTCTTCCTCTTTCACGACCATTGTTCCGGGCAAATCTGACCCCGGCAGGTCTTCAAAACTTGAAAGCACTTGCAAATCCACCCCATGACGCATGGCCATGGCAACAGAACGGGTTTGCAGGACTTTCGCACCGCCAGATGCCATTTCCAACATTTCTTCAAAGGTAATGCGCTCTAATTTCTGGGCTTTCGGCACAACACGAGGGTCGGTTGTATAGACCCCATCGACATCGGTATAAATATCACAGCGATCAGCGTTTAACGCCGCCGCCAGTGCCACCGCCGATGTATCTGAGCCGCCACGGCCAAGGGTGGTGATGCGATGATCATCAGCAACACCTTGAAACCCTGCCATAACCGCGACTTGACCTTGATCAAGCCTTGCGCTCATTTTTTCGGTATCAATGCTTTCGATGCGGGCACCGCCATGAACATTATCGGTATGAAGCGCAACTTGCCAACCAAGCCATGACCGTGCTTCAACGCCGATATTTTGCAAGGCAATCGCCAACAACCCCACCGTGACTTGTTCACCGGAAGACACCACGACATCATATTCGCGGGCATCATGCATAACGCCGGCTTCCCGCGTCCATTCAACCAATTGATTGGTGGTGCCAGACATGGCGGAGACAACAACAGCAACTTGGTCACCGTTCTCCACTTGAGATTTGACTTTTTCTGCAACAGCTTTGATCCGTTCAATTGTTCCAACGGAAGTGCCGCCAAATTTCATCACAATGCGCGCCATGGGCTACCCTTTAACTGGCCTCAATCGGTCTTGGCCTTTATATAGAGGATCAGATGACAACACAGCCAACCATCTGTTAGACTTGGTTATCTGATTAACTTGGCCATCTGATAAACTGAGCCATCTGATAAACTGAATAGTCACTGACTTCAAGGGTATATTCACCCGAAAGAGGAAACCGCCATGGATAAGGGTCGTTCTGTTGATCCTGATGAAATTGGATATTTTGAAGCGCTTGCCCATGATTGGTGGGATGAAACAGGCCCTTTTGCCGCTTTGCAAGCCATGACACCGGCGCGGGTGCGTTACATCAAACGCCACGCTGATCGGCTGTTGGGGCGCTCGCTCGATGGATTAAATATCCTTGATATTGGTTGCGGTGGCGGCTTGCTGGCGGAACCTTTGGCGCGTTTAGGGGCAAATGTCACCGGACTGGATGCCAGCCAAGGCGCGATTGAAGCCGCCCGTGACCATGCCGCCCGCGCTGGCCTTAAACTGACCTATCTTCATGACACGGCTGAAAACCTCGCCGAAACCGGCGCGCGTTTTGACATCATCATCGCTTCTGAAGTGGTCGAACACGTCAATGACCGTTTGGGTTTTTTAAAAACCATGGCGCGGTTTGGGCATGATGATCAATCCAGCATGGTGGTGCTGACCACCATCAACCGTTCCATAGCTGGCGTGGCCTTGGTCAAATACGCGGCGGAATACCTGTTGAATTTAGCCCCGAAAGGCACGCATGACCCGAAAAAATTCGTCAAACCTTCTGAATTGCAATCAGAAGCCCGCCAAGCGGGGATTGATCTGGATGACATCACAGGCATTCAACCGCAACTAAATGGTTTTGGGGTCAATGATTTTCGTTTGGGCGGGATGCCGTTGATGAATTACGCCGCCTCGGGATTGGTGGCTTAGGGATT
>CALFYS010000131.1 GCA_937952245.1 uncultured Alphaproteobacteria bacterium | reverse complement strand
ACAGGATCAGTAAATAAACTGTTCCTGCATCACCCGTTCTTCTAAACCATGGCCGGGGTCGCTTAAAATCCGCAAGGTAATATCTTTATCCTTTTTGGCAACAACGCGGGCTATGTCCCTGAATTGAAATGAATCCGCGCTTGCGCTAACAGGTCTTAATTCAGGGTTTTTGACGTTAAATTCCACCACCACATTATTCGGCAATAATGCCCCCCGCCACCGTCTGGGGCGAAACGCGCTGATCGGGGTCAGCGCCAAAACAGAAGAATTCAACGGCACAATCGGGCCATGGGCCGACAGGTTATAGGCGGTACTGCCAGCAGGGGTTGCCAATAACACGCCATCACAGATCAATTCATCCATGCGGCTGACACCATCGACCACGATTTCAATGCGGGCGGTTTGATTGCTGGCTCTCAACAAAGACACTTCATTGATCCCATGGGCATGGTGAACCGTACCATCAATCGTGGTGGCTTCCATGGAAAGCGGATGGATGATGGTTTCTTCGGCGGCTTTAATGCGGCTGACCAAATGCTGGGCATTGGTTTCAGGAACAATATCATTCATCAAGAACCCGACGGTGCCGCTATGCAGCCCATAGACAGGTTTGCCTTGGAAGCCCGGGGTATTGGGATCAAAGGTCATTTTCAAGGCTTGCAGCATTTGGCCATCACCGCCAAGGGCGACAATCACATCGCAATCTTCAGGCGAAGCGTTGCCATATTGAGCGATGAGTTCTTTAGATTTCGCCTGTGCTTCAGGATTATCTGAAATGCTGAAATGGAGTTTCATCTTTATCTCCTGACCATGGCCGCCTGACCATTAGCCCCGAACAACTGAATGACTGCAACGATACTTGAGCCAGTATTAGGGTTTTAACGCTACCCTATGTATCACATTGGTCTCAATAACGCCATCACCAGCGGTTGTTCTTGTTTTTATGGCCATCATCCCCCATTTTAGAAGGATGGATGATTTACGCAATAAATACGCCCCGCCCGCCCCTTTGATGCCGCAACCCGAAGGCAGTGGGCTGACCGCGACGGTCAAAGGCTTTGATGAAGATGGGCAGGCCATTGATGTGCCTGTTGTTGTGGAAAAACCCATGACCATTTTTCTCAATCGCCAAGAGATTGTCACCTCAATGACATTGGGGGATTGGCCGGAAGCGCTGGCGGTTGGTTTTTTGCGCAATCAGAATATGTTGGCCGATGATGACGTGATTACCGCCATTGATGTTGATGAAGACCTTGGGGTAATCGTTGTCAGAACCGAGCGCGAGACCAATTACGAAGCCAAATTGGAAAAGAAAATCCGCACCAGTGGCTGCGCTCAAGGGACGGTTTTTGGCGATATGATGGATCATTTTGATGCCGTCACCCTCAATCAAGACGCGCGGATTTCCACCAGTCAAATGATGGCGCTGACAAAACAGATCAACACCGCCCCCAGCCTTTATCTGACGGCAGGGGCTATCCATGGCTGTGTTTTGGCGAAAGGCGACAGCCCGATGGTCTATATGGAAGATGTGGGGCGGCATAACGCGGTGGATAAAATCGCCGGATGGATGTTTTTACGCGGTGAGGCGGGCGCCGATAAAGTGTTCTATACCACCGGCCGCCTGACCAGCGAGATGGTGATCAAAACCGTGCAAATGCAAATCCCTATTCTGATCTCGCGGTCAGGATTTACCGAAACAGGGGTTGAGCTGGCGCGGAAAGCAGGCTTGACCTTAATCGGCAGGGCGCGGGGCAAGCGGTTCACGGTCTTATCAGGAGCGGAACGGATTATTTATGATGATGCCGCGTTATCAGCCCCAGATGTTGAAGGTGATGACGATCAATTATCCCCCCAACGTCAGCAATCTTCTTCTCAAAGATCGGATGGGGGACGCTGATATGTCATTGCTGAAAGCCAATATTGTCGGCGTTGTGCTGGCTGGAGGGCTGGGTCGCCGCATGGGGGAGGTGGATAAACCCTTGGTGCCATTGGCGGGCAAAACCTTGCTTCAGCACGTCTTGGATCGCGCCAGCCCGCAATGCGGGCAAATGGTGATCAATGCCAATGGTGACCCGGGGCGGTTTCAAGCCTATAACCTGCCTGTTGTTGCCGATAGTGTTGATGAAAACCCCGGCCCATTGGCGGGAATTTTGGCGGGGCTTGATTGGGCGGCACTGCATCAACCCACCGCCACCCATGTGTTAAGCCTGCCCGGTGATGCGCCTTTTATCCCCCATGATTTGGTGCAAAGACTGGTGCAAGGCCTTGGGGATGATTGCTATTTGGCACGCGCCCATTCTTTTGGGCGGCGGCATCCGGTGGTGGGGTTATGGCCGATTGAGATCAGGTCTGATTTGCGCGATCAGCTGGTCAATAACGATATTCGTAAAATTGATCGTTTCACCGCGGATTACACCATGGCGGAGGTGGAATTTGACGGTATCCCTGATCCGTTTTTCAACATCAACACCCCCGAAGACCAAGCCAATGCTGAACGTGTTTTAAAGGTTTAAATCAACGATAGGTTTTGCAAAATCACGCGAAGGCGGGTACAACCGTCTCAAGATTATATCTGTTATCAGCTGACCAAAGAATTATCATGCAAGATGCCATTACATCAGCCCGCCAGATGGGTGAAATTTATAAAACCGCCATTGATCGTTTTATCAATGGTCTGGACGATAATTTCAGCCGCGCGGTCGATATGATGATGACATCATCCAATCACGTGATTGTTTGCGGCATGGGCAAATCAGGTCTTTTTGGGCGGAAGATTTCATCAACTTTTGCATCAACCGGCACGCCTTCGATCTTTTTGCATCCCGCCGAAGCCATTCATGGCGATTTGGGCAAAGTCCGGCAAGGCGATACCATGATCCTGATTTCCAATTCAGGCGAAACCGAAGAAATTATTCGCTTAATGCCGCCGTTAAAACGGCTCGACAGTAAGATTATCGCCATGACAGGTGATGCCAATTCCACCTTAGCACGTCACGCTGATGTTGTGCTTGATATTGCCGTTGACCGTGAGGCCTGCCCATTGAATTTAGCGCCGACCACCTCTGGCCTGACAACATTGGTGATGGGGGACGCGTTGGCGATTGCCTTGATGGAAAAGCGTGGGTTTCAGCCCGAAGATTTCGCCGCCACCCACCCTGGTGGGTCATTGGGGCGGCGGCTTTTGTCAAAAGTTTCAGACCATATGGTGGTGGATGATCTGCCGTTTGTGGATGCCCATGCCCCGATGCAGGATGTGATTATGGCCATGACCAAAGGTCGTTTGGGGCTGGCCTTGGTGGGGACAGATGAAAACCTTTTGGGGATTATCACCGATGGTGATTTGCGCCGTGCCTTGATGGATCACAGCAATATCATGGATTTAACCGCACAAGATGCCATGACCGCCAGCCCATTGACCATCAAACCTGATGCCAGCATGGGGGAGGCGGAAGACCGGATGCAAGAAGCCCGTATCCAATGTTTGATCGTCGCCGAAGACCAAAGCGACAAACCCATGGGCCGGGTTGTTGGGGTTGTCCAGATTTTCTAGGCTGATCGATGCTTCTTTCTGATTTTGATTATCACCTTCCGCCTGAACGGATCGCGGCTGAACCAGCATCACCGCGAACATCCGCCCGTCTTTTGGATATGCGGGGGGGCAGCCTTACCGACCGCATTGTTGCTGATCTGCCGTCTTGCCTTAATGCTGGTGATCTGCTGGTGGTCAACAACACCCGGGTTTTGCCTGCCCGCCTCACAGGAAAGCGGGGGGAGGCCACGATCCAAGTCACTTTGCACCGCCGTGTTGATGGTGATCATTGGCGGTGTTTTGCCAAACCAGCCAAAAAACTGCGGCTAGGGGATCGTATTGATTTTGCCGATACCCTTTATGCTGAGGTGGATTTTATTGGCGATGACGGTGAAAGAGGGCTTCATTTTAACCATTCCGGTGAGGCGCTTGATGCCGCCTTGGAAGCCACAGGCGTGATGCCTCTGCCGCCCTATATTCCGCGCCCTGATGGTGTTCGGGATGATGACAGCGAGCATTATCAAACCATGTTTGCCGCCCATAACGGGGCGGTGGCGGCGCCGACGGCGGGACTGCATTTCACCCCTGAATTGATCGCCGATTTGCAAAACCAAGGCATATCCATGGCTGAGGTGACATTACACGTGGGGGCAGGGACATTTCTTCCGGTTAAGGTTGATGATGTTCGCGACCATAAAATGCACAGCGAATGGGGGGAGATTTCCCAAGCCACCGCTGATCAGATCAACGCGACCAAAGCCAATGGTGGGCGGGTGATTTGTGTCGGCACCACATCGCTCAGGATTTTGGAAAGCTGTTGGCGTGATCACGGCCAGGTTCAAGCCTATCAAGCGGAAACAGATTTATTTATCATCCCGGGGTTTGAATTTGGTGTGGTTGATCTGTTGCTGACCAATTTTCACCTGCCAAAATCAACTTTATTAATGCTGATTTCAGCCTTTGCTGGTAAAGCCTTTGTTGAAGAAGCGTACCGCCATGCCATCGCCCAAGACTACCGGTTCTTTTCTTATGGTGATGCGTGTTTGATGGAGCGATCATGACGATTTTCCAATTTGAATTAAAAGCAACCGAGCGCCTTCATAATCAGGTGAATAATTTAGGGGCGCGGCGGGGGACGCTGACCACCGCCCATGGTGTGATTGAAACCCCTGTCTTTATGCCTGTTGGCACCGCCGCCACGGTGAAGGCCATGACGGTTGATGATGTCTGGGCAACCGGAGCGATGATTATTCTGGCCAATACCTATCATTTGATGTTGCGGCCGGGCCCTGAACGGGTCGAACGGCTGGGCGGTATCCGCAAATTGATGGGCTGGGATGGCCCATTATTGACGGATTCCGGCGGGTTTCAGGTCATGTCCTTGGGGGATTTGCGCAAGATTGATGATGATGGCGTGACGTTTAAATCGCATCTCGATGGTTCAAAACACCGCCTGACCCCTGAACGTTCCACCGATATTCAGCGAATGTTGGATGCCACCATCACCATGGCTTTTGATGAATGCACGCCATTCCCCGCTGAAAAAGATGTGGCGGCGTCTTCGATGCGGATGTCGATGCGCTGGGCAAAACGTTGTCGTGAAGCGTTTCAACACCGCCCGGGCTATGGCCAATTTGGGATTGTTCAAGGCTCCATCTATCCGGATTTACGGGCTGAAAGTATTGCTGCCCTTGAAGAGATTGATTTCGAAGGCTACGCCGTCGGCGGTCTTGCCGTGGGCGAAGGCCAACAGGCGATGTTTGAAACATTGGAAGTCACCACGCCATTGATGCGGGCGGATAAGCCTCGTTATCTGATGGGGGTTGGCAAGCCTGATGATATTATTGGCGGGATCGCCCGCGGTATTGATATGTTTGATTGCGTTATGCCGACACGTTCTGGCCGCACCGGTCAGGCTTTTACCCGCCGCGGCGCGATTAATATTAAAAACGCCCGCCATGCCGAAGACCCAAGACCTTTGGACGAAGGGTGTTCATGCAAAGCTTGCCAAAGCTATAGCCGTGCCTATTTGCATCATTTGTTCAAAGCTGAAGAAGTGTTGGGGCTGATGCTCTTGTCCCAGCATAACATCACCTATTATCAGGATTTGACCCGCGGGGCGCGTGATGCCATCCAAGAAGGGCGGTTCGATGCTTATCAGCGGCAATTCCATGAAGACTATTCCCGCGGTGATATTGATCCGATCTGATGTTTGGCGTTATGCTAGCCCCTGAAAAATAAGCATATGACCAAAAAACCAACAGATCCATTAACCCGATTGCGTCAACGTATTCGCGACGATGCCTTAAAAGAAGGCTTTGGCGATATTGCCTTTACCAGCGCTGAGGCCGTGCCGCATCTCGCGGATCGGCTGGATGCTTTTATCCGTGATGGTCACCATGGCTCCATGACATGGATCAAAGAAACACGGGATCGCCGGATCGCCCCCACCGCCATGTGGGATGCCGCCAAAACAGCGATTGTGATGGTGATGAATTACGGGCCTGACCATGACCCGATGGATAATCTCAGCGCGAAAGATGCCGGCAATATCTCCGTCTATGCCCGAGGGCGGGATTACCATGACGTGATCAAAGGCAGGCTGAAGCAAATCGCGGGCCGGATTGCGGCGAGGGAAGGGGTGATGGTCAAGGTCTTTGTGGATACCGCGCCCTTGATGGAAAAGCCTTTGGCGGCGCAAGCAGGGCTTGGCTGGCAGGGCAAACACACAAATCTCGTTTCCCGCGAATACGGATCATGGCTGTTTTTAGGGGTGATTTTAACCGATGCCGATTGGGCGGAAGACGCGGCATCCGACGATCATTGTGGCAGCTGTACCCGTTGTTTGGATATATGCCCCACCAAGGCTTTTCCTGAACCCTATCGGTTGGATGCCAGCCGCTGTATTTCCTATCTGACCATCGAACATGACGGCATGATCCCTGTTGAGTTTCGTAAACCCATGGGCAACCGGATTTTCGGATGCGATGATTGCTTGGCGGTATGCCCGTGGAACAGTTTCGCCCAACAAGGGCATGAGGCGAAATTGCAATCCATGGCGGGGCTTGATCTGCCGCCTTTGTCTGAATTGCTGGCGCTTGATGAAGCGGGGTTTAAATCCAAGTTCAGCGGCACTCCTGTGCGGCGGGCAGGCTATGTTAATTTTACGCGGAATGTGTTGATCGCTATCGGCAATTCGGGGGAGGCTTCCCATCTGCCCGCGCTCAAAGCGCAATTATCATCCCCCCATGACGTGATCAAAGCCACCGCCATCTGGGCGCTCAAGCAATTGATGGATGAGGATGATTTCGCATCCCTCAAAAACCAAACACGCCAAAATACTGACCCTGATGTGGTCGCGGCGGAGTGGTGAAGAGATCATAAAAGAGAATGGAGCGGCGTGCGAGAGGTTCGAAGCCTGTACACAGCACCATTCAATAACTG
>CALFYS010000130.1 GCA_937952245.1 uncultured Alphaproteobacteria bacterium | reverse complement strand
TATCTAAAGGGCAATCAAGTGATGGCGCGGAAACGGGTTTATGACCATCATAAGACCCAGCAAAAGTTTAAACATTGGCATGATTTTTCAATGGCACAGCCTAAGGTTGACCATCCCCATCAAGACCAAAAAGTGATTTTTATTATTGGGATGCCGCGGTCAGGCACGACATTGCTGGAATCCGTGCTAGCCAGCCATCCCGATATTTCAGCAGGCGATGAACTGCCCTATCTAAATGAATCCTTCAATAAAGCCCTAAAAAATCTGCCGTCAAAAGTTATGGCTTTATCGGCTGAAAACTTGGCAGAAATTGTTGATCGTTTTCACCAAAAAACCGAACGGCTTTATCAAGGCAAAAAATATTTAATTGATAAATTGCCCCATAATTTTAAATGGGCGCCCTTGATCGCACAATTATTTCCACAATCAAAAATCATCCATTGTTATCGTGATGCTATGGACAATTGCTGGTCTTTATTCCGCGCTAATTTTGAACAAGGCCATGAATATTGCTTTAACATGAGAGCCCTTGGCCAATATTACGCTCAATATCAGCATTTGATGCAAGCCTATGAAGCCCATCTTGGAGAGAAAATGCTATCGCTTTGTTATGATGATTTGGTGCAAAACCCTCAAGAAGAGTCGCGGCGTATTTTTGATTATCTGGGCATGGGTGATTTTGAATTTGATGAAAGCAAACGTGGCGAAGGGTATTTTTCAACCACCGCCAGCGCCGCCCAAGTCCAAGATCAGATTTCAACAAAGTCATTGCAAGGCTGGCGCCGCCATGACGAGTTCTTAAAACCTGTTCTGGCCGCATTGCAAAAACAACAAGCACGCTTGGGCTTGCCTGTTTATCAAGATTAAAGTCAGGCTTTCAATACCAGCCATCGCGGTCTAATACCGGCATCAGCATGTTTTTCAATGGCTTTAATTGATCCTCGTAATTTTGCCATTCTTCAGAACTTTTGGTGTAAATACTGCTGCGGATTTGCACATTTGATACGGTTTTAACGCTGCGTTTGTTTTTTTCAATATTCAAACACGCATCCTGCCATTCAAGCCCAAGGGTCTTAAGCAAATTTTCAATATGCTGTTTCGGATACTGGGTAAGAGCCTCGTAATCAATCGTGGTAATAGCATCGCCATGATCCGCCATATGACGCTGCATCAATTCATCATAGGCTAAGTAATAGCGGCCAATGTCCATCAAGTCATTGCTGTAGCGCATGCCGTGGGATTGAAAGAAATATCTGAAATTGGAAAAGCAAATCGCCATGGGGTGACGCTTTAAATGCAGGATTGGCGCATCGGGGAAAATAGTACGAATGATGCTGATCCATTTGAAATTCAATGGCATTTTATCAGTGATGATCCCACGATCAGTCGGTAAGGCGTTTATGTCTTTAATATAAGCGTACCTGACTGTCTTCAGCACCGATTTATTAAGCCTAGACAATGATTTGTTTGGATCTGATAACACATTTTTTCGGACGGCAAGCGCCATGGCATCCAATTCCCCCGCGGCATAGACTTCGCTATGACCTGAAAGAATTTGTTCCACTAAACTGGTGCCTGATCGCGGCATACCCAAAATAAAAATAGGCTTGCGCTTTAATGTGCCTGACCCGAATAAAGGAGGCATATTCTTTGCCCATTGATGAAGACAGTCAAACACCTCTTGGTCTTCGGCAAAATCATAATTGATTGTTTTCTTAAAGGCCTCGTTACCCGCCTTCCAGTGGGCAAAGGCTTCGGGGTAATCTTTTAAATCAGCACAGGCTTTGCCCAAGCCATGGTTGATTAATACGGTTTCTTTAACGCTTGGGTTTGGTGAGGCCAGCACCGTTTGCATGGCCTTAATATGATCATCACCTTTTTCGTAACGCTGGATGCGGCTTAATTGATGGTGAGCTTCTGCGTGGCGCGGGTTTTTTTTGATAAGGCTTAGAAATTCCTTTTTAGCGGCTTCAAATTCACCTTGAGCCATATAGGCTTGGGCCAAATTAATCTGGCCATCTGGGTGGTTTGGGTTTATTGCCAATAATTTCTGATACGACTGAACAGCATCTTGGATTTGGCCTAAATTCATCAAGACATTGCCAAATCCGTTCAATGCATCGGGATAATCAGGGTTTAAGTGCAATGCCTTTTCATAGGATGACCGCGCCAAACTAGTTTCGCCAAGATCAGATAGGATATTGCCATAGTTGTTCCATACAGAAGGCGTCTTTGGCGCCAA
>CALFYS010000129.1 GCA_937952245.1 uncultured Alphaproteobacteria bacterium | reverse complement strand
TGACCCTTTTGATGTTAGAACGCCTGATCTGGTGCAATATGGTTCCGATGACACCAAAACCCACCGCAAGATCAAACATATTTTGGGGCAAAAACAACATGATCAGGTAGGCCGTCTTTTGGTGAGCGAGTTATTCACTGTCGGGGCTGGCGGGTGGTCAGGCTTCCCAAGCCATAAGCACGATACCAACCGTTTGCCTGATGAAACACGTCATGATGAAACCTATAACTTCCGGTTTAAACCCAATTGGGGGTCAGGCCTTAAGATGCTTCAGCGAGAAGATGGCCAGCCTGGGGATGCGTATCATATTGTTGATGGCTCTACCTTCTGCATCGATAACGGCTATCACCCCTGCTGTGTTTTGCCAGGGTATGAGATGTATTATTTCACCATTTTGGGCGGTTTAACCCAACGGCCATTGGTACAATTCTTCCAACCCAGCCATGCCTATCAGGTGGAGACCATCCCAGGCATCAAAGACATGATTGCGAAATTCAAATGACGATTGCAACGCTTTCGGAAGTTCTTCAGCCGGCTTTGTCTGGCGGTTACGCGGTTGCTGGCCTTGTGACATTAGGCTGGGAAGATATGCGCGCTTATGTAGCGGCGGCCGAGGCGGAAAATACCCCCGTTATTTTGCAAGCCGGACCCTCTTGCCGTGAACACACGCCGCTTCCGGTTTTGGGAAAAATGTTCAGGCATCTTGCTGAAGGGGCATCTGTTCCTGTGGTGGCGCATCTCGACCATGGCTATAGTTTTGATGAATGCCAGATGGCACTGGATAGTGGCTTTACCTCATTGATGTATGATGGCTCCCGCCAGCCGTTGTCGCAGAATATTGATGAAACAGCAAAAGTTGCTGAACTGGCACATTCTGCGGGTATTTCCTGTGAAGGGGAGATTGGCTTTGTGGGATATTCAGGGGGGGAAAATTCTGCCGGTACAGACCCTGATGAAGCCGCTGAATTTGTGGCTCAAACCGGTGTTGATGCCATGGCAATCTCGGTTGGTAATGTCCATCTTCAGCAAGATCGTGAAGGCGGCCTTGATATCGACCGTATTCGGGCAATCGAAGCGGTCACATCCGTGCCACTAGTGATCCATGGTGGTTCTGGCGTGCCAGAAGACCAGCGTCGCCTATTGGCGCAAACATCCGCGATATGCAAGTTCAATATCGGAACAGAATTGCGCATGGCTTTTGGCGAGGCGTTACGGGCTTCGGTCAATAAAGATCATAACCGTTTTGATCGGGTGCAAATCTTAAAAGAAACCCATGACCCGATGGTTGAAGCGGCGCGCCGTGTTCTTCGGTGTTTTAAGCCCGCCAAAAATTAAAGGTTATTTCGACTGATTTGTTGAAAAGCCCTTCAAATCGCTCAACAGGCTGCTCAAATATGCCTCAGCGTCGCGTGATTTTGCGCCAAAGATGGACAAATTAAAAAATACA
>CALFYS010000128.1 GCA_937952245.1 uncultured Alphaproteobacteria bacterium | reverse complement strand
CAAAAAAGCCCCAAAAAAATTTAGAGAGCAAACAATCAGACGCTGAAGCGATGGAGGCCACGGGCGAAGGGCTGACCTTGCCGTCGTGTTTGATTTGCCCGCTTTCATCCACTTGCGCCACCACGGGAGTGGCGGCGGCGGTATTGCCACGGAAATTGCCGAAAAAACAAAGGCCGGATCGTCGGGGTACAGCCTTGATCATCACCGATGGTGATGGGCATATCATTGTGGAACGCCGCCCTGACCAAGGGATGCTTGGGGGGCTTGATGTCTTTCCGGGCAGCGCATGGGCCGATGGCAGGGTGGGGGTTGTGGATTATCCAATTGCCGAAGACAGCCCCAGTGGGCAATTCAGAGCCCGTTTTGGCCAAGGGCAAAAACTTAACCAACAGGCTGAGCATATTTTCAGCCATTTCAGGGTTATTCTGGATATTGAAAAGATTGAAACCGCGGGCCAAACAACAGATTTGCCGCCGCAATGGCGATGGGTTGCGCTGGCGGATTTGCCGAAGATGGCTTTGCCCACGGTGATGGTGAAAACAGCACGGTTGGCTGGGGTTTGGGCGGAAACGTAATCCCCCTCAAAATCCCCTTAAGCAGAAATCTTAATGGCGGAAATATTAGTGGCGGAAATGCCGCATTCCGGTGAAGACCATGGCCAATCCTGCTTCATCAGCGGCGGCGATCACCTCATCATCTTTGACCGAACCGCCGGGCTGAATAACCGCGGTTGCGCCCGCGTTAGCCGCCGCCAACAGCCCATCGGCAAAGGGAAAAAACGCATCTGACGCCACCACCGAACCAATCACAGGCGATTGATCCAGCCCTTTGTTCTCGGCTAAATCCTCGGCTTTTCTGGCGGCGATACGGCTGGAATCAAGGCGTGACATCTGGCCTGCGCCAATCCCGACGGTGGCCTTGTCTTTGGCATAGACAATGGCGTTTGATTTGACGTGTTTCGCCACGGTCATGGCAAAGATCAAATCGCGCATTTCATCTGCGCTGGGTTGCCGTTTCGTGACGCATTTGAGGTCAAGCGTGCTGGGTCGTCCGGCATCGCGGCTTTGGGCCAAAAACCCGCCCGCAACATTGCGGAACACCAAGCCTGAGGCGGCAGGGTCAGGCATTTCACCGGTGACTAACAATCGCAAATTCGGCTTCGCCGCCATGATGGCTTTCGCCTCGTCATCGGCATCAGGGGCGATCACGACTTCGGTGAAAATACTGGTGATCTCTTGGGCTAATTTTCCGTTAAGCGGCCGGTTTAAAGCGATGATCCCGCCAAAAGCCGACACAGGATCAGAAGCCAATGCCGCTTGCCACGCTTTCGTCAGATCATCATGGCTGGCCACGCCGCAAGGGTTGGCGTGTTTGATGATGGCGATGCTGGGGGCGTCAAATTCCGCCACCAATTCAAAGGCAGCATCAGTGTCATTAATATTGTTAAAGCTAAGCGGCTTGCCTTGGATTTGTTCGGCATTGAGAACGCCGGGGCGGGGATCGCGGCTCGCCATTCGGTACAGCCCCGCGTCTTGATGGGGGTTTTCACCATAGCGCATCATTTGCACCAAATGCCCACCAAGGCTCAGGTTTTGGGGCAGAGCATCATCCTCGCCTTGATCGCGCATCCAGCCGGAGATGGTGCTGTCATAATGCGCGGTATGGGCAAAGGCTTTGGCGGCAAGACGGCGGCGGGTTGCTTCTTTTACCCCGCCATTGGCCATGTCATCCAAGACGGTTTCATAATCACCAGCATCGGTGATGATGGTGACGAAATCATGATTCTTCGCCGCCGCGCGGATCATGGCAGGCCCGCCAATATCAATATTTTCCACCAAATCATCACGACTGGCATCAGGCCGCGCCAAGGTCGCGCCAAACGGGTAGAGATTAACCACCACCAAATCAATGCCTGTAATATCTTCCCGCGCCATATCGGCAAGGTGGCTGTCATTATCGCGCCGCGCCAGAATACCGCCATGAATCTTTGGATTGAGGGTTTTCACGCGGCCATCCATCATTTCCGCCGCGCCCGTGACATCAGCAACAGCGATCACATCAAGGCCTTGATCCGCCAGCAATTTCGCCGTCCCGCCGGTGGAGATAATCTCAACACCCATGGCGTTAAGGCGGCGGGCAAAATCTTCTATCCCTGTTTTATCGGAAACTGAGATTAACGCGCGTTTGATCGGGGTGGTTGTCATAATGGGTCTCGATGATGATTGCGTTCAGGTTTTTGTGTTCTCTATTTGCCTGACTGGGTCTGCTCTGGTCAAGGGCGGGGTGTTGGCATGAACCGATGTCAGGTTGATTTTTTCGCCGCTGGCGGTTGCCGCCGCAACGCCCATTTAACGGTTTTATGATAATCCTGCCGGATCATCGACAGCGGCACGGTCAAGGTGATTTGCAAACATTTCTCCAGCCCATCTTGGCCAAGGATGACGCTGTCTTCGATGCTAATCTCACCGCCGGAGGCTTTGAAATTCCAAGGCGACGCGCCGCCTGGCAAGCGCAAAATCACATTGCCGCCCATGGAAAGACTGGCTTTAATTTTAGGGTGAAGATGAAAGCGGATGGTGGCTTGGTCAGGGATTAACCCCGGGGCGCCAGTGTAAAGCAATGTATCCTCACCGCGCAAATCATTACCGCCAGTGGCCAGAAAAACCCGCCGTTGATGGATCAACCCATGGCTTTTTTCATAGCCGCTGTGCTTGGCTTCCGCCAGCAAGCCGCCTGACGCGGGGCCAGTTTCCGCGCTTTCGGCGGTGGCGTGGCGGCCATGGATAGTGTCTGATTTCGTGTCCGATGCGTTGATGCGATCCACCGATAATGTCGAAAACGCCGCCGTGCCTCTTAAGGCTTCGGCCAGGTCAGGCAAGTCTAGTTCAAATGATTTGGATTGCCCGGCGTTGATGATAATTGGATTGCTGCCGTTGGAAAATTCCATGGCCAAAGCACCAGCATCCGCGCGCCCGCCCGCCGCCATCACCATCGGCAAGGCCCAAGGCGCGGGACTTGTGTTGAGCATTAAAACAGAACGGCCGCTGGCCATGCGGATAAATCCAGCATCGCTGGCATGGGTGGAAATGCGCCCTTTTGGCCCCGCGCGATCAAGAATGTCTTCAATATGGTCAGGTTGAATTTCCCGACTGCCTAAAATCCGCATGAACTGACCATCGGCGTGCCGCCACATCCGCGCCACCGCCCCCATGCGGGTGATGCTGTCATCAAGGGTGATCAAGTGGTCTTGCAACGGATGAAGTTTTTGATCGGTCTTTGGCACCTCGGTTGGGGCAGGCGATTGCAGGCTTGCCAATGCCCCTAGGCCTATGCGGGTTTCGATTAATTTCTGCATTAAATCAAGATGCAGGTCAGGTTGCCGGCTGGCGTGGCATCCATCCGCCAAGAGCAATTCAAGATGGGCTTCCATTAAATCATCGACAATGGCGTGGTCTGTATCATCAGGGTTTAAAAACGCGGTGGCCATCACCAAGGCTGATAAAGCATCAATGCGATTGTTGCTGTTGGTTAATTTGCGCCAATCTTTGGAAAGGGCAAAGCGTTGAATGCCCATGGCGGTGATGATCATCTGTTGTTGCGATGTGCTGGCAGACGCGCCGTACCAATCCCATGTCAGGATCAAGTTTTTCAGCCTTTTGCTGATCAATTGCGGGTGCCATATCTCTTGCGACCAGCGATAATGTTGGTCAATCCATTCGGTGATAAAACGCCGCGCCAGTGTTCGGGCTTGATTGCCGCCGTATTCGCGCATATGCCGAAGCCATGAAAAATCATGCCATTGGTCATCGGCAATCTCTTTCGGGTGACTGCCAGAGGCAAGAGGCTGACCTAAGGTCGCTTGGCCCCTCCAAGGGTCGCTGGGCAGCCAATGATTGGGGATAGCGGTGCTGATCGAACGGTAAGGCGAAAACGCAGAACGCCGGATCATGCTTTGTATCCGCGAAACTGACCAGTCTTCAAGCACGGTAAACCCCTCTAAATTTTAATAAACTTGGCGATAAAAAACCCATCATTACCTTGCGGGATATTGCGGGTTCTGTCCAGATTTTGATTGTCTGTTTCCTCAAGGGGTGCATCTTTTGGTGATACGGACAGCGCGTCAGGCATGAACCGGATGGCATCCGTATCGGTTCGGGTGATGGTAAACCCTGGGGCATCTTCACCACGGATCGCCACCGGTTTTAAGGACGGGGGCAGGGATTGGATGATCGCCTCGCCTTCATCTTTTAAAATTGAACAAGTGGCATAGACCAACACGCCCCCAGGCTTCAGCCACGTGGCGGCTTGTGCTAACAACCCTTTTTGCAAACGGTTCAAAAGAGCTAGATCAGGGGGGTTCTGATGGCTTAAAATATCAGGGCGACGGCGGATGGTGCCCGTGGCCGAACACGGCGCGTCCAGCAAAACCGCGTCCACCAGACCATCTGTTTCATAGGTCATGCCGTCGGCAACAACAATTTCAGGGGTCATCTTCAGGCGGGTCATATTGGCCTTCAGGATTTTCATCCGTTCCGCCGATTGATCAAGGGCAATGACCTCCGCCCCTGATGCGATAATCTGGGCGGTTTTCCCGCCGGGGGCGGCGCAACAATCAATCACGCGCTTGCCTTTAATGTCGCCCAATAGCATGGCGGGCAGGCTGGCGGCGGAATCCTGCACCCACCACGCGCCGTCATCATAACCGTCAAGGGCAGTCACCATTCTTCCTTTTAAGGGGCCTTCGCTCAATCGGATGGAGCCATGGGGCGTGGCCACACCGCCCAGTTTTTCCGCCCATGACGCAGCATCGTCTTTCGGGCGAATGTCAAGGGCGGGCGGGATCAAAAGGCTTTCCATGATTGTGCTGGCTTGCGCCCCCCAATCGCGGGTTAAAGCGTCTTGCAACCACGCGGGCGCGTTGACCATCGGGTCTTCTGGCATGGCTTTAATCTCATCACGGCGGCGGTCGATATTCCGCAACACGCCATTGGCCAGCCCTGTTAAATGGCGAAACCCGCCATTGCGCATCAACCGCACGGCTTGGTCAACGGCGGCATGGCTATCGCTTTCCGCCCAGATCAATTCCACCACCGCCATGATTAAAATCGCTTCCGCTTTGCGATCGCGGCGGTTCAGCGGTTTTGTCATTTGGCTTTTTAAAATCGCTTTCGCCGCCCCGTGGTGGCGCAAGACCATGGTGATCAAGCGGCGGGCAAATCGGCGATCTCGATCCTCAAGCTTGTTCCAGCCGTCGTGTTGGTTCAGCGCGTCTTGCAGGGGCAGGCCCTTGCCGATGATCATTTGCATCAAATCTTGGACGATCTGCCGCGATGATACCGCGGGTTTGGCCTTACGGCGGCGGTCGGCGTAATTGACCCGTGGGCGAAACGGTTTTTTGGATGATGGCGGTTTTGAACTCATGATCAGGGGATAAGGGGTTTCACCGCTGATGTCCAGTTTTTGATCATG
>CALFYS010000127.1 GCA_937952245.1 uncultured Alphaproteobacteria bacterium | reverse complement strand
GCGCCAGGGAGCGGCAAATCAACCTTTGCTGAAACCCTTGCCGAAAAATTAGGGTCGAAAGCTTGCGTTATTCCTATGGACGGTTTTCATATGGATAATGAAAAACTGATGGCCAATGGCACGTTTGACATTAAAGGCGCGCCGGAAACATTTGAACGTGAGCGTTTTGCCTTATTAATCGATGGGTTGAAATCAGGGGAGATGAAGAGCTATCCGACTTTTGACCGCGCGGCTGATCAAGTTGTGCCCGATGGCGGTCAGGTGCCTGGTGATGTTTCGATCCTGCTTTTTGAAGGCAATTATCTTTTGTTTGATGAAGAAGGCTGGGTTGATTTGGCGGCCAAATGGGATGCCAGCATTTGGCTGGATGTGCCGATGGATGTGTTGGAAAAACGCTTGGTGCAACGCTGGCTTGATCATGGTCTGCCCCAAGACCAAGCGTTGAAACGGGCGCAGTCAAACGATCTGGTGAACGCGGCACGGGTGGCTTCAAAAGCCCTACCATCAACCTTTGTTATCCAAAATGATGGATAGCCTGCTTCTGGAAGAGGTCTAAACGAGGACGCAAATGTCTGATGAATTGAAAATTATTGTCGGCGGTGAAAACCTGATCGATTTTGTTGAAAATGCGCTTATCGATGGTCTCCCGCAATATAGCGCCAATCCCGGTGGCTCGCCTTTTAATGTGGCGATCGCGGCGGCACGGCAAGAGGCGGATACCGATTACATCACGCCGATTTCCAATGATCGCTTGGGCAAATTAATTTCTGAACGCTTGTCATCATCAGGGGTTCATCACAACGCCCCTTTGTTGGACGCGCCAACCTCACTTGCGGTGGTGTCATTGGAAAATGGCCAGCCGAGTTATCAGTTTTATCGCAATGGCACCGCCGAACGCTTGATCACGAAAGATCATCTTGATGCTGTCCTTGCACAAAAGCCTTGGGTGGTGCATCTCGGCTCGCTGGCCTTGTCAGGCGGGGAAGACGCTGTATTATGGGAAGAGTTTTTTATCCAATGCCATCAAAATGGCATCATCACGTCACTTGACCCTAATGTTCGTCCGGCGTTGATCGAAGACCGCGCGGTTTATTTGCCAAGGCTGGAACGCTTGTTTCAACAGGCGGATATTATCAAGTTGAGCGATGAAGATTTGCATTGGCTTTACCCTGATTTAAGCCTTGATGATGGTTTTGACCATTTGATTGATATTTCATCTTCTGGCTTGCGGGTGTTGACAATGGGGGGCGATGGCGCCCGTGGCCAAAGCCCCCATGGCAAAACGGAAATTTCAGCCCATCCCGTTGCCAATCTGGTGGATACCGTGGGGGCGGGCGATACATTTATGGCGTCCATCTTGGTGTGGTGCAAAGATAACGGCATCACCACGCGTGATCATCTTCAAGGGCTGACCGATGATCAATTGGATCAAATCTTGGCCTATGCCGCAAAAGCAGCGGCGTTAAATTGCCAAGAACAAGGGTGTAACCCGCCTAATAAAAAGGCTTTGATGACATGAGTGAACGAGAATTATTACCGCAATCCGCCGCTGTCCCTGATAGTGATTATGTGATCATTGGCGGCACGGGTGATTTGTCTTTACGGAAAATCTTTCCGGCGCTGTTCTTGCGCTACGCCGCGGGGCAAGTGACCGATGAATTTCGGTTTTTTGTGCTGGGTCGGCAAGCCATCACCGCCGATGAATTTAAAGCAAAATTAAAACCGCATTGCCAAGCGGGGATGGAAACCATCACCGATGGTGAGGCTGTGCTGGATCGCTTTATCGGTTTGATCACATTTGATGCGATTGACATCAGCGCCGAAGGGAGCATGGCTGGCCTTGCGGAAAAATTGCAAGATGGCGCGGATGAAAACCGCCCGATTATTTTCTATCTGTCGATCGCGCCCTCCCTGTTCAGCGCCGCCTGCCAGCGGATTGATGAAGCGGGGTTGGTCTTGCCCCAAAGCCGATTGGTGGTGGAAAAACCGCTTGGCCATGACCGCGCGTCGTCACAAGAGATTAACGACAAATTGCTGGCGGTCTTTAAGGAAGAACAGATTTACCGAATTGACCATTATCTGGGCAAAGAGACGGTGCAAAACTTGATGGCGCTGCGGTTCGCCAATGTGATTTTTGAAGCGCTTTGGAACAACCGTTATATTGATAATATTCAAATCACCGTGGCGGAAACCGTGGGTGTTGGCAGTCGCGCGTCTTATTATGATCAATATGGCGCGATCCGCGATATGCTGCAGAACCATCTGTTGCAATTGCTGTGTTTGGTGGCGATGGAACCGCCAGCACGGTTTAACGCCGATCAAGTCCGCAATGAAAAACTCCGTGTTCTTCAAGCTTTGCGGCCGATTGATATGGATCAGGTTGTCATGGGGCAATATCAGGCCTATGCCCATGAAGTGGGAAAGCCAACATTGACCGAAACCTATGTTGGGCTGAAAGTCTTGATCGACAATTGGCGTTGGGCGGGCGTGCCGTTTTACATCCGCACGGGCAAAAAATTGACAACCCGGGCTTCTGAAATTGTCATCACGTTTAAAAATCGTCCCCATGATATTTTTAATAAAGACGGCATCACCGACCATGATAATGAGATTCCCAATCGCTTGATCATCAGGGTGCAGCCGCAAGAAGGGTTGCGGTTGCTCTTGACCTCAAAAGAACCTGGGCCTGGGGGGATGCGCCTCTTCCCATCGGAATTGAATTTGAGTTTTGGTGAGACTTTTGATGAACGCTTGCCCGATGCCTATGAACGCTTGTTGATGGATATTGCCCGCGGCAACCAAACGCTGTTTATGCGCCTTGATGAGGTTTTGGCGGCATGGGATTTCATTGATCCACTGGCTCAACAATCGCAAGGCGCGATCCCATTGCTTTATTCCGAAGGCACGATGGGCCCCCCTGATACGTTGTTGAGCGCTGATGGCCGTGAATGGGTTGACCCTAAAGTGGATAAAGATGACGCTGATTGATACCATCACCGCGCAATTATCTGAACGATTGCAAAACCAAGACCGTGTCAGCATCGCGCTGTCGGGCGGCTCCAGCCCTGTTGCGCTTTATCAAGCTTTATCCGAGCAAGATTTGGATTGGTCACAGGTTGAGGTGACGTTAATAGATGACCGTGATGTGCCTTCTGATCATCCCGACAGCAACCAGAGGTTAATCGCTGAAACCTTGCTTCAGAACAACGCCCGCGATGCGCGGTTTATACCTTTAAAAGATTGGCCCGATGGCCGCATCCCCGACATTGGGATTTTGGGGATGGGTGTTGATGGGCATTTCGCCTCATTGTTTCCGGCGATGATGGCAAGCGGCATGGGGTTTGACCCCGCTGATCGCCCCCGGGTCATCACCACCCCGCCCATGGGCAATCCCCTGCACCCAAGGGTGACGATGAACCTTGCCATGATCTTGGCCATTCCTGACCGCGTGTTGATGGTCATTGGCGATGATAAAATCAAGGTGCTGGAACAAGCGCAAACCAGCCAAGACCTGCCGATCAGCCGATTATTGGCGCATCAAGGCACAAGCATTACCCATGAGAGGATTTAAAGATGGCGACGCTCCATCCGGTCGTTGAACAAACAATCGCGACCATCAAAAAAAGAAGCCAAAAGACAAGGGCAAATTACCTTGATCGTATCGCGCGCATGGAACAAGACCCTGACAGCAATCGCGGCATGGTTGGCTGTTCAAACCTTGCCCATGTGGCGGCGGGGGCGTTGGATGATCAGGCTGATTTGCTGACTGGGCATAAACCGCATATCGGGATTATCACCGCTTATAACGATATGTTATCCGCCCATCAGCCCTATGAACAATTCCCGCCTATTTTAAAAGCCGCCATCCGGCAAGCGGGCGGCACCGCGCAAGTGGCATCCGGCGTGCCAGCGATGTGTGATGGCGTAACCCAAGGTCGCCCGGGGATGGAATTATCCTTGGCCTCGCGTGATGTGATCGCCATGGCCACCGCCGTGGGGTTAAGCCACGGTGTCTATGATGCAGCCCTATGCCTTGGTGTTTGTGATAAAATTGTCCCCGGCCTTGTCATGGGGGCGTTAAGCCATGGGCATATTCCCGTGATCATGGTGCCAGCAGGGCCGATGTCCAGCGGCTTGCCTAATGCTGAAAAAGCCGCCCGCCGGAAAGCCTTTGCCCGCGGTGAAATTGGACGTGAAGAATTATTGCAAGCCGAAGCAGAGTCTTATCATGGCCCGGGCACTTGCACGTTTTACGGCACGGCCAATTCCAATCAAATGTTGATGGAAGTCATGGGGCTGCATTTGCCCGGGGCGGCGTTTGAACATCCCCATAGCGATTTGCGGCAAGCGCTCAATATCGCGACAGGCGCGCGTGCTGTTGCCATTAGCCGCCAAAGCGATACGCCGAAACCCATCGGACGGATGCTGGATGAACGGAGTTTTGTGAACGCCATTGTCGGCCTTCACGCCACTGGCGGTTCCACCAATCACACGTTGCATTTGCCGGCGATGGCAGCAGCGGCGGGGATTGATTTGCGCTGGGATGACTTTGCCGCGTTATCCGCTGTTGTGCCGCTATTGGCGCGGATTTACCCCAATGGCAATGCGGATGTGAACCATTTCCACGCGGCAGGCGGCATGGGATATGTCATGCGCGAATTGCTTTCTGCTGGCTTGCTGGATGGCACGGCTGAAACAGTTTGGGGCGATGCGCTTGTTGATTACGCCGTTGAGCCCAAATTGACCGATCAAGGCGTGGCGTTCAGCCCCGCCCCTGACGTGTCTTTGGATCAAGAAATTCTTCGCCCCGTTTCAACCCCCCATCAAGAAAACGGCGGGCTGGTGATGCTGGCGGGCAATTTAGGGCGGGCGGTGATTAAAGTGTCCGCGGTGGATGCCGCGCATCACCATATCACCGCGCCAGCCGTTGTTTTTGACCATGAAGCCGATGTTAAATCAGCCTTCGCCAATGGGAAGTTAAACCGTGATGTTGCCGTTGTTGTTCGCAACCAAGGCCCACGCGCCAATGGTATGCCTGAACTGCATAGCCTGACCCCGATTTTAAGCAATCTGCAAGACCAAGGCCACGCCGTGATGCTGATCACCGATGGCCGAATGTCAGGGGCATCAGGGCGGGTGCCTGCCGCTATTCACCTGACGCCGGAAGCCATGGATGGCGGCGCGATTGGGCAAATCCAAGATGGCGATATGATCACCCTTGATGCCGCAACAGGCGTTCTAAGCATTGATGCTGATTTAACAGGCCGTGCTCATGCCCCAGCCAATCCCCCTCAAGGCGGGTTTGGCCGTGAATTGTTTTCTGATATGCGCGACCAAGCCGCTTCCGCCGAAGATGGCGGCGGCATCAATCTCTTGAGGAGATACCAATGACCGTTCAATCCATCATGACCCAAGGTCCTGTTATTCCTGTTGTCATTATTGAAAATGCGGATGACGCCATCCCATTGGCCGATGCGCTTTATGAAGGCGGGATCACCACTATTGAAATCACCTTAAGAAGCGCGGCGGCGATGGACGCGATCAAAACCCTTGCCCAAGAACGCCCTAAAATGTCAATCGGGGCAGGGACGGTTTTAACCCCGCAACAGATGGCGGCGGTGAAAGACGCGGGCGCTGATTTCGTGGTCTCTCCCGGGGCGTACCCTGAATTGATCCAATCGGCAGAAGACCACAAAATGGCGTTTTTGCCCGGGGCGGCGACCGCCTCTGAAATGATGGCGTTGATGGCGCGCGGCATCACGGCCATGAAATTCTTCCCCGCTTCCGTGGCGGGTGGGGCTCCATATCTGAAAGCTTTGGCCTCACCTTTGGCGGATGCTGTTTTTTGCCCCACCGGCGGGATTACCATCAACACGGCAAAGGACTGGTTGGAATTGCCGAATGTTCTTTGTGTCGGGGGGTCATGGGTGGCCTCAACCGCTTTATTGAAGGCGGGCGATTTTGATGCCATCACCGCCAATGCCCGTGATTGTTCACGGCTGGTCGGGTGATTTTTGCTGATAGCGTTCGCGCAAGACGATCAGCAATCCAGCCCCGACGATAAACAACACCCCGGGGAAAAGCGTGTCAAATGGCGCTTCGTTGAAAAACACCCATCCAAGGGCAAATGAAATGGGAATGCCGAAATATTCAAACGGCGCGAGGCTGGATGGCTCAACCAATCGGTAGCCGATGACCAGCCCCAGCACCCCGATGCCGCCAAAGATGCCGAGCAGAACAAATAAACCCACGTCTTCTAATGTTGCAACAGGGGTGACGCCGCCAAAGATTAGCAACAAAACCAGCCCCATCAAAAAGGTGATAAACTGCTGGCTGATCTGGAGCGCCGCGGAAGGGATTTCATCTTCGAACAATCGCACCAACACGCTGGCCAGCCCATAGCCGAACGCCGCGATAATCGGCAAGACCATCCACCAGACAAATTCGTCATTAAAGGGTTTTAAGATGGTCAGAACCCCAAAAAACCCCACGATGATGGCGGCAAAACGAATCCAGCCGACGTGATGGGCTAAAATAGGGATCGACAAAAGCGAAATGAAAAACGGGCTGGTGAAGCCTAATGTTGCGGCGGTGGCAAATTCAATCTTTGTCAGCGCGGTGTAAAAACTGATCTGCGCCATCAATACCGCCGCGCTTCGGATGGTGATGATCACCCAATGTTTTTTTCGCCGTAAGGTGGTGATGGATTGAAGCCCCGGCCCCAGCATCAACAACAGCAAAGCGGGTAAAATGCCAAAAATATTCCGAAGAACAGAAATTTGCAGGATCGAATAGCTGCCGCCCAACATCCGCACCAGCACGCCCATCACATCAAAGGCTGTGATCGCGATGAACATAATAACAATGGCGCGCAACAAATAAGACGGCATCAATTGGGACGGCATCAATATATCCCTCCAAGAGGTTCTATTGATCATAAGCCGTGTTGGGCTTGTTAATCTATCTTTTAATGCTGATGGGCGTGATCGCGATTAATACCGCATCAACCGCCTGATCACGTCGCGTATAGCCCGACCTGATCTTCAGCCCCCGCCGCCAGTGTTTTTGACTGCCCCTCAAGGATGCGATCATAAAGCGCCAGATCAGCACCATGGAACAGCCCTCGAGGCCCGGCGATGCAATCCCAACCGCCACGCGGGGTTTCACCACGAACAGGCATCGCCCAATCTTGCCCCGGGGCATGGTCACGGACTTCAGGGGTGACATAACGAATGGCAAGGCCAATGCGGCGGTCATTCGATTGATTTTGACCAGAAGCATGGAAACAGCGGCCATGATGCAAAGACATCTGCCCCGGCTTCAATGGGCCATGCACCGCTTTGTCTTCATCAACATCGGCAATTTCTTGGCCGCGGGACAACAGGTTATCCTCGGCAAAAGTATCATGATGGGCGACCAACCCGCCCTTATGGCTCCCCGGCATAAACCGCATACAGCCGGCCTCGACGCTGACATCAGAAAGCGCGATCCACGCCGTGACTTCATCATCGGTCTCGCCCATGCCCCAATAGGTAATATCCTGATGCCACGACACGGTTTTTGTGGTGCCCGGCTCTTTGATGAACAGCTCAACCGACCAAGCCAACAGATTGGGGCCCAGCAAAGCTTCAACAGCATCAAGAATAACAGGGGTACGGGCGGCTTCGGCCAGCTGGGGGATCACCACATGGCCATTCACACGGAAGAACTGATTCAAATCATGGCCGCCCGCGCCTTCGGCGTGGTTGGCTTCTAAATCTTCGATATAGCCGCGCAACTGTTTGACCTGATCGTCAGAAAAAACAGGAATGCCAGCAACAAAGCCATTTTGACGATATTCAGAAACCATAGCGTTGAGATCAATGTTCATGTGATGCCTCCATCGGAATGATTTTATTGTTTTAAGCCTATTATGACGAAATAGGCAACTGGTGTTATCAATGGGTTATGCCATCAAAAAACGCTCATTATTTTGGAAAGCGGTTTTTTATGAAGAGCGGCGTTTGGCACGGTGGCATCATCGGCGGGGTAGCCCACGGGGATAATCATCACCGGCTTTTCATTCATCGGCCGCTGGCACATTTCATTCAAAAAAGACATGGGGTTCGGCGTATGGATCAGGCAGCTTAACCCGCATTGGTGAAGCGCGGTCACCAGCATCCCCGTGGCGATGCCAACGCTTTCAGGGACGTAATAATGCTTATACCGCTCGCCGTCATCATCCAGCCCATAACGCTGGGCAAACACCACGATCAACCACGGCGCGTCGGTTAAATGCGGTTTGTTGGGGCCGGTGCCAATCGGCTCAAGGGCGGCCAGCCATTCATCGCCGCCGCCGCCCGCGTAAAACGCTTGTTCTTCTTTTTCCGCCGCGGCGCGGATGCGGGATTTCATCTCATGATTTTTGATGGCAACGAAATGCCAAGGCTGTTGATTGGCCCCTGAAGGCGCGCGGCCAGCGGTGGCGATCACGGTTTCAATCACTTCTTCGGCCACATCCGTTGAAGCAAATTGCCGGATCGAATGGCGGGTTTTCATGGTGGCGAAAAACGCTTGGGCATGGGCCTGTGATTGTTCAGGCGCAACGTGATGATGATCAGGCAAAGCCACCGGTTGATAAGGTTTCGATTTTACGGGCATGGCCCCCTCCTGAACGGCGGCATCCCCCGCTTCTTCAAGAATTATTTTCAAATGATCTTAATCGATTGCAAAGCGTAATCAATACCTGTCATTTGCCCCGCCTTTTGCCCCGTCATGTTGTGTGCGCCTTTCGGATTTGATGGCTTGATCTATAGACCAACAGTGGCATAGTGAGAATAATATGGGAAAAACCCATGAAGAATATTTCAATTCGGGAAACGTAGGGTAGGTTATGACAGAACATCAAGTGCGGTTGGGCGTGGATATTGGCGGGACATTCACCGATGTCGTGTTGGAAGCCCATGGCAAAAGTTTTTCCACCAAAGTTCTGACCACCTATGCCGCCCCTGAAGATGCGATTATCGACGGCATGAAACAGGTTTGCGCGAAAGCCGGGATCGCGCCTTCGGCCATCGGCCAAGTGATCCATGGCACGACGCTGGCGACCAACGCGCTGATCGAAAGGCGAGGGGCGAAAACAGCACTCATCACCACCGAAGGTTTCCGCGATGTCATTGAAATGCGCACCGAAAGCAGGTTTGAACAATATGATTTGAACTTGAATTTGCCGGAACCTTTATTGCCGCGGCAATCGCGATTTACCGTCACTGAACGGGTTAATGTGCGGCGCGATGTGCTGATCCCCCTTGATATGGAAGAGGTTGATCAAGTCATCAACGCGATTGGTGAGCGCGGCTATGAATCCGTCGCCATCGGTTTGATCCATTCCTATATCTATCCTGATCATGAACAGATGATCCGTGATCGCCTGCAAGAAAAACTGCCCCATGTCGCGGTGTCGATTTCATCCGAAGTCAGCCCCCAGATGCGCGAATATGAACGCTTTAACACGGTGGTGGCCAATGCCTATATCAAGCCGTTGATGGCGTCTTATTTGGGGCGGCTCGAAGGCCGGATGCAGGCTGAAGGCATTATGGGGCGGATTTTCCTGATGCATTCAGGCGGGGGGATTATTTCAATTGAATCCGCCGCCGCATTCCCCGTTCGCTTGGTGGAATCAGGGCCCGCGGGCGGGGCTGTTTTCGCCGCCCATATCGCGGCACGGTATAACCTTGATAAAGTCTTGAGCTTTGATATGGGGGGGACGACCGCCAAGATTTGCTTGATTAAAAACAAAACGCCGAAAACATCACGGGTGTTTGAAGTGGCGCGAACCTATCGGTTTAAAAAAGGCTCCGGGATGCCCATTTCCATTCCGGTGATTGATATGGTTGAAATTGGCGCGGGCGGCGGCTCTCTTGCCCATGTTGATAACTTGCGGCAGATCAGGGTCGGGCCTGAAAGCGCTGGGTCTGAACCTGGTCCGGCGTGTTATGGTCGTGGCGGCGAACGGCCAGCGGTGACCGACGCGGATTTGATGATGGGCAAATTAGACCCGGATCATTTTGCTGGCGGGTCGATCAAACTTTATCCTGAACAATCGCAACACGCTCTAGACGCGCATATCGGCACGCCCCTTGATATGCCGGCTGATGAACAAGCGTTTGGCGTGGCGGAAGTGGTGGATGAAAACATGGCCAATGCCGCCCGGGTTCATGCCGTGGAAAATGGCGAAGATTTAAGCCAATACACGATGATCGCTTTTGGTGGGGCGGCTCCGCTTCACGCCGCCCGGCTTTGTGAAAAGCTTGGGGTGGATCGCTTGTTGGTGCCGCCGGGGGCAGGGGTTGGTTCCGCCATCGGGTTTTTACGCGCGCCCTATTCGTTTGAGGCCAATCGTTCGGTCTATGTGCGGTTAAGCGATTTTGACCCCGCGCCCGTCAAAGACTTATTGACGGATCTGAAAGAAGAAGCCACCGCCTTTGTCCGCAGTTGTGATGCTGAAAGCCCCATCCTTCATGAGTTCAAAGTCTATATGCGGTATAAAGGCCAAGGTTGGGAAATCCCCATCGCGTTATCGGAAGACCAAGCCATGTCACCGGATGTGGCGGTGTTTGAAAAACGCTTTGAAGAAGATTACACAAAATTATTCGGCCGTCCCGTGGCGGGCATGGATATTGAGATTACGGTTTGGTCGGTTAATGCCACCACTCCGCCTGAAGACGTCACGCCCCTTGAGCCATTAACCATGCAAGATGAAGCGCCATCCTATGGCAAACGCCCGATTTTTGACGCGGCATCAGCCGGGTTTCAGGACAGTGATTTGGTGGCGCGCGCGGATATGCCCAAAGGGCAGTTTATCCATGGTCCGGCGGCGATCACCGAAGATGAAACCACCATCATCATCCCTGCCAGCCGCACCGCCCTTTGTCAGGAAGATGGCTGTATAGATGTGACGCTGAAAGGAGACGTATCATGACAACAACACCGAGCATGACCCCTTCAGGAAAGCCATCAACCGTCGCTTGTCAGGTGATGTGGAATCGCTTGATTTCCATTGTCGAAGAACAAGCCCAAGCCTTGGTGCGGACAGCGTTTTCAACTTCCGTTAGGGAGGCGGGTGATTTATCCGCTGGCGTCTATAGCGCCGATGGCAAAATGCTGGCACAAGCGGTTACGGGCACGCCCGGTCATGTCAACGCCATGGCGGACGCGGTGGCGCATTTTATCCGCCGGATCGGGCGGCAGAATATGGCTGAAGGTGATGTCTATATCACCAATGACCCATGGGAAGGCACAGGCCATCTTCATGATATTACCATGGTGACCCCTTCTTTTTATCAAGGGGTGTTGGTGGGGTTCTTTGCTTGCACCGCCCATATTGTGGATATTGGGGGGCGCGGTTTTGGCGCCGATGCTCAAAGCGTTTATGAAGAAGGGCTTTATATCCCCATCATGAAATTCGCCCATCAAGGTGAGGTGGATGAAACCCTGACCCGCATTATTCGCGGCAATGTCCGTGAACCGGATCAATTGATCGGTGATATTTACGCGCTGGCGACGTGTAATGACATTGGCCACCGCCGCTTGGTTGATATGATGGCGGAATTTGGCCTCGCCACCCTTGATGATATTGCTGAATTTATTCTTGATCATTCGCGCCGTGCCACGATTGAACGGATCAAAGCCCTGCCCAATCAAGAGGCTTCAGGCGAGATGACGGTTGATGGTTTTGATCAACCCATCACGTTGAAAGTCAAAATTTCCATCCATGATGATAAGATCATCAGCGATTTTACCGGCACATCAGGGGTTGATAAAAAAGGCATTAACTGTCCTTTGGTTTATACCAAAGCCTATGCTTGCTATGCGTTGAAAGTGGCGATTGCCCCTGAAATCCCGAATAACGCCGCTAGCCTTGAGCCGTTTGAGATCATCGCGGAAGAAAACACCATTGTTCATGCCCTGCATCCCGCCCCTGTGGCCTTGCGGCATATCGTGGGTCATTTCGTGCCGGATACGGTGTTCAACGCTTTTGACCAAATTATTCCCGGGTTGGTGCCGGCAGAAGGCGCGGGATGTTTGTGTAATTTTCAAGTCAGCCTCCGGCCACGGAGTGATGCGCCCGCCCCATCCGATGCGCGCCGATCCGAAGTCCTCACCTTTAATTCAGGCGGGTCAGGCGCGCGCCCTGAACATGATGGGCTGAATGCCACCGCCTTTCCTTCTGGGGTGATGACCATGCCGATTGAAGCCACCGAAAACGCTGGGCCTGTGATCGTTTGGCGCAAAGAATTGCGCCCCGACAGCGGCGGTGCTGGCAAGACAAGAGGGGGGCTGGGGCAATATATGGATATTGGCGCGATTGAAGGCCATGAATTTGACCTGCAAGCCATGTTTGATCGCGGTGACCACCCCGCCCGTGGACGGCGTGGCGGCGGTGATGGCGCGCCGACAACCCTTGTCCAAGATGATGGCACGGTGATGCGGGTCAAAGGCAAACAATTCGTCCCCCATGGCAACAAAGTGTTGATGGCATTTCCCGGTGGCGGCGGTTATGGCAACCCGAAAGACCGCGCGCCTGATTTGGTTAAGCGTGATCTGGCCAGGGGGTATATTTCCGCTGAAACAGCCAGCACGGTTTATGGCTTAAGTGATGATGACATCCGTCAAGTCGAAGACATGATCCGCCGCGGTGATCCCATCTGAACATGATGAAAGAATAAAAGGAAACTGATAATGAAGCGTATTTATGATTTCAGCCGTAACCCCGCAACACGAAATTACACCATCGCTGATCTGCAAGCGTTGAAAGGCACAGGGCAAACTCTTAGCATGGCGAACCCCGCCAATAATGATGAGGTTTTGGCTTGTGTTGAAGCTGGAATTGATCTCTTTGTGGTGGGCGGTGATCAGATTGAAGATGTCCGCCGTGTCGCCCCCCATCATTTTACCGGTGTCGGCAGTTCATGGGCGCAATTTGGATCAAACGAAGAAATCTTAGCCCATGCCTTTGAGATGATGCGAAAAGGCGGCGATCTCTATTACACGTTGCGGTCTTATGATGCCATGGAAATGCTATCCAATGAAGGCATTCCCGTGCAAAGCCATATCGGCTTGATCCCGACCTTTAGCCATTATTGCGGCGGGTTGCGCGGCTTTGGACGGAACGCCGAAGAAGCCATGCAAATCTTTGAAACGCTAAAGCGCATGGAAGACGCGGGCGTTGTGGCGGTGGAAGCCGAATGTATCGCCGAAGAAGTGTTGGAAGCGGTTAATACCAAAACCTCAATCGTCACCTTTTCATTAGGGTCCGGCAAAGCTGGTGATGTCATCATGAGTTTTGTTGCCGATATTTGTGGCGAGGCCAGCGAAGAAGACAAGCCGCCGAAACACGCTTATGCTTTTGGTAATGTTGGGCGGTTGCATCAGCAAATCCACGATGAACGGGTGGCGGCCCTTGGGGCATTCCATCAAGAGGTTACGGCGAAAAATTTCCCTTATGCCTCAACCAATATCGGGATGCATGACGGCGAAAAAGAAAAATTCTTAGACGCGCTTGAAGGATGGACATCCACCCATCAATAAAAGGCGGCAAAAGCCAAGACAGGCAAATCATCTGTTCATCAACAGCGGATAATTAAGGGGGGAGACATGATTGATAACTTGATCGCTGATTTGAAATCAGCCGCGCAAACAGAAGATGCCGAAGCCAAGGTGAAAGCCTTATTGGCGCATTTTGTCCGCCATCCGGAACAGGCGAAAGCCGCCATGCCGGATTACGCCGAAGATGATGTTATTCTGTTTGAAGATGACAGCATATCCATCTGGTTTTGCCGGTTTCAGCCGGGGGCGGTGGTGCCGCCGCATGATCATCAGATGTCGGCCACCATTGGCGTTTATCAAGGCACGGAGCGCAATGACCTCTATGATCGTGATGACCAAAATTTGCCGGTGTTTCATTCCAGCACGTCCATCCCCGCAGGAGAGGTGGTGCAAATTCAGCGTGATGCCATCCATGGCGTGACCTGCACCAGCACCATTCCATCAGAAGCCTTGCACGTTTATCTAGGGGCTTTAACAACGGTAGAACGGTCTATTTTTGATGTTGATGCCGGTAAAGAATTGCCCTTCACCGAGGATAATTATAATCGGCTGATTGACCGTTAATTAAACATCCATCCGATAAAATGTCATGGCGGTTTTGCCAAAGACATGGGCGTGGCTGTCTTCTGGGATAAGATGACGAAACGCCGTCATCAATCGATTGTAATCGGAATAAAGCGAATCAACAGGGAAGTTTGACCCCACCATGCAGCGCGTCTCCCCAAAATATTCAAGGCAGGTGTTCACGATGGGGGCAAAGCGATCTTCTGTCCAATGGTGATCAAACATCCCAAGGCCAGAAATCTTGCAATAGACTTGCGGCAATTCAGCCAAAGGTTTGAGTTGATCCTGCCATTGCGCGATGCCTTTTGCGCTGCGGTCATAGGGGCTTCCCGCGTGGCAAAGCGCGACGTTTAGATCCGGTGTCTTGGCCAGCACATCAGCCATATCAGCCATAAATTCTGGGATAAGTTGCAAATCAAAGCTCAACCCACGGCGTGATAATTCTGCCAGTCCTTCGCCAAAAGCAGGGTTGTTGATCAGCGTGTTCGTGCCTGTTTGGGCATCTTCTTCGGGGGCGCGGCCAACGATTTGCCGGATCCCCCTGATGGAATCCAATTGCTGCAATTGATCAAGGGTTTGATCCAGATCAGGGGCGGTTAAATCGGCAAACGCCACTTGCACCAAAGGCCAGTCAGGATTGGCTTGGGCTTGCTGATCGACCCAAGCGGCTTCGGCCCATCCGCTTTCCGCCCCGACTTGAATATGAACCGAACCTTTAAACCCTTCGGCGGCGGCCATGGCGCGAAATTCATCAATCGAAAAATCACGTTGGATGGGCGCGGGATCACCAAAAAAACGTTTTTCGCCTTTGGCCATCAACCATGGGTAATGCACCGCCGATAAATCCCAAAGATGGTGATGGGCGTCGATCATGTGCGCGGCACCTTTGCCATGCGGTCAAGAATATCAACACCTTGCTGAAGCCAGAAATGCAACAAATCAATGAAGATCCAATTTTCGGTGAGCTTATCCCCATCACGGCGATAGAGATCAATCACCCGCATATCGCCGGGCTTATCGCTTGCGGGCATACCCATGAAACCGCCGGTTGGGGTTAAGGTCAGGTTAGGCCAGCCAAAAAACCCGCCGTAATGCCCTTCGGCGACACGGGCGATATGGCCGTTAAAAATACGATCCTTAAAGCCTGCGCGGAACGGGCCTGAATGTTGTTCCGCATAGCGTTCAATGGTGAAGGTCGCGCCGATACCAGCAGGCCCCCACCAGACCATATCTTCATTCCAACTGCGGCGAAGCTCCTCGACCAAGGGTTCTTCTCTGCCGCCTTTCCATGTTTTGATGTCATTGACCATGTAATCAATGGCGGCGATGGTTTTATGGCCTTCTTCTGGCGGCTGGTTTTCCAGCATCACCCCATCATGGGTCATAGGGCCAGGTTGAATCATATGCGCGCCGGTCTGGGGCGGGAAAGGGTTCAGCCCTGCTTGCATCATTAAATGCGGAATATCAAAATACATGGCGGTTTCGGCAATCTTGCCATCAACAACACGGTTGAATTCAGCATAGCGCAACATGGCGATCTTGCCGGTGGGGGCAATGCCCAACCACGGCTGATCAAAAAGCCCCATCAGATGCCCCATAGAGATAACCCAAACGCCATCGTCACCGTCAAGCGTGTTTTCTCCTGCCATGAAAATATCAAGGCGGCGTTGCATGGATGTCAGCGCTGTTTTCAATGGCGCCCAAAATTCAGTCGCGACGGCTTCTGCCCCGTGCAATTCGTTAAACGGATGAAACCCCCGCCAATGATAATCATCGCTGACAGTATGTTGAAGAAGGTCAGCGCAATCATCGCTGTTGGTCAGATCAAGGGCTTTATAGAAATTATAAACCAGTTCTTTTTGTTTTTGAAAATCAGTCATCACTGTCCACAGGAAGAAAACGAATTGATGTGAAATATTATCTTGCCAAGCGAAAATCCCTATGTCTAGAATATTTGCATTCGTATGCAAATTATTTCATGCGCATTAAATAAATAACATGGGGTGGGCGCTTATGGCTGAAATTCAGCTGCGTAATCTGTCGAAACGTTGGGGCAGTTTTGTGGGGGTTGATTGTTTTAACCTGACCATACCTGACAAAGAATTTCTGGTGCTTCTGGGCCCGTCCGGTTGCGGCAAAACAACCACGATGCGGATGATCGCTGGGCTGGAAGAAGCCACGGAAGGTGAGATTCTGATTGATGGCCAGCGGGTCAATGATCTTGAACCTAAAGACCGTGATGTCGCCATGGTGTTTCAATCCTACGCGCTCTATCCGAATATGAATGTTTATGACAATATCCGCTTTCCGCTTAAGGTTCGGGGGATTGACCCCAGCAGCCATGATGCGAAAGTTCGGCGCGCCTCCGCCATGGTGGAGCTGGATGAATTTCTGCATCGCAAGCCTGCGGAATTATCAGGGGGTCAGCGTCAGCGGGTGGCCTTGGCGCGCGCTATTGTGCGTGAACCTAATGTCTTTTTGATGGATGAGCCGCTGTCTAACCTTGATGCGAAATTGCGCGTTTCCACCCGCGCCCAAATCAAGAATCTTTCCCATGAACTGGCGGTGACAACAATCTATGTGACCCATGACCAGATTGAAGCCATGACCTTGGCGGATCGTGTGGTGGTGATGGAAAAAGGCGTTGTTCAGCAAGTCGGCACCCCGACTGAAATTTATGACAAACCAGCCAATGCTTTTGTCGCCAGTTTTATTGGCAACCCTGCCATGAACTTGATCAAAGGTCAGGTCAAAAAGGGCGTGTTTACAGCAGAGCATACCACGATCAATAAGCTGAAACTTGATGATGGCAATGTCACTTTGGGCTTCCGTGCCGAAGATGCTGAAGTGGTCACATCAAAAGGAAATATCGAAGCCCCGATTTATTCGATTGAACTCTTGGGCGATGCCACGATGGTGACCGTCCGTATCGGTGAGGCTTTGATTAGCGTTAAGGCTGATAAATCATATCGTGCTGAAATTGGCGACACGGTTCATATCCATGTGCCTGTCGATCATTGTCACCTGTTTGATACCCAATCAGGTGAAAGAATTGGGTCGTGAGATCCATATAAACCTCCGCTTGCGGGGATAACGGAATGCCTGTTCAAGGGCGTTCACAAAAACAGGGAGTTGAAGATGTTTTTGAAAAAAGTAGCCTTGGCCAGCGCTGCGATTCTGATGTCAGGTTCAGCAATGGCTGCGTGTAAAATTGACGGTCGCGTTAGCATCGTCGGTAACGAATTCCCCGCCATTCACGCGGTGGCAGATGGCGCAAAAGCGTGTTCTGGTGGTGAAGTCAAAGCAAACCTGACCGCTGATCACCAGAAAATCAATGTCGCGGGTATGACTGGCAATCCTGCTGAATACACTTCAGCAATCATCGCCAATTCATCCATCGTCGCGTTGATGAACGAAGATGTCATCCGTCCGTTGGATGATCTGGTGGCAAAGCATGGTAAGTCTTTGAAGCCAAACCAGTTGATCAAGATCAATGGTGAAATCATGGCTGTTGCCTTTATGGCGAACGCACAGCATTTGGTTTACCGTGCGGATGTTCTGGAAAAAGCTGGTGTAGAGCCGCCAAAGACTTATGAAGAGATGTTGGCTGGTGCAAAAGTCATCCGTGATAAGGGTCTGCTTCAGTATCCTTTGGGTGGGGCTTATAAGGCTGGCTGGAACCTCGCGCAGGAATTCACCAATATGTATATCGGTCATGGTGGCGAATTCTTTAAGCCAGGGTCTGCTGAAGTGTCCATCAACAACGCCCAAGGTGTTGCCACGCTGGAAATGCTGAAAGCATTGAGCGAATACATGAACCCTGATTTCTTGACCCATGATTCAAACGCGACTTCTGCTGAATGGAAAGCCGGCAACGTTGCGATGATGAATATGTGGGGTTCACGCATGGGGCCATTGAAAGACCCTGAGCAGTCAACCGCCGAAGTTGTGGCTTCAACAACATTGGGCGCGCCGATGACTGTTGGTGGTGGTTCAACACCAGCAACAACCCTGTGGTGGGATGGCTGGACCGTGGCAAAGAACACGTCTGATGCTGATGCAGAAGCAACATTCTTGGCCATGATGAACGGCATTAATCCTGATCGTCTCGATGATGAAATGGCACCGCTTGCTGTTTGGTTGATTGATGGCTATGAGCCAACTCCAGCCGCTGTTGGTGTATTTGCCGCCGCAAATATGAACGCAACACCATACCCAATGCTGCCTTATCAGGGTCTCCTGCATACAGCGCTGGGTGCGGAAATCGTTGATTTCATGCAGGGCAAGGAAAGTGCCGAAAAGGCATTGGCCGATGTCGAAGCCGCTTACACAGCAGCCGCTCGTGAAAAAGGCTTCTTGAACTAAGCACAATCTATTTCAGGAAGGGGTCTCCCCTTCCTGATCAATATTTAAAGGCATATTAAGCCCAAAGGCGCATCTAGCAATGAAACACAGTTCTTTTTTCTGGTTTATTTTGCCAACAGCAACAGCCATGTTGTTGTTTATCGCCTTGCCTATTGTTTCTGTTTTGATTCAATCGGTGCATACCCCCCATGACGCGGTTTTAATCGAAACTGAAAATTGTGGGCCGTTTGGTTGCACCACCGCCACCACCATTGACCAAGAGGCGACCCGCGCGTTGCGCGATGAAAAACCCTTGGGTAAATTTGTTGGCCTTGAGATTTATTTTGACCGCGGGCATTTGGCCATTACGGAAGTCGCCGAGACTTGGCGTAATGCCGAAAGTATTGGCGGGTTTTTTGCTGATTTAAATAATTTACCGTTTTACCGCGCCATGGCCTTTACCTTGACGTTTACCTTTACGGTGACGCCATTGATGTTGGTCTTTGGCTTGATGATCGCGCTTGGGGTTAATGCCCTTCATCAGCGCATCAAAGGCGTGCTGATTTTCTTCTCATTATTGCCAATGATCGTCTCGCCATTGATCGGCTCGCTGGTGCTGTTCTGGATGATCGACAGCAGGGGCATTTTAGGCTCAGCCTTGCAATGGTTTTTTGAAGACCCTGATTTATCCATGAAAGCATCAACAGGGCTGACATGGATTATGCTGATTGTTTATGGGGTTTGGCACGCCGCGCCCTTTTCGTTCATTGTGTTTTACGCGGGCTTGCAAACCTTGCCGCAAGACACGCTGGAATCAGCGCAAATTGATGGCGCATCGCGCTGGCAACAGGTGCGTTATGTGATCATCCCGCATTTAATGCCATTGATCACATTTGTGGCGTTGATGCAATTGATGGATAATTTCAGGGTTTTTGAACCGATTGTCGGGTTCAACTCTGAAGCCCATGCCGCGTCATTATCGTGGTTTATTTTTAACGATTTAGGTGGTGAAACACGCTTGCTGTCTTCGGCGGCAACTTCATCTGTGCTGACGATCATCGGGGTGTCGATTTTGCTGACGCCTGTGTTGATCCGCACATGGCGTGATTTCAACGCAAAGAGTTAGTGAAGGTCTGATCATGTCACAGTCATACTCTTTATCCACAAAACGCCAGCCGATGGCATTGAAACTGCTGATTTGGGGTTTCATTGGCCTCTGGCTCATTATCGCGGCTTTTCCCTTTTTATGGACGCTTTGGGGTTCATTTAAAATGGAAGCGGATTTCTTTTCAAAAGCCGATTGGTTTAATGCGATTTTAGCCCCGCGCACGATTGAAGACCATGGCACGGCCTTTATCGGTCAAGGTTATGAAGGGGCGTGGGTGCAGGAAGAATTTTGGAAAGCGGTTATTAACACAGCGCTTGTTTGTTTCTTTGTGGTCTGCACTTCTTTGACGATTGGAACGTTAGGGGGCTACGCGTTATCGCGTTCCAGCTATCGTTATACATTCTGGTTGTTGATCACCGCATTGATCTTTCGCGCCATGCCGCCGATTACGCTGGTGGCGGGGTATCTCTTGCCGTTTTTTGAATGGAACCTTTGGGGGCATTTGACGACAACCGTCATTGTCTTGGTAGCGATTAATCAGCCGTTTACCTTGTGGATGCTGCATAGTTTCTTTCAGAAAATTCCAAAAGAATTGGACGAAAGCGCCAAGGTGGATGGCTGCACCCAATTCCAAGCGTTTCGCCATGTGATTATTCCGGTGATGTGGCCGGGGGTGATCACCACCGGGCTGTTCAGTTTTCTGCTGGCGTATAACGATTTCGCCGTGACCTCCATGCTCTTGTCGAAAGAAAATCAGACCATGGTGCCGAAAATCGCCAGTTTCCTTGGCACCACCCAGACCGAAGGCAATGTCATGTTTGCGGTCTCCGCGGTGGTCTCCGCAACCGCGCCATTGTTTATTCTGGTGATGTTCTTCCAGCGTCAGATTGTTTCAGGCCTGACTCAAGGCGCGGTGAAAGGCTAAGGCAGATGATGTTAACAGGAGCAAAAAGATGAAGGGATCACGCCCTGAACAAGCGGTGCTGAGCCGCGATACCGATATGGCAAAAACCGATGAAACCCGCGCGGTAATCGAAGGCATGGTCGATGGTCTTAATGACCACCGTATTGATGATATTGGCCAGTTTTTTTCAGAAGGCTTTCGTTGGATGGGCAATACAGGATGCGGCACGAAAACAGGTTTGAAAGAGTTTCAAGATAATTGGCAACGGCCTTTTCAGGCGGCGTTTTCGGATAAAACCTGCATTGATGAAGCCCGGCTTTATATGGGGGAATGGGCGGCGGCCTTTGGTCGCCAAGAAGCTGTTCATTCCGGTGAGTTTATGGGCATTGCCCCCACGGGAAAGAAAGTTGAAATCCGTTATATGGATTTTTGGAAAGTTGAGGATGGCAAAATCACCGACAATTGGGTCATGGTCGATTTTCCTCATGTGATGGCGCAATTGGGTGTTGATGTCTTCGATGGTCAGGGGTGGGAAGCTTATGACCGTGGTGAGCGCACACCGCCATCACCTGAATAAATACGTGAGAATGAAACACTCCCCTTGGGGGCAAAAAGAAAATCAAAAGGAATAATGTTATGGCTATTGAGTATTTAAAGCGCAGTAAATCAGAAGCAGAAATCCGTGAAGATGATGCGAAAACCCGCGCCACGGTGGAAGCCACTTTGGCGGATATTGAAAAGCGTGGGGATGCGGCGGTGCGGGAATTGTCCCAAAAATTTGATAATTACGCCCCTGCAAACTTCCGCTTAACCTCAAGCGAAATTGAAGCGGCGATGAATAAAGTTTCCACCCGTGATATGGAGGATATTAAATTTGCCCAAACTCAAATCCGCCGCTTTGCTGAAGAACAGCGCGCCAGCATGACGGATGTTGAAGTTGAAACCCTGCCCGGGGTGATCTTGGGGCATAAAAATATTCCGGTGCAATCAGTGGGTTGTTATGTGCCTGGGGGGAAATTCCCCATGGTGGCGAGCGCGCATATGTCTGTTTTGACCGCGTCTGTTGCTGGCGTGCCGCGGATTATCGCCTCCGCTCCGCCGGTTGATGGCGAACCGCATCCAGCGATTGTTGCCGCTATGGCCATGGGCGGGGCGCATGAAATTTACGTCATGGGCGGGATTCAAGCGGTCGGCGCCATGGCCATCGGAACAGAGACAATAGACCCTGTGCATATGCTGGTGGGGCCGGGCAACGCTTTTGTCGCTGAAGCAAAGCGTCAGCTTTATGGCCGTGTCGGGATTGATCTGTTTGCGGGCCCAACGGAAACCATGGTGATCGCCGATGATACGGTGGATGCTGAAATTTGCGCGACGGATCTCTTGGGGCAGGCTGAACATGGCTATAATTCGCCGGCCTGCATGATCACCAATTCGCGTCAATTGGCCGAAGAAACTTTAGATGAAATCGAACGGCTTTTGGAAATTCTGCCAACATCAGAAACCGCCCGTGTCAGCTGGCAGGATTATGGCGATATGATCGTCTGTGACAGTTATGAAGAAATGCTGCAGGTGGCCAATGACATGGCCTATGAACACGTTCAGGTCATGACCGACCGCGATGATTGGTTCCTTGAAGAAATGCATTCTTATGGGGCGTTGTTCTTGGGCGCGCGCACCAATGTTGCCAATGGCGATAAGGTGATCGGCACCAACCACACTCTGCCGACGAAAAAAGCAGGCCGTTATACCGGTGGGCTTTGGGTGGGTAAATTCCTGAAAACCCATTCCTATCAGAAAGTCATGACCGATGAAGCGGCGGCGATGATCGGTGAATATGGCTCACGGCTTTGTATGCTTGAAGGTTTTGTCGGTCACGCCGAACAATGCAATATCCGTGTGCGCCGCTATGGCGGTAAAAACGTCCCTTATGGTGAGGCCGCCGAATGACAACAGCCGCCAGCCATCTCGCGGAGCTGATCAAGCCATTACGACAGGCCATGTATGAATTTAAGGCATCGTCTGTTCGTTCGGCTTTGACCGATGCGATGGCGGCGGATGCGGTTGTTCATCTCTGTCACCCCTTTGGTGATTGCCAAGGGGCTGATGGGTTTTATGACACTGCCTACACCCCTCTTTTTGAGGCCATACCTGATCTGGAACGCCGCGATATGATCGTGATGTCAGGTCATGATGGTGAAGGCGAATGGATTGGGGCTTGCGGGTATTACGCGGGGACTTTTGTAAAGCCGTTTTTGGAGATACCGCCGACTGGCCATCATGTTGCGATGCGGTATCATGAATTTTATCGCGTTGATAACAACCAGATTGTTGAAATTCAGGCGATTTGGGATATTCCTGAATTAATGATGCAAGCCAAAGCATGGCCGATGACCCCATCATTGGGGCGCGAATGGCAAGTGCCTGCCCCCGCCAGCCAAGATGGGCTTGCCCCCCGTCATGATCCAGGGCGTGGCGAAGCCGCCAAAAAGATCGTCATTAATATGCTGACAGATATGACAAAGCATCCTTCAGAAGGAAGCCCGAAGGTCATGAATTTGGAGCGGTATTGGCATCCCCGCATGACATGGTATGGTCCTGCTGGGATAGGCACCGCCCGCGGTTTAGCAGGGTTCAGGCATTGGCATCAAATCCCTTTTCTCAATGCCATGCCTGATCGTAAAAGCGGGGAAGCGGTAGGGCTTGATATTCATTTCTTTGCCGATGGTGATTATGTGGCGGTCACGGGCTGGCCGGATATGGCCATGACCATCAGCCACGATGGCTGGTTGGGGATCGCGCCATCAGGGCAGGAGATCACCATCCGTAGCCTTGATTTTTGGCGGCTTGAAGGTGATCTCATCCGTGAGAATTGGGTGCTGGTTGATCTTCTGGATGTCTATCGCCAATTGGGTGTTGATGTTCTGGGGCGGATGCGCGAATTCAACAAAGCCAGAAGCCTTGGCGCGGTGATGCTGGAGCATGATTACCAATGACCAAGCTTTCGGCCAAACAGCGTCTTGGCGCATTGAATAAAGTCACCGCGGTCGATGTGGCGGAGCGCGCGGGCGTTTCTCAATCGGCGGTCAGTCGGGTCTTCACCCCCGGGGCTTCGGTTTCATCGCAAACCAAAAACAAGGTTTTGAAAGTGGCCATGGAATTGGGCTATCGGCCAAACTCACTGGCGCGCGCCATGGTTTCAGGCAAAAGCCGGATGATCGGGTTGGTGGTGGCGTATCTGCAAAACCAATTTTACCCTGAGGCGATTGAAAAATTATCAAAAGCCATGCAGGAGAGAAACTATCACTTGCTTGTTTTCATGACCTCAAAAACCGAAGGTGATGTCAGTGACGTGATGGACGAAATTTTAGATTATCAGGTCGATGGTATTATTGCGGCATCCGTGGCCTTGTCTTCTGATTTATCGAAACGTTGCGCCAGCGCGGGCGTGCCTGTGGTGCTGTTCAACCGCTCACAAGATGATGAAAGCCTGTCTTCTGTGACCTCTGAAAATTATCAAGGTGGGCGAAAGATTGCGGATTATTTAATGGCCACAGGCCATCAGCGGATCAGTTATATCGCTGGCTGGGAAGGGGCTTCAACCCAACGTGATCGGCAAGCGGGATTTGTCGATGCGCTTCAAGAGGCTGGCGTTGATCTATGGTCGCGGGGTGTTGGTAATTTCATCATGGAAGATGCCCAAGCCGCCGCCCGCGCCATGTTTGCCGATGGAATTGAAAACGGCCCAGATGCCATTTTTGTCGCCAATGATCATATGGCCATTGCTGTGATGGATACCTTAAGGTCTGAATTGGGTATTGCTGTGCCGGATCAGGTTTCGGTTATTGGTTACGATGATGTTCCCGCCGCTTCATGGCCGTCCTATGATCTGACAACTGTTCGCCAGCCCACTGATCAAATGGTCGATGCGACGGTCGATTTATTGCTGGCGCAAATTGAAAACCCTGACCCCATCTCATCAACCGCAAGTCAAATTAAAATTGATGGCCCTTTGATCATCAGAGGATCAGCACGGTCATTGCCAACAAAGGAAGAATAAAATGAAAGGCTTTAGTCAAAAATTTGTCGATTTTCCTGATTACATTCTGGGGATCACCAAAGAAATTTGGGAAGACCGTGGGATCGCCACGCTCAATGAATATTACGGTGAAGATATGTATCTGCGGATGCCCTTGGGGGTTTATCGCGGCAATCAAGGGGTGATCAGCAAGACCATGTCAACGCTGGTGGAATTCCCTGACCGTGAACTGTTGGGCGAAGATGTGATTTGGTCGGGCAATGATGAAGACGGGATGTTGAGCTCGCATCGTCTTTACTGCACGGGCACGCATCTGGGGCATAGTATGTTTGGGGAGCCAACAGGCAATGTTGTCCATTTCCGCGCGATTGCCGATTGTTACGCGATTAACAACGCCATCACCGATGAATGGCTGGTGCGCGATTACGGCGGTGTGGCCAAGCAGATTGGCTGGACCGCGAAAGACGCCGCCGCGCATTTAATCGAAACCGAAGGCGGTGTTGATCACTGTGAAAAACCGCTCACCCCTGAAACCGATATGGTGGGGCCTTATACAGGCAAGGGCAATGATAATGAATGGGGTCAGCGTTACGCCGATGTTTTAACCCGCATCATGTCCGCCGATTTAGCGGTTATCCCTGACGCTTATGACCGTGCCATCAAAGGTGAATACCCCGGCATGACAACCGCCCGAGGATGGGGTGAGGTTGATCAGTTTTGGATCGGGTTAAAGGCAGCCTTCCCAAGCGCGACGTTTAAGATTGAACATCAAATTGGTCGCGATGACCCGATGATGCCGCCACGGGCCGCGATCCGCTGGTCTTTGCATGGTAAGCATGATGGCTGGGGGGCGTTTGGCCGTCCCACTGGCGCGGAGGTTTATATTCTGGGCATGGCTCATGTTGAATTTGGCGCGCTTGTTAATGGTGAGCCGAAAATCCGTCATGAATTTGCGCTTTATGATGAAGTCGCCATCTGGAAACAAATTTTGATGCAGACAGGCTGATAGGGGGAATGTCATGTCAAACGCCGATACGAAAAAGGCTGATATAGAAAGCCGAATTGTCCGTTATGGTGATCTGGTGCCGTGCCGCACCGCTTTTATTGATGCCCATACCCCGGGGTCTGATCAGAAAGAAAATTTTACCATTATCGGCGGCGGTGTTTCGGAATCCGCTGATCAACACGTTCATATCAAAGACACGCCCGGGTTTAATATTGGCGCGGCGGGGCAACCGCCGAAATGCCGCAATTCGCTTCATACCCACCGCACGGCGGAAGTGTTCTTTGTGCTTTCAGGCCGTTGGCGTTTTTTCTGGGGCAATACCGGTGATGACGGTGAGGTGGTGCTGAATGAAGGGGATGTGATTAATATCCCCACCGGCATTTTCAGAGGCTTTGAGAATATCGGTACTGATTACGGCATGATCATGGCTATTCTTGGTGGTGATGATGCGGGCGGTGGCGTTATTTGGGCACCTCAAGTTATTACAGAAGCCCAAGATCATGGGTTGGTGCTTGGCGAAAATGGCGTGCTTTATGACAGCAAGAAAGGCGAAAGCCTGCCTGAAGGCATCGCGCCTATGCCAACCCTTGATGATGATCAAATGGCGTTATTCCCCTATGTCACCAGCGCTGAATTTGTGCCGCGGTTTGTTGCCCGTTATTGGGATATGATGGCCATGGCGGATCGCCAACCGGCGCTGGTGATTGATGAAGATGGGATGTTGAAAGACCGCCCGGGCTTCAGCCTTGAATTGATCCGTGATGGATCACTGGAAGATACGTCTTACACCACCGATCGTCATGAAATTCTGATGGTGATGCGGGGGCATTGGACGGTTGCGCTTGAAAGCGATCACGTCACGCTTGCCCCGGGGGATGTGTTTGCGGTGCCGCCCGGCATGGCGCGCAAAATCACCCCTTCAATGAGCGGTGAGGCAAGCCTGTTCCGTGTCCGCAATACTGATGATCCGGCAGGCCCCACCATGGCTTTTGAAACAGCCGCGCCATCACGGTAAGGTTATAAGGGAGGAAAATATGACCAAAATTTTAACCAGTCATGTGGGGTCTTTGCCCCGCACCCAAGAGGTTGTTGATTTCATTTTCGCGCGTGAGAATGAAAAACCTTATGACCAATCGGCTTTTGATGATTGCATGGCATCATCTTGTGCTGAAACCGTGCGCCGCCAAGTTGAAGCGGGGGTGGATATTGTATCCGACGGGGAGACGTCCAAAATTTCTTACGCCACCTATGTTAAAGATCGTTACACTGGATTTTCAGGCGACAGCCCTCGCAACGCCCCGGGTGATTTGAAATTATTCCCCGGGTTTTTAAAACGGCTGGCCGATGATGGCGGCACGCCGCAATATGCCCGCCCTATGTGTACAGGGCCGGTGACCTCCAAAGGGCAGGATGAACTGAATAAAGATATTGCCAATTTGAAATCCGCCATGGCCAAACATGGGGCTAAACGCGGGTTTATGAACGCCGCTTCCCCCGGGGTCATCTCACTGTTTTTGCAAAATGATTATTACGCCAGCCGTGATGAATATCTGGCGGCCTTGGCCGATGCCATGAAAGACGAATATGAAACGATTGTCGGCGCGGGTCTAGACCTTCAGTTGGATTGCCCGGACTTGGCTTTATCGCGGCATATGCTGTTTGGGGATTTGTCGGATGATGAGTTTGTTAAAATTGCCAATACCCATGTTGAAGCCTTAAACCACGCGTTGCGGGATGTTGATCCTGAGCGGGTGCGGGTGCATATCTGTTGGGGGAATTATGAAGGCCCCCATATTTGTGACATTGATATGGATAAAGTCTTTTCAACCTTGATGAACACAAGGGCGCGGTATGTGCTGTTTGAAACCTCGAACCCTCGCCATGCCCATGAATGGACGGTCTTTCGTGATCGCAAAGCTGAAATTCCAGATGATAAAATTCTGGTGCCCGGCGTTGTTGATACCACCACCAATTTTGTTGAACACCCTGAATTAGTGGCGGAAAGAATTTCCCGTTTTGTCGATATTATCGGCGCGGATCGGGTGATCGCGGGGTCTGATTGCGGCTTTGGAACATTCGCGGGCTTCGGGGCTGTTGACCCTGATATTGCCTATGCCAAATTATCCAGCCTTGCGGAAGGCGCGGCCTTGGCCTCAAGCCGCCTTTAAGAGTGTGCCGTGACATTTGATCCACTGGTTATGTTGCCGGGGATGATGTGCGATGATCGGCTTTTTGCCCCGCAACAACGGGCGCTTGGCCATGATCGTGATGTCATCATCCCGCCGATGCGTGGTGCTGAAACCATGGCTGGTTTGGCGCGATTGATCTTGGCCATCTTGCCGGAACGATTTGCGCTGGCGGGGCTTTCCATGGGCGGGATTTTGGCGATGGAAATCATCAGGCAAGCCCCTGACCGCATCACGAGGCTGGCGATTATGGACAGCAACCCGTTTGCCGAAGAAAAAGAACGGCAATTAATGCGCGATGCCCAGATGGAAAAAGTCAACAACGGTGGGCTGAAAGAGGTGATCCGTGATGAGATGAAACCCCATTATCTGGCGGATACACCGAACCGTCAGGCGATCCTTGATTGCTGTATGGATATGGCACTTGATCTAGGCAAAGATGTGTTTATCCAGCAATCAAAGGCTTTGGCGTCTCGCCCTGATCAAACCGAAACCTTGGCAAAAGTGAATGTCCCTGCATTGATCTTGCATGGGGCGGAAGATACGCTCTGTCCGCCGCAACGTCATCACGCCATGCATGACTTGATTAAGACGTCAGAACTGGTGACAATAAATGGCGCGGGGCATTTGCCTTGCCTTGAAAAACCTGATGAAACAACGGCAGCGTTAAAACGCTGGTTGGAGGAATGATGACCCCATCTTTATTGGCGTTATTGCGCCGGATTGATACCCCAAGTGTTTGCAACGCCATTGAAACTGCCCAAGGCAAACGCGGGTTTAACGCGTTCACCCGCGGCACAATGCTGACATCTGATCCATCAGCGGGGGCGATTGTCGGCTATGCGCGGACGGCGAAAATTGCCGCGAATGAGCCATCACAAGACCCGCCCGAAGATGTCAAAAAACGCCGTATGGCGTATTATCAACATATGGCCGAAGGCCCAAGACCTGCTGTTGCTGTGGTGGAAGACCTTGATTTTCCGAGTGCCGTTGGCGCGTTCTGGGGAGAGGTCAACACAACTGTTCATAAAGGCTTTGGGCTTTCCGGTGTGCTGACCAATGGGGTGATGCGGGATTTGGGTGATCTTGCCCCTGATTTTCCTGTCATCGCTGGGTCAATTGGCCCGTCCCACGCTTTTGTTCATGTCCGTGAGATTGGCACGCCCGTGACGATTTTTTCCATGGAGGTGAATGATGGCGATTTGATTCACGCTGACCGCCACGGCGGTGTTGTAATTCCCCCTGAAGTCATCCCTGATCTGGAAGCGGCGATTTTGAAAATGTTTGAAACTGAAAAATTGATTCTAGAACCCGCCCGCCAAGATGACTTTGATTTCGAAGCCTTTGAAAAAGCATGGGCGGCCTTTGAAGCGGCAAGGACGTAATCGCTAACGCCTGATCTTGACGGCGCGCTGTTTATATATTGACGGTAACCTTAATTTGCGGTTCTGATTAATGGACGTTTTTAAAAATGCCCAAAGGATGCACGCACGATCATGTCCAGCTATCAAAAGCCAGTGAAATGGCAAAACCCTAAGGTTAAACTCTTTCCGCATCAGGTGGGATTTACCTGTCCGCCCCATGATTTTGATGCTGGGCCTTCAGATTTTTTGAGGATGGCGCCGCGGACGGTTGGCGTTCATGGCTGGATGCTTCATGTGCCGGATTACGCCCATCGTCTTGACCAGCGGAAACAGAATTTCGATATGCTGGAAGATTTCGTTCATAACATGGCGAATAACGGTGTCGATGTTTGTGGCCAAGTGGGGTCGAACTGGGTTCACGCCAGCGGCCTTGGGGTGGAAGGCATTCGGCAACATTGCGAGCGTCTTTCGGAGACTTATGAAACGCCGTTTCATATGGCGGGTTATGCCATGGTGGAGGCTTTGCGGGAGATGAACGCTGAAAAAGTCGCGCTCAACGCCTGTTATCACCGCGATACATGGTACCAAGGCACGGTTGGATTTTTGAAAGAGGCTGGGTTTGACGTGGTCTGGGCAGGCAATTTTTATGACCAAGGCTGGTTCCCAAGCCAGCAAGCGGTTGATGATTGCATCTGGTGTTTTGATGAGAAATTGTTATGGGATTCGTTTGATTATGTCGCCGATAAAGCCCCGAATGTGGATGCCTATCTGATCAATGGCATGAGCAATTATCGCCGCCCATCTGATGGCTTGGCGCAGCGTCCTGTGCATCACGAAAAAGCCTTGGAAGAGCGCCTGGGCGCGCCCATCATTGGTCATGACACGGCCTTATATTGGCGGATTTTCAAAACCCTTGGGCTGAAGCCTGAAACCGCACAAGGCAAATTGCTCTCATCATTATAAAATAACAACATCCCTTAAGCCCCTAATGGGCAGGTTCAGGGATGAGCAGATCAATAAAGGAATATAATATGCATAAAATTGTTGCTCTTTGGGCGGTGCCACGCTCAACGTCCACCGCTTTTGAATGGATGATGCGCCAGCGCGGTGATCTCGATTGCCTTCATGAACCTTTTGGCGAAGCGTGGTATCAGGGTGAAGACCCGCTTTGGCCGCGGTTTCAAGAAGGTGATAAAACCACCGCCGGTCTGACGTTGGAAAGTGTTTGGGATGATATTAAAGCCAAGGCCGAACAAGGCCCTGTCTTTATCAAAGATTTCCCCCATTACATTAACCATATGTGGGATGCTGAATTTTTAAGCCATTTCACCCATGCGTTTTTAATCAGAGACCCGGCCAAGACCTTGACGTCACTTTATGCCCGCTGGCCTGATTTTGATGAATTGGAAGTGGGCTTTCCTGAACAGCGCGCGCTCTATGATCTGGTGATGGCGCTCAACGGTTCAGCCCCGCCGGTGGTCGATAGTGATGATTTGCTGGAAAATCCCCATGGCATGACCGCCGCGTTTTGTGAAGCGGTGGGCATTCCTTTTATTGAAAGCGCGCTGACATGGGAGGCGGGCGGCGATCCATCGGAACACAGCTGGTGGGATGGCGGCTCGTTCCATGCCAATCTGGCGCAATCCACAGGGTTAACCCCGCAAAAGCGCAAATATGTTGATCTTGAAAATACCCCTGATCGCGTCAAGCGGGTGTATCGGCGGATGATGCCGCATTATCAGCATCTTTATCAGAACAGATT